>JBDSLV010000402.1:0-12831 GCA_039916205.1 Mesorhizobium sp. | reverse complement strand
ATGTAGTCGAAGCCCGACTTCGTCACCGGGATGTAACCGGTGTTGGACGACCAGAACAGCGCGGTCTTGGGGTCGTGGATGAAGTTGAGGAACGCCGCGGCGCCCTTGTATTCTTCCGCCGACTTGCCCGAGAGAACCCACAGCGAAGCGCCGCCGACGAGTGAATTCTTGCGCTCGGTTCCGGCATAGGCCGGCAGTTCCGCGACGCCCCAATTCATGCCTTCCTTCTGCGTCTTGCCGACCGTGCCGTGATCGCCGACCGAGGTCATGATGATCTGGCAGGTGCCGGAAGCGAAGGACTGAACCATGTCCTGGCCGAGATCCTTGGACTTGATCTTGATCAGACCGGCATCGTACCACTTCTTGAGGTCGCCGACATACTGGACGAACTTGGTCTTGTTGACGTCGAGGCGGGCATCGAGGCCGTCATAGCCGTTGTTCTTGGTGGCGATCGGCTGGTTGTGGATGGCCGAGAACTGCTCCATCAGCTGCCAGCTTTCGTTGGCCGAGATGTTGATTGCCATCGGGCATTCGTAGCCGGCGTCCTTCATCGCCTGCAGGTCGGCGCCGACGTCTTCCCAGGTCTTGGGGGCTTCGGTCTTGCCGATCTTGGCGAAGGCGTCCTTGTTCCAGTACATCAAGGCCGTCGAGGAGTTGAACGGGAACGACAGCATCTCGCCCTTTGATGTCGCGTAGTAGCGTGCGATGCCGGGGAAATAGTCGGCGTAGTCGATCTTGTAGCCGTTCTCTTCCATCAGCTTGTCGGCCGGCTTGTAGGCGCCCGAAAGCATCATGGTGGCGGTGCCGACATCATAGACCTGGACGATGGCGGGCTGCTTGCCGGCGCGGAAGGCGGCGATGGTGTTCTGCAGCGTCGCGTCGTAGTTGCCCTGGCTGGTGCAGACGACTTCGTAGTCCTTCTGCGACTCGTTGAAGTTCTTGCACATCGTGTCGACGACACGCGCGAGGTCGCCTGAAAGGCCGAACCAGAAATCAAACTTGGTGGGCTCGGCAGCAGCTGGCAGCGCCATGGCAACGCTGATTGTGCCGGCGGCTATGGCCGCCAGGCCGTTCTTGATCATCGACATCAATCTCATTCCCTGTTGAGTGGTTCGTTTCAAGGATCGTTGCGGAGGTCTCCGACCGCCTCTTAGAGAAAGTATGTGACAGTTATGTTGTGCCTTTTTCGCCCTGCGGACGGGCGAGTTCCTCCTCCCGGGTAGCTCTCGCGCCACATGAAATGAAACCGTCATGGCAGCGCTCCAAGTACCTAGGGCGCCGTACCGTGGCGTAAAGACCAGGCAGAACTGCCTTGGATATCGAGCCGAAATGGCGGGACGAATGATGGTGGCGCGCCTGGTGCATGCCCCGGTCATTAGCCGGGACACGATGCGCGACGGACCCCGCCACAGCGCCACGCATCCGCGCCACGCCGCGGCCATTCCTGCCCTTGGCCAGAAATCGGACCTCACGGGAGAACATCGGCGAAACACTGAAAGTCGTGGCCTGGAATGTCGAGCGGCTGCATCATCCGGATGCCATCGTGACGACGATGCCGCCGACGCCGCGACTTAGCCTTGACCGGGCGATTTCCCCCAAAGAGTCCTGATCTCCCGCCTGCTTGCGCCGGAACGGCACGCTATGGTTGCAGAGACACTTAATCGATCTTTCAATGACCAAGCACTAATGAATCATGTTTCTTTGTCTATTTTCCATAGATTCGGTGAAACAAGATGCTGACGGTCTATAATTGCATCGTCCACCAACACGATCTGAGACTGGTGGCACTCGCCGCGCTGATCTGCGCGATTTCTTCTTTTTCTGCCGTCAATCTTCTTCACCATGTCGCCAATTCAACAAGCAGAAACCGGCTCACCTGGCTGATGATTGCCGCGGCCTCGACGGGATTTGGTATCTGGGCGACCCATTTCATCGCCATGCTGGCGTTTACACCGGGAATTCCAAACGCGTACAATCCGGAACTCTCCGTTCTTTCGCTCACGGCCGCCGTTGTCTTGACCGCCGTTGGTATGTGGGTAGCCACTTTGCGCGGTGGGCTCGACCATTATCTCGTCGGTGGTGCCATCCTGGGTGGTGGCATTGCCACCATGCACTATGTCGGCATGGCGGCTTTCGAGGTGCAGGGCCGGATCGAATGGAACCTGCTGCTGGTGGCGATATCCTTGCTGGCGGGGGTTGTGCTTGCCGCTCTGGCGCTTGTTGTTGTCCTGCGCCGTCCATCCTTGCCCGCGACGCTGGGCGGCGCGGTGCTGTTGACGCTGGCAATCTGCACCTTGCATTTCATCGGCATGGGCGCGGTATCGATCTTCCCCGATTCCTCGATAGAAATATCGCAATATACGATCGAGCCCACGTCGCAGGCCTTCGCCGTGGCGGTCGCCAGCCTGGTGATCCTCATCCTTTCTGGCTCGGCACTCTGGATCGATCTGCGCTTCCGCCGGCAGAAGCTTGAGGTCGACCGCATGCATGGTCTGGCCAACGCTGCCGTGGAGGGGCTGATCGTCTGCGACGGCAGCCGCATCGTCAGCGCCAACGAAAGCATGGCGAAGCTGACCGGCATGGCCACCGGGATCCTGAACGGCATGCAGCTTGGCGGCCTCTTCGACGAGCGCGTCGCGTCCGACATGTCCAGCTTTGGCGAGGAGCCGCGCGAAGCCGAATTGCAGGCGCGTGATGGCACGAGCATTCCTGTCGAGCTGATCGCCAGGAGCATCGACTACTGCGGCAAGCCTCACAATGTGATCGCCGTCCGCGACATCCGCGAGCGCAAGAAGGCGGAACAGGAGATCCTGCGCCTTGCCCATTTCGACCCCTTGACCGGACTTGCCAACCGCCGCAGCTTTTCCGGCCGGCTCGAAGCTGAAATCGCCGCGATGGGCCGATCGGGGAAAGACGGCCACCTTGCGCTTCTGCTGCTCGATCTCGACCGGTTCAAGGAGGTCAACGATCTCTATGGGCATGGTGCGGGTGACGCCATGCTGCAGAAGGTTGCCCATTGCGCCGCCGGCGTCCTTCGTCCAGGGCAGATGGTTGCGCGGCTGGGTGGCGACGAATTCGCCATCATCGCACCGAACCTGCCGGATCCGTTGGCGGCCGGCCGCATCGCCGACGCCATACTGACCACAATGCGCGAGGAAAACAGGCTGTCGGTCGGCGGCGGCCTTGTGTCGGCCAGCATAGGCATTGCGCTCTATCCATCGGACGCCGACGACCCGGCCAGCCTGATCAGTCATGCCGACACCGCGCTCTACCGCGCCAAGACCGAAGGCCGGGACACATATCGCTACTTCGAAGCCTCGATGGGCGCGGAGGCCCGTGACAAGCGGGTTATGGAGCACGAGCTGCGCCAGGCTGTCGCGCGCAAGGAATTCTATCTCGTCTACCAGCCGCAGAAGGAGATCAGCAGCGGCAGGATGGTTGGCTTCGAGGCCTTGATCCGATGGCGGCATCCGGTTCGTGGCGACGTGTCCCCAGGGGTATTCATCCCAGTGGCGGAAGACAGCGGCGCCATTGCCCAGATCGGCGATTGGGTGCTGACGGCGGCCTGCGAGGAAGCCGCCCGCTGGGAAAACCCGCTGACGATAGCCGTCAATGTCTCGGCGGTGCAGCTCCACAATCCGAATTTCAGCCGCAAGGTCCACGAAACACTGATGAACTCCGGCCTGGCGCCAGGCAGGCTGGAACTCGAGATCACCGAGACCGCGCTTGTGAAGGATATGCCGCGTGCGCTGGCCACCTTGCGGCAGGTCAAGTCCTTGGGCGTCCGCGTGGCCATGGACGATTTCGGCACCGGCTACTCCTCACTCTCCAACCTGCGCGCCTTTCCCTTCGACAAGATCAAGATCGACGGCTCATTCATCAAATCCGTCGACAAGAACGGCCAGGTCGCGGCGATCGTTCGCGCCGTGCTGGGGCTCGGACGCGGCCTCGGCCTGCCGGTTCTGGCGGAAGGGGTCGAGACGCTTGGCGAGCTGAAATTCCTCGACGCCGAGGCCTGCGAGATCGGCCAGGGTTACTACATCGGCAGGCCAGGGCCGATCAGCGAGTTCAGCGAACTGACCGGCGTCGATGAACCCGCGGCCGGCAATGGCTCCAGCCACCGTGGCAAAAGCGTTCTGGCCTTCGCACCCCCGCCTGAGCTTGGTGTGAAGCGGGCCTAGAGGCCTTCCGGTTTCAGCGCGGCCTCGACCAGCCGCTTGGCGTCCGGCCCGGCCCATTCGGCCGGACCATTCATATGGGCGATCAGGCAGCCCTCGCCGTCGACCAGCATGGTGACGGGCAAACCAAGCGCCAGGCCGCGTGTCTTGAGGTTGTTGAACAGCGCCAGGGTCGAGTCCCAGTAGTAGTCAAGCGCCTCGACGCCTGTATCCTTGAGGAACTTCTTTGGCTTGACGTCGTCACCGGCATCGACATTGACCGCAACGACCTCAAAGGCGTCGCTGCCCTTTTCCTTCTGCAGCGCATCGAGCGCCGGCATTTCAGCACGGCACGGCGCGCACCATGTCGCCCACAGATTGAGCAGCACCGTCTTTCCGGCATGGTCGGCAAGCGTCATCGGCTTGCCGTCCGGGCTGTTGAAGGCGAGACTCCTGAGGGATTGTGGCGGATCGGCCGGCAAAAGTGCCGCAACCTCGCCGGTGGCCGACGCCGCGATCTTCTTGGCACGGTCGCTCTTGGCGGCACAGGCGACATCGTCCTTGCTGTCGCCGACCGCCACCGAGGCAGGCGCGTTGTTGCCAGACCGGCTCTCGCTGACATATACCGCGACCGCGCCAGCCAGCACACCTGCCACCAGGGCGGCAAGGATGAGGCGCGGGGCCGGGAAAAATCGATTACCGTCTGCCATGTTCTTTAAAACTGCTCCGAAATACGGGTTATAGCGATGAGCGACAAGAAGGCCAGCAACCAGATGTGGGGCGGACGTTTTGCCTCGGGTCCGGCCGCGATCATGGAAGCGATCAACGCGTCGATCTCGTTCGACCGCAAACTTTACGCGCAGGACATCCGCGGCTCGGTCGCCCACAGCGAGATGTTGGCGCAAACGGGCATTATTTCGGCGGCCGATCAAGAAAAAATCGCTCACGGGCTGAACACGATTTTGAAAGAGATCGAGGCCGGCACCTTCGAATTCTCGACCAGGCTCGAAGACATCCACATGAATGTCGAGGCCCGTCTGGCCGACCTGATCGGTCCGGCCGCAGGCCGGCTACACACTGCCCGCTCGCGCAACGACCAGGTCGCTGTCGACCTGAGGCTCTGGGTCAAGGACGAGTGCTTCCGCGTTGCCGAGGCGCTGAAGGGACTGATCGCGGCGTTCCTGGAGCGGGCTGAGGAACATGCGGCAACCGTGATGCCGGGCTTCACCCATATGCAAACGGCACAGCCCGTCACCTTCGGCCATCACTGCATGGCCTATGTCGAGATGTTCGGCCGCGATCTGTCGCGTGTCCGCGATGCCATCGAACGCATGGATGAGAGCCCGCTGGGTGCGGCCGCTCTTGCCGGCACCAGCTTCCCGATCGATCGCCACCTGACGGCCAAGGCGCTTGGCTTCCGCGAGCCGATGCGCAATTCGCTGGACAGTGTCTCCGACCGCGACTTCGCGCTGGAGTTCCTGGCCATGGCCGCGATCTGCGCCACGCATCTGTCGCGGCTGGCCGAGGAGATCATCATCTGGTCGACGCCGCAATTCGGCTTCGTCAGGCTGTCGGACAGCTTTTCCACCGGCTCGTCGATCATGCCGCAGAAGAAAAATCCCGACGCCGCCGAACTGGTGCGCGGCAAGACCGGACGCGTCAACGGTCATCTGGTCGGCCTGCTGACGGTGATGAAGGGCATGCCGCTGACCTATGGCAAGGACATGCAGGAAGACAAGGAATCGGTATTCGACGCAGCCGAGACACTTGACCTGATGCTGGCGGCGATGACCGGCATGGTCTCGGACATGACGATCAACGCTGCCGCGATGAAGAAGGCCGCCGGTTCCGGTTACGCGACCGCGACCGACCTTGCCGACTGGCTGGTGCGCACGCTCGGCCTGCCGTTCCGTGAAGCCCACCATGTCACCGGCCGCGCCGTGGCTCTGGCCGAAGGGAAAAAAGTCGGCCTTGAGAAGCTTTCGCTGGAGGACCTGCAGTCGATCAATCCCGGCATCACCGCCGACATTTTTTCGGTGCTGGCGGTGCAGAATTCGGTGAAGAGCCGGGTGAGTTTCGGCGGCACCGCGCCATCGGAAGTCAGGAAGCAGATCCGCTATTGGAAAAAGCGGCTGGCCAAGGCCTAATGCCGGGGTGCAATGCACCGAGAACTCGGCTAAAAGCGGCGGCGGACAAAAGTTTCGGACGGATGGATCGATGACCGGAAGCAGGATTTTGGTGACGCTGACGCTGCTGGCGGCGATTGTGGCCGTCTCGGCCTGCGGCAGAAGGGGTGCGCTCGACACGCCCTACGAGGCTGCCGTGCAAGCGCGCAAGGACGCCTCGAAAGCCCACCAGCCAGTGCCGCCGGAGCCGGAGAAACCGGTCGAGGACAAGAAGTTCCTTCTCGACCCGCTGATCTAGGCTGACGAGACTGGGTTCGGTCCTCTGAACCCGATCTCACCGTGCTCCAACTTTCCGGAACCGCTCCCGTGAACCATTTCGACTACCGCGACGGCGTGCTGCATGCCGAGGATGTGGCGATACCTGATATCGCAGCCAGCGTCAGTACGCCCTTCTACTGCTATTCGACGGCAACGCTGACCAGGCACTACCGCGTATTCGCCGAGGCTTTTACCGGGCTTGATACGCTGGTCTGCTACGCCATGAAGGCGAATTCCAACCAGGCTGTGCTCAGGACCCTGGCCAGGCAGGGCGCCGGTGCCGACGTGGTCTCGGAAGGCGAATTGCGCCGGGCGCTTGCCGCCGGCATTCCTGCCAACAAGATCCTGTTCTCCGGCGTCGGCAAGACGGCGCGCGAAATGGATTTCGCGCTCAACGCCGGCATTCTCTGCTTCAACGTCGAGTCCGAGCCTGAACTCGAACTGCTTTCGGCGCGCGCCGCGGCGCTCGGCAAGGTGGCGCCGATCTCGCTGCGCATCAATCCGGATGTCGACGCCAAGACCCACAAGAAGATCTCGACCGGCAAGGCAGAAAACAAGTTCGGCGTTCCCTGGCAGAAGGCGCGGCAGATCTATGCCCGCGCGGCACTGCTCCCTGGCATCAGGATCACCGGCATCGATACGCATATCGGCAGCCAGATCACCGAGTTGCAGCCCTTCGACGATGCTTTTGCCTTGCTGGTGGAACTGGTCGGCGCGCTGCGCGCGGATGGCCATGCCATCGACCATGTCGATCTTGGCGGCGGCCTCGGCATTCCCTACCGCGTCGACAACAATCCGCCGCCCTTGCCGGACGCCTATGCGCGGATCGTCAAGAAGCACGTCACCGCGCTCGGGCTCAAGGTGATGTTCGAGCCGGGCCGGCTGATCGTCGGCAATGCCGGTATTCTGGTCTCGGAAGTGATCTTCGTGAAAGAAGGCGACGCCAAGAATTTCCTCGTTGTCGACGCCGCCATGAACGACCTCATCCGGCCGACGCTCTACGATGCCTTCCACGACATCCGCCCGGTGCTGCAGCAGCCCGCGGCCGCGCCGCGCATGATGGTCGATGTCGTCGGCCAGGTCTGCGAGACCGGCGATTATATCGGCCTCGACCGTGACCTGCCCAGGCTGAAGGCTGGCGACCTCATCGCCGTCGCCACCGCGGGCGCCTATGGCGCGGTCCAGGCCGGGACTTACAACACGCGCCTGCTGGTGCCGGAAGTGCTGGTCGACGGCGACCGCTTCCATGTCGTGCGCCCGCGCCTGACCTATGACGACCTGATCGGACTGGATTCGGTCCCCGACTGGCTGGCATAGAAGCCGCTGCTACAGCCTGCTCTGGATGAGCGCTCTTGTGTCGGCGATCCCGTCCTCGTCGCGGCGGTAGAATGTCCATTGCTTGATGCGCTTGGTTCGCAGCAGGCGAGCCTGCGTGAGCACACGCATATGCTCTGAGAGCGTCGCCTGGGTAACGCCGAGCTTTTCGGCGATCAGCAGTGCGCAAACGCCGTCCTCGACCAGATCGCCATCCGCCTGGACCGGGAAATGCGCACACGGATCCTTCAGCCAGTCGAGGATCTGCAGCCTGCGCTCATTGGCAATCGCTTTGAAGACATCAACCTCTTGCATTTAGCCATTTTGCCAAGTTACTAATTACTGTCAATCCCGAGGAGATCTCCATGTCGCAGGGCAGCATCGTCACACGCGAACGCATTGCCGCCATGGAACCGCGCATCCGCCCGTATATCAGGCACACGCCGGTGCTGCGCGTCGACATGGCCGATTTCGATCGCCCGCCGCTGGCCGTCGACCTGAAGCTCGAATGCCTGCAGCATTCCGGCTCGTTCAAGGCGCGCGGCGCCTTCACCAACCTTCTGGAAAGGCCGGTGCCCAAGGCTGGTGTCGTCGCCGCGTCGGGCGGCAACCATGGTGCCGCCGTCGCCTATGCCGCCATGCGGCTTGGCCACAAGGCGACGATCTTCGTTCCCGAGGTAAGCCCGCCGGCCAAGCTGGAACGTATCCGTGGCTATGGCGCCGAACTGATCGTCGGTGGCGCCCGCTATGCCGAGGCGCTGGCCGCCAGCGAGAGCTTCGCCGAGAAATCCGGCGCGCTGCAGGTTCACGCCTTCAACCAGGAGGAAACGCTGGTCGGCCAAGGCACGCTCGGCCTTGAGATCGAAGCCGACCTGCCCGACATCGACACGCTCTTGGTGGCCGTTGGCGGCGGCGGCTTGATCGGCGGCATCGCCGCCTGGTTCGCTGGCCGCATCCGCATCCTCGCCATCGAGCCGGAAGGCGCACCGACTCTTTACCGCGCCCTCGAGGCCGGCCATCCGGTCGACGCGCCAGCTGAAGGGATTGCCGCCGATTCATTGGCACCCAAGCGCGTCGGCGAAATGATGTTCCCGATCGCCGAGGCCTTTGTCGAACGTTCGATCCTGGTCAGCGACGACGACATCATTGCTGCCCAGAAAGCGCTGTGGAACCGGGTGCGGATCATCTCCGAGCCGGGTGGCGCGGCAGCCTTCGCGGCAGTGCTGTCGGGCCGCTATGTGCCGGCACCGGGCGAACGGGTGGCGGTGCTGGTTTGCGGAGCGAATGCGAACCCTGCTACGTTCTGATTGAAACAATCGCTCTGCTTGAAACCATCTTGACCGGCTTCACGTTTTTTCGAACTGCCTCGCCTTTGCCGTGTTTGCTGGTATTCTTCGAGTCGTGAGGTTCGGGCTATCCTGCCCGCCCCGGAAGGCCGATGACGGAACGACCCACCATCAACGACGACCGCGCTCTTGCCGCACGTCTGGCCTTGAGCCGGCTGGCGACGCGGGCCGTCATGATCGTCGAGCGCGGTTGGCCGCTGCTCTTGCCGCTTGTCATCGTGGCCAGCCTCTTTGTCAGCGTCTCCTGGCTCGGGCTTTTCGCACGGCTGCCGGATGTGCCGCGCATCGGGCTTGTCGCGGCGTTCGGCCTCGCCGCTTTGGCTGCACTCTATCCGCTGCGCTTCTTCCGCATGCCGGACGCGGCCGAGATCGATCGCCGCATCGAAGCCGCCAATGATTTGCAGCACAGCCCGGTGCTGGCGCAGACCGACCGGCCCAGCGGTAAGGAAAGCGGCTTTTCGCGGGCGCTTTGGCGCGAACATCAAAAACGCATGGCTGCGAAGCTCGGCAGCCTCGGCGCCGACCGGCCGCGCACGCGCGTGCCGGAACGCGACCCCTGGGGGCTGCGCGCCGTGGCAGCGCTCTTGCTGGTCACCGCCTTTGCCTTCTCCTTCGGACCGGCGGGCGGCAGGATTACAGACGGTTTCAGCGCCCATGGCGCACGCGACACCTTGCCGCCACGCATCGACGCCTGGGTGACACCGCCGGCCTACACCGGCAAACCACCGATCTTCCTGACCGCCCCGGTCTTGAGAGCCACCGACGCCAACCAGGCGACGCCGGCTTTCTCCGTGCCTGAAGGCAGCGATGTCTCGCTGCGGGTCACCGGCGGTTCCGGCGAGGAAACGCTTGTTTACGCCGACAAGAGCGGCAACGACCGCGCCATCGACCCCGCAGGCCCGCAAACAACCGCCACGGCCAAACCGACGACGAGTTCGGCGACGCCCTCCAAGGTGCGCCAGTTCACCGGCAAGCTGACCGGCGACGGCACGCTGACGCTGAAGTCAGGTGAGGACGAGCTTGGCCGCTGGGCCTTCGCCGTGGTGCCGGACAAGGCGCCTCAAATCCGCTTTGTCGGCGAACCGAAGCGCGCCGCAAACGGTGCCTTCGAACTCAATTACCAGATCGACGACGACTATGGCGCCGCGACCGCGAAGGCGGTTTTCGCGCTGGCCGATCCGCAGGCTTCCGGTGCGCGTCCGCTCTATGGCCCGCCTGATATGACTTTGTCGCTGCCGCGCCGGGGCGGCAAGACCAATGCGGCCAAGACCTCGAAGGACCTGACCGAGCATGTCTGGGCCGGCGCCAATATCAAGCTGAGGCTTGTCGCCACCGACGATGCTGGCCACACGGCTACCAGCGAGACCAAGACCTTGCTGATGCCGCAGCGGCCATTCGCCAATCCGCTGGCACGGGCGGTGATCGAACAGCGCCGCCTGCTGGCGCTCGACGCCAATGCCAAGCCACGCGTGCTCGACTTGATCGACGCCATCACGCTGCGGCCCGAAGATACATTCGACAACATGTCTCACTATCTCGCCATCATGAGCGCCCGCAGCCGGCTGAAGATGGCCGAGAGCGACGACCAGTTGCGCAGCGAAGTGTCCTACCTCTGGGAGATCGCGCTCGGCATCGAGGAGGGCAATCTGTCGGCGGCCGAAAAGCGGCTGCGCCAGGCACAGCAGGCATTGCAGGATGCCATCAAGAACGGCGCCAGCGACGCCGAAATCGAAAAGGCAATGAAGGAACTGCGCGAGGCGATGAACCAGTTCCTGCAGGAATTCGCCGAGCGCGCCAAGCAGGATCCCAAGGCGCCGCAGATGCAGCAGAACGGCCAGGAACTGCGCCAGAGCGACATCGACCGCATGATGGACCAGATCGAGAACCTGGCGAAGTCCGGTGATCGCGACAAGGCGCAGCAACTTCTGTCGCAGCTGCAGGACATGATGAACAATCTCCAGGCGGGCCGCGAGCAGCAAGGTGGCCAGCAAGACAGCGAGATGAAGCAGCAGATGGACAAGCTGGGCGAGATCATGCGCCGCCAGCAGGAGATGATGAACGACACGTTCCGCATGGATCAGATGCAGCGCGGCGAGCGCCAGCGCGGCCAGAACCGCGACGAGCAACTTGGCAGTGGCGGTCAGGATCGCGACAAGCCCGGAACGGGCCAGGACCGCGATCCGCTCGCCCAGCCGAAGCCGATGACGCCGCAGGAATTCGCCGAGGCGATGAAGCAGTTGCAGGAAGGCCAGGGCCAGTTGCAGAGCGAGCTCGACAAGCTGAAGAAGAGCCTTGAGGGCATGGGGCTCGAGCCGAATGAAGGCTTTGGCCAGGCCGGCAAATCCATGGGCAATGCTGAACAGGCACTCGGCGAGGGCGAAGGCGACCAGGCCGTCGGCCATCAGGGCCGGGCGCTGGAAGCACTGCGCAACGGCGCCAAGGACATGATGAAGCAATTGCAGGCCATGCAGGGCGACCAGGGCGGCAGCCAGGAAGGCGGTCGCCAGCAGGATGCCGATCGCGATCCGCTTGGCCGGCCGCGCGCCAGCCAAGGCCCCGATTTCGGCGATTCGGTAAAGGTGCCGGACGAGATCGACGTGCAGCGCGCCCGCCAGATTCTCGAAGCAATCCGCAAGCGGCTCGGCAATGCGCTGAGCCCCGATATCGAGCGCAGCTATCTCGAACGGCTGCTGGAATTGAAATAGCGGTCTTCAAAGCCTTCAAACGGCGGCGATACCATCACGTCCATCCTGCGGATATTATGACTCCAAGGCTCGGCTAAACGCCTGGCCCGCCGATGAACGCCTCGCGGATCGCCTCTTGCATGCCGTCGATCGCCTCGCCTGATGCGTTAGGGTTGCGATGCATCACGACATTCGAGGCATCGATGTCGCCAAAGCCGTCGGCGGCGGCCAGTTCCCGGCATCCGGTCGGAATGTTGCTGCGCGAGATCGGCGCGATCGCCAGGCCTGAGGTCACGGCAAGCTTCAGGCCACCGGTCGTGTCGCTGGTATAGGCGACACGGTAGGCAAGACCGCGTTGCTCCAGCGATTTGATGGCAAAGTCCTTGCACCAGCCGGCGCGGTTGTAGAGCGCGATCGGCACCGGCCGCTCCTCGTGCATGTGATGCAGGCTCGAGGTGACCCAAACCGTCGGATCGTGCATCAGCACCTCGCCGCCGGAAATATCCTGCCACTCGAACACCACGGCGAGGTCGAGCTCGTCAGCGGCGAGCGCTGCTATCTGTGCGCCCGAATGGGCGTAGCGGACTGTCACCTCGACCTTGGCGTGGCGTTTGGAAAAGGCGCCCAGCGCGCGCGACAGGATGGCGTGGCCATATTCCTCCGGAATGCCGATGCGCACCGGCCCGCCAAGCGGCGCTGCCGCCATCGAGGCCGCCGTCTCGTCCAGCAAGGACACGATGCGGCGGGCATTGACGATCAGCTCGCCGCCACGCCGTGTCAGCGCCACGCCGCGCGAACCACGCTCGAACAGACTGTCGCCGACCAGGCCTTCGAGCTTCTTCATCTGCATCGAGACAGCCGATTGGGTGCGGCCGGCCTGCTCCGC
>JBDSLV010000401.1:0-4020 GCA_039916205.1 Mesorhizobium sp. | reverse complement strand
GGAAAAGTTCCTCCGCGAAGGGCGCCAGCGCATGGCCGCCAACCTGCACCGAGCCACTGCCTTCCGGTGGCGCCACCGCGTAGCTTGCCGCGCCGTAGTAGAAGGACGGCAGGATGACGATGTCCCTCTCCTTCTCGAACAGCTCCAGCGTCTTGATGACGGCCAGCGTGTCCATGCCGACAGCCATGTGCTCGCCATGGTATTCCAGCACGCCAAGCGGCAGGACGACCGGCCGGTTCTCGGCGATCGCCTTGCGGATCTGGTGCGGCAGCATGAGTTCGTAGCGCATCGGCGCCTACTCCATGTTGGTGTGACGGGCGCGCATGGCTTCGGGCGACGCTCCGGTCAGGGACTTGAGCTTCAGCACCATCACTTCGAAGAGCAGGAACAATGCGCCTTCGAACACCGAACCCATAGGCAATACGGAAGTCCGTTGCGCGCCCTGATCATCAGCCATGGTCTGCGCTGGAATGAGCAGCGTGAAATCGGCAAGCGTTGCCGCGCTGGCTTCAGCCTGGGCAGTCAGCAGCAGGCTGGCGGCGCCAGCGTCGTGCGCGACCTGCATCAGGGTCAGTACGGTCGAGGTCTCGCCCGGCCCGGAACTGACCAGGAAGACATCACCCGGCCCCAGCGGCGGCGTGGTCATGTCGCCGACCATAGAGACCGGCAGGCCGAGATGGTAGATACGCATGGCGAAACCCTTGACCTGCAAGGCTTCACGGCCGCAGCCATAGGCGACGATCTGCTTCGCGCCGGCTAGCATGGCGCAGGCGGCATCGATGGCGCCTTCGTCTATTCCTGCCAGGACGTGGCCAAGCTCGCCCAGGGCGATCGCGAACGGGTTGTCGTCGGTACTGCTCACGCGCGAACCAGCCTCAAAATCCTCGGGACAATGCCGCTCGTGCTCTCACGATCAGCTTGATTTTGTTCATGCTATCACCGCGAAAATGCGTGTCCAACGCCCTACGGTGCTTTTGAAGGGCCACGGGCATGATAGTGTCATGTCAGACAAATCAGCCAGGAAACAGCAGGACATGAAGACACGGCATTTCGACCGCATCGGCAATGGTGGCATCACCTTTACCGAGCTCGGCTTCGGCACCGCGCCACTGGGCAACCTTTACCGCGCCCTCTCGGACGAGGACGCCAATGCCACGCTGGAAGCCGCCTGGCGGACCGGCTGCCGCTACTTCGACACCGCGCCGCTCTACGGCCTCGGCCTGTCCGAGACACGGCTCAACCCGTTCCTGCGGTCCAAGCAGCGCGATGAGTATGTGCTGTCGAGCAAGATTGGCCGCCTGATGCGCGCCTGCGCGCCGGATCAGCGCACAGGCATCGGCAAGTTCTTCGACACGCCGTCACGGCAAGAGGTTTTCGACTACAGCTATGATGGTGTCATGCGCTCCTTTGAAGCCTCGCTGGAGCGCCTTGGCGTCGACCGCATCGATATCCTTTACGTGCATGACGTCGATATCTTCACCCATGGCAGCAAGGAGGCTTCCGACCGGCGCATCGAGGAATTCATGCGCTCTGGCTACTACGGGCTTCTGGCGCTGCGCGACCAGGGCGTCATCAAGGCTTTTGGCGGCGGTATCAACGAATGGCAGGTTGCCCAGACCCTCGCCGAGCGCGGCGATTTTGACCTGTTCCTGCTTGCTGGCCGCTATACGCTGCTGGAGCAGGAGGCGCTCGCCACCTTCCTGCCGCTCTGCCAGGCTCGCGGCATCGGCATCACTCTCGGCGGCCCTTACAATTCCGGCATCCTCGCCACCGGGCCTAAGCCAGGGGCCTACTACAATTATTCCGAAGCACCCAAGGAGATCCTCGACCGCGTCGCACGCATCGAGGCGGTCTGCGAACGCCATGGCGTGCGGCTGATCGAGGCAGCCCTGCAATTTCCGCTGCTGCATCCCTCGGTCGTCTCGGTAATCCCCGGTGGCCAGCGGCCGGCCGAGGTTGAAAGCAACCGGTCGCTGCTCGACAGCAGCCTGCCTGCAGCGCTATGGGCCGAGCTGAAGACGGAAGGGCTGATGCGCGCTGACGCGCCGACGGCTTGATCCGGAGCAACTGAAAAACGCGCAAAAGAAAAGCCGGGCAGGCCCGGCTTTTCTGGTCTCTGAAAGGAACTGGTCTTAGTTGACCGCGTCCTTGAGGCCCTTGCCGGCCGAGAACTTCGGCACGGTGCGGGCCGGGATCTTCACTTCCGCACCGGTCTGCGGGTTGCGGCCAGTCGATGCCGCACGCTTTGAAACGCTGAAATTTCCGAAGCCGACAAGCCGGACATCGCCGCCCTTTTTCAGTTCGCCGGTGATTACGGAAAATACCGCATCCACAGCCGACTGCGCGTCACCCTTCGAAATGCTCGCGGCGTCGGCGACAGCGGACACCAGTTCGTTCTTGTTCATAAAAATTCCCTTCCATGAGAAAACCGGAACTCAACGACTCATCCGGCAGGAAACGGACTTTAGAAAGAAGCGTTCCGTCAACCAAGTCACAAAGCTTAGAAAAAAGCGAAAAAAGCCCGGAAATCCGGGGTTTTTCACATGAAAAAGCCGGGCGCGAAGCCCGGCTCTCTCTTTGTGCATTGCACTATTAGCAAATACTAATGCGAAAGTGACTTGCCAGCGTCATCGGCGATGTCCGTGGAAGCCGGAGGATTGGCAGGTTCGACCCATTCAATCGGCTCTGGCATACGCACCAAGGCGTGGCGCAACACTTCACCAACCCGCGAGACCGGAATGATTTCCATACCGTTCTTCACGTTATCCGGAATTTCCGCCAGATCCTTGGCGTTGTCTTCCGGGATCAGCACCTTCTTGATGCCGCCGCGCAGTGCGGCAAGCAGCTTCTCCTTCAGGCCACCGATCGGCAAGATGCGGCCGCGAAGCGTTATCTCGCCAGTCATCGCCACATCGGCGCGGACCGGAATACCCGTCAGAACCGACACGATAGCCGTAGCCATGGCAGCGCCAGCAGATGGACCATCCTTCGGCGTAGCGCCCTCAGGCAGGTGCACGTGGATGTCCCGCTTGTCGAACAGCGGCGGCTCGATGCCGAAATCGATGGCGCGCGAGCGGACATAGGAGGCTGCCGCCGAGATCGATTCCTTCATCACGTCGCGCAGATTGCCGGTCACCGTCATGCGGCCCTTGCCGGGCATCATGACGCCTTCGACCGTCAGCAGCTCGCCGCCGACTTCCGTCCAGGCAAGACCGGTAACGACACCGACCTGATCGTCAGTCTCGACCTGACCGAAGCGATAGCGCTGAACACCGAGATAGTCGGCGAGGTTCGCCGCCGTAATGTTCACCGTCTTCTTCTTCGTCTTCAGGATCTCGGTCACCGCCTTGCGCCCAAGCTTCATCAGCTCGCGCTCAAGGCTTCTGACACCCGCTTCACGGGTGTAGGTCTGGACGATGGCGCGGATCGCGTCCTCGCCGACGGAAAACTCCTTCGGCTGCAGCGCGTGATCGCGGATCACCTTCGGCATCAAATGCCGCTTGGCGATTTCGATCTTCTCGTCCTCGGTGTAGCCGGCGATACGGATGATTTCCATGCGGTCCATCAAGGGCGCAGGAATGTTCAGCGTGTTCGCCGTCGTCACGAACATCACGCTCGACAGATCGTATTCGACCTCGAGATAGTGATCCATGAACGTCGAGTTCTGTTCCGGATCGAGCACCTCGAGCAGCGCCGATGACGGATCGCCACGGAAATCCTGGCCCATCTTGTCGATCTCATCGAGCAGGAAGAGCGGGTTGGACTTTTTCGCCTTCTTCATCGACTGGATGACCTTGCCGGGCATCGAGCCGATATAGGTGCGGCGATGGCCGCGAATCTCGGCTTCGTCGCGCACGCCGCCCAGCGCCATGCGGATGAACTCACGTCCAGTCGCCTTGGCGATCGACTTGCCGAGCGAGGTCTTGCCGACGCCGGGAGGTCCAACGAGGCACAGGATCGGACCCTTCAGCTTCTTCTGACGGCTTTGCACGGCGAGATATTCGACGATGCGCTCCTTGA
>JBDSLV010000400.1:0-10416 GCA_039916205.1 Mesorhizobium sp. | reverse complement strand
CCGTCGAAACCCGTATAGCGCTCCCATCCGAAACCAGATGCTTCCTCAACAGCCACCCGAGCCGTTACAGCGGGGGCAGGACCGTCTCGCGATAGTCCTTCGGTTGGCTTTCGAACAATTCCCATGACGGCATGCTGATGACGCGTGCCTTGATGCCCTCAGCTTTCAGCTGTTCGTATGCCGTCACGCAAAGCGCGACTTCGCTGCCGGTCGCCAGCAGCAGCACATCGGGTTTGCCGTCGAGAGCATCAGCAAGAACATAGGCGCCCTGCGCCACGCCGCCTGCGTTTGCATATATCGAGCGATCGAGCGTCGGCACCGCCTGTCGCGTCAGCACGAGGCAGACAGGCCTGTCCCTGAGATGCATGATTACCTTCCATGCCTCCACGACTTCATTCGCGTCTGCTGGACGCAGCACGACCATGCCGGGCATGGCGCGAAATGAGGCAAGCTGCTCGATGGGCTGATGGGTTGGTCCGTCCTCGCCGAGGCTGATGGAATCATGGGTCCAGATGGAGATGAGGGGGAGTTCCATCATCGAACTCAGCCTCAGCGCCGCGCGGCAATAGTCGGTGAAAATCAGGAAGCTGGAAACGAACGGACGCAGCTTCGAGAGGCTCATGCCATTGCCTATGGCGCACATTGCATGTTCACGCAGGCCGAAGTGGAAATTCCGCCCGCGATAGCTGACTGCCTGTTCACCCCCAGGGGCCTGAAAGTCACCGGCGAAGTCAAATTCGAGGTTTGTCTTGGTTGATGGCGAAAGGTCTGCCGCGCCACCCAGCAGCCATGGCAGGTGGGCCGCGATGGCGTTCAACACCTGGCCGGATGAGTCGCGCGTTGCCATGCCTTTCGCATCGGTTCCAAAACCGGGTAGGGCGGCATCCCACCCTAATGGGACTTCGCGTCGCTGCATCTGATCGATCTGCGCGGCCAGGTCGGGATATTGGGTCCGGTAAGCGGCAAACAATTTCTGCCAGGCGGCATGAACGCCTCTCCCGCGCTTGCCCATATGCGCATGAAAATGCGCCACGACGCCTTCCGGAACCTTGAAATCGACGTCTGGGTCCCAACTGAAAAATTCCTTCGTCAGCCGAACTTCTTCGCCCCCCAGGGGCTCTCCGTGAGCTTTGTTTGTGTCGTGCTTATGCGGCGCGCCATAACCGATGTGACTTTGAACAATGATGAGCGTTGGGCGGTCATGCGTATCGATGAAGTTCTGATAGGCGTTGCCAAGCAACACCAGATCGTTTGCATCGCTTACCCGCTCGACGTGCCATCCGTATGCGCCGAACCGGGTTGCCACATCTTCGGTGAATGTAAGGCCAGTCGGACCCTCGATGGTGATATGATTATCATCGTAGATCCAGCAGAGGTTCGACAATTTGAGGTGTCCCGCCAGGGATGCCGCCTCGTTGCTGAGCCCTTCCATCATGTCGCCGTCACTGCAAAGCGCATACACGTTGTGCGAGAACAGATCGTAATCGGTTCGATTATAGGTCGCCGCCAGCCAGCGTTCCGCAATTGCCATGCCAACGCTTGTTGCCGCACCTTGTCCGAGCGGCCCTGTGGTGGTTTCCACGCCAGAGGTCCAGCCATATTCGGGATGTCCCGTGCAGTGGCTGCCTGCCTGACGAAAGGTTTTCAAATCGTCCAGCGTCACAGCAAGCCGGTCGCCCGCCGGATAGCTCGGACCCTTGGCCTTGACGCCGCATAGGTAAAGCAGGCTGTAGAGCAGTGCGCAGGCGTGGCCGGCCGACAGCACGAAACGGTCGCGGTTCGGCCAATCTGGATTGGAAGGGTCATAGCGTAGAAAGCGCTGCCACAAGCAATAGGCCATCGGCGCGGCATCTAGCGGCGTTCCGGGATGGCCGGATTTTGCTTTCTGGACCGCATCGATGGAAAGCATTCGCAGCGTGTTGATGCTGAGCTGGTCGAGTGGCACGTTTTTCATTAGGAATCCCTTGATCGGAAGAGGCGATAGCGCTCGATCAAAGCGTTGGTCGAGCTGTCATGTCGAAGATTCGGAGCCTCGGAGGTTTCCAGCTCCGGGATTGTTTTCCGGGCCAGTGCCTTGCCCAGTTCAACGCCCCATTGGTCAAACGAGTCGACGTTCCAGATAATGCCTTGCGTAAAGACGCTGTGCTCGTAGAGCGCCACCAGGCTGCCTAAAGCCTTTGGTGTCAAACGCTCGGCAAGCAAGGTGTTGGTGGGACGGTTACCTTCGAAGGTGCGGTGCGGGACCAACCATTCCGGCGTCCCTTGGGCTCTGACCTCCTCTTCCGTCTTACCGAAAGCCAGCGCCTCGGTCTGCGCGAAGAGATTTGCCATAAGGAGGTCATGATGACGTCCCAGCGGATTCAATGACTGACAAAACGCGATGAAGTCGCATGGAACCAGCTTGGTGCCTTGATGAATCAGTTGGTAGAATGAGTGCTGGCCATTGGTGCCAGGTTCCCCCCAATAGATCGGCCCTGTTTGGTAATCGACGTTCGTGCCGCCAAGCGTCACGTGCTTGCCATTGCTTTCCATCGTAAGTTGCTGGAGATAGGCAGGAAAGCGTTTCAGATATTGCTCATAAGGCAGTACCGCGACCGTTTGCGCCTCGAAGAAATTGTTGTACCAGACCGCGAGCAAGCCCATCAGAACTGGCAGGTTCTGAGCGTACGGCGCGGTGCGGAAATGTTGGTCCATGCCATGGAAGCCTGACAGCATCGCCCGGAAATTTTGCGCCCCGATGGCGAGCATGGTGGATAGGCCGATCGCTGAATCCATCGAGTAGCGGCCGCCGTCCCAGTCCCAGATGCCGAACATCTGTTCGGTGTCGATGCCGAACTCCTTTACACCTTCGACATTGGTCGAAACGGCGACAAAATGCCGTGCTACCGCGTGCTCATCACCCAGCGTGTGCAACACCCATTCACGCGCGGTATAGGCGTTGGCCAGCGTCTCCAGCGTCTTGAACGTTTTCGAGCAGATGATGAACAGCGTTTCTTCGGGGTTCAGATCCCGAGTCGCTTCCACGAAGTCGGTGCCGTCGACATTCGAGATGAATCGGAAAATCATGTCGCGCCGGCTGTAGTGGCGCAAAGCTTCATAGGCCATGACCGGCCCGAGGTCAGAGCCGCCTATGCCGATATTGATGACGTTGCGGATCGGCAGACCACTATGGCCGCGCCATGCGCCGCTGTGGATCTTGTCCGTGAAATCGGCCATCTTGCCGAGCACCGCGTGCACTTCCGGAACGACGTCGACGCCATCGACTAAAATACGCTCGCCGATAGGCGCGCGCAGCGCCGTATGAAGCACCGCGCGCTGCTCCGTCACATTGATCTTCTGCCCGTTGAACATCGCCTCGGTGCGCTCGCGCAACTTGCAAGCCTCGGCAAGTTGAATGAGAAGGTGGATCGTCTCAGCGGTGATGCGGTTTTTGGAGTAGTCCAGATAGAGTCCGCATGCCTCGACAGCGAACTGCGTGCCACGCTGGGGATCGTCCGCGAAGAGCTGTCGCAGATGCAACATGCGTACTTCCTGGTGGTGCGTCTGCAGAGCCTTCCAGGCCGGAAGTTCCGTGAGCGGCAATGTCCTGGCCGCAAGAGGCTCGCTCATGACCCGAGCGCCGGACCGCGAGAACGAGGTAGCTGCTCGCTCTTCGACGCGACGACGGCCATGAGATCGTTCCATGATTTCGTGAAGGACTGCGCTCCCTCCAGCTGGAGCTGGGCGGCAAGCACCTCAGTGTCGACGCCGGCCTTAGCGAAGTCGGCAAGCACGGTTTCGCAATCGCCGCCATCCTCCCGCATGGGGCCTCTCAATGCACCGTTTACCGCGAATGCACCAAGCGTCTTCTCCGGCATGGTGTTGATGGTGTCGGGTGCCGCGAGCGCTTCGATGTAATAGGATTGCGGAAGCTGTGGATCCTTGGTCCCCGTGCTCGCCCAAAGCAGACGCTGAAGTGCGCCAGCATCGGCAAGCTTGCGCCATCCGGATGAGGCGAGCCGCTCACGGTATGCCTTATAAATTTGTCCCGATATCGCGATGCCCAGACGGTTGCGCAATGCTGGGGCAACCCTGTTCATCACCGCCTTGTCCCAGCGGCTGACGAATATCGACGCGACCGAAGCGATCTTCGGATCGAGTCCGGCATTGATCCGGCGCTGGATGCCTCGGTAGTACGCGTCGGCCGCAGCGATATATTGTTCGCGCGAAAACAGCAGGGTGACGTTCACGGGCACGCCGCAGAAGATCGATTCCTCGATCGCCTCGATGCCCGCGGGCGTGCCAGGAATCTTGATGAACAGATTGGAACAGTTCGCCTGCGCGTACAGTCGCTTGGCGGCCTCGACAGTGGCGCCAGCATCGTTAGCCAGCAAGGGCGACACTTCCAGGGAAACCCAGCCATCGACGCCGTCTGTCGCTTCGTGAACCGGACGGAATATTGCTGCGGCTTGCGTCAGGTCTTCCAGCGCCAATTCGAAGAATAGCTCCTCGCCGATTTTCCCTTTCTTCCTTTTCTGGTGAAGGGCATCGTCGTACGCCTTGCTGTTTCGAATGGCTTCATCGAAAATAGTGGGATTCGAAGTCAATCCCGTCACGGAAAACTCGGAGCAATAACGCTGAAGGGCGCCGCTACTCAGCAGGTCGCGGGTGATGTTGTCCAACCAAAGACTTTGGCCAAGTTCATGCAATCGGGTGGTGGCGTTCATGGCGACCTCGCTAGCGCGTGACGGTGGCTTGGACGAGCGGACGAATGGAAAATCGTAGTCGCCCTCTTGAGCGACTCTATCTGTTGTCTGTTGTCCGACGCGCAACTCAATCGACCAACATGTGCGCTTCCCGTGCTGCTTCGATAAAGGCATCTCTGGCGACGTCAGCAGAAACGCCGCCATTCAAAGCCTGGCGACACGCGCGTAGCGCAGCACGATGGTTGGGGCTTCCGCCGTTGCGCCATTGATCAGTGAGCAAGTCAAAGGCTTGTCGAACGTTGGTCAGGTTTCGGATGTCGCCGCTTATGCCTGTGGCAACAGATACTGGCTTGGAAAACGACGCATCGTACATAGGAGCGCCTCGGATGGCTGAACTTACGTAACGCACGTGGTCGCGGGAGGTTTCATCAACACGCATCACCCTCGCGTGAGCACCGCATGATGTCTCCGCACTCAAACGAACTGCATTCCCCCATTGGGCTCAGGCCGCCATTTGTCTCAAAAACTCTGACGACGGACATTCCGGTTATCCAGCCTCTGCTGACCATTCACGAGCCGGTCTGTCGAGAGCAGGAAAAGCTCGATCGTCTAGTCCGGTGTCTTGCCTATGGCGATGAAACCACCGGCTGATGAAAGTTCCGGCGTCGGCGCGGTGACCACGCTCACCTCCCGACACGCGATCGACGATCCCTCGCGCTTTCGCTCGGCCGCCAACGTAGGTGCCTATCTGGCCTGACACCGCGACGAAAGCAGTCCGGTGAAATGGACATCAACGGTCGCGTCTCACGCTGGGGAGATCGGCTCTTGCGACCTTATCTATATGAAGCGGCCAGCGTGCTCATGCACCGGACGAAGAAGTGGTCGGCGCTGAAGGACTGGGGCGTTCGTCTGTCGAAGCGGATTGGCATGAAGATGGCGAAGGTGGCGGTGGTGCGCAAGATCGACGTTCCTTCACTGCCTCCCGTTGGCACGCTGCCTCGTTTCCGTCTGCCAGTGGAACATTAGAGAATTCTAACTATTGTAGCACGGCGACAGACATCGCCCTCCGACGTCTATTGAAGATCGGGATTCCGATCGGCCCGCGTCCTCTGCCAGAGGCGCGGGCTTTCTCGGTCCCCTGGGAAACCAACCGCGGTTGTCCTCATTTGATCTTCCAACGCGTCGCTGGCAAACAGCGTTGTCGGCGGGCATAGTTTGCCAAGCGCGGAATCCGCGTCAGGGGCGATGGTCGACCACTGGAATTTTCCTCGCATCGCGAAATCCGTTTCTCTTCTCGATTTCATTCCATTGCGCTGTTATGACAGGCTTAGCCGTCGATGGCCCCAAGCCGGCGAAGCTCCGCCAAAAGCGGCAGCAAGGGCAGGCCGAGGATGGTGAAATGATCGCCCTCGATCTTTTCGAAAAGCTGGATGCTCGGGCTGTCGATCTGATAGGCGCCAGAGCCTTTGAATGCTTTTTCGCCGACTGCCGCGAGGTTACGGCCGATGAATCCGGGATCGAGCTTGCGCATGGTGAGATTGGCCACGCCGACATCGTGCCAGATGATCGCGCCATCACGAGCCAGCACGGCGGCGCTGTTCAACTGATGGGTCTTGCCCGAAAGCAGAAGCAGGCGGCGCCTCGCTCCTTCCATGTCTGCGGGGGCGTGCAGGATCTCGTCGCCCAGAGCAAGCGTCTGTTCGCAACCGATGACCAGCGCGCCCGGCTGCCGGCCGCTGACCTCGACCGCCTTGGTCTGGGCCAGGACGAGGGCAACTTCTTCCGGTGAGACGCCGCTGTCCTCGAGCGGAGCTTCCATCGCCGCATCGTCGAGATCAGCGGCGTCGACCTCTATGGCGATCCCAGCATTCGCCAATATTTTCCTGGCTAGAGAATTGTCCGAGGCAAGAATAATGGTCTGTGTCATGGTTTCACTCCTCCCGGCTGTGTCAGGCGTTCGTCCGCATAATCACCACTCGCACTGGAACCGATTTGGCCTCTGTCGTTCCCTGATCTTGTCGCGATATTCGAGAGCCAGCAGCGGGTTAAGTTGGGGATAGTACCCCGCAATCGAACCAGGGACATCGAATAATCCAGTACCCTCATTCCATCGACACGCCGATATACTCCATCGTCGCTGATCGCTTCCAGGGCTGCGGCGGCGCATGGTTCCAGTCCTCGTGGGGACCGGTCGTGCCCGTTCATGAAGAGCACCATGCGGTCGTTGTAGGCGCCACGATAGCGCTCGTTGCTGCTGTAGATCGTGGTGTTGAATGATCGTCCGACCGGTCCGTTGCCAATCGCAACATTGCCAGGTAGGCAATAGGGCATTCATTTCGCGTTCGTGGCGTCGAGGGCGGATGTCCTTGATCACCTTCTCCGGCCGACGGCTTTGTCGATACCATTTTCTGTCTCATCGTCTTTCCTTTGAAAGGCTATGATGAACCAGAAAACCTCCTCTCTCAATTAGCCCAATTCTGTCTCAGTGGTGCTGAAGCCGGACAGGTCCGGCCCATAGGCGCTCCGAAGTGTGGCGAACATGGCGGCGTCGATGCGGTCTTCGACAGGCGTCCGGCGGCTTTTGTGAAGTCCCGCGTGTGCTGATGGTTCATCTTGAGAAACGGCAGGCCCCCTGCCGTGTACTTGGGCGTGACCAGGCCATCCTGCTGCAACGGATCAACGAGACACCATCCATCAGCCGCGCTGGCAGCATCGCAAAGCCGCAACCTAAAACGCCGACCCTTATGAGCCAAAGCCTCCACCAAATCAGGCCGCCATCTGTCTCAAAAACTCTGACAACGGACAAGCCTCAAGCCGATCCTAGCCGGCGCGCGACCTTACTGAGCGAGGATATCGGACTTCAGTTGCTGGTACTGTGCGCGGTCAATCTCGCCTTTCGCATATCGCTCGTTCAGGATGTCCGTGGAAGTCCTTCGCGTGTCGTCGTACTTGCGATGTGCCTGGTAGGAATAGCCCCAGTTTCCCACGTTCGAGAAAATGAGGAAGATGAAACCGATCCACAGAATCCAGTACCAGCCGAAATAGGATCCGCCGTCCGCAAAGGTGTTCATAGTCGCTCCTTCGATTTGTTCTGGGGAGGTGACCGATGGGTCTCCGCCTCCTGTGACCCGATGTCTGCGATCACGGTAGCCGTGACGGTCGGAGAGCAAAAGGCTCGGAAACTACGCACGTTTCAGCTTGGGGCGACGTTTGCGGCCCACCTGCGGAAACCATACAGCGTTCCGAGAGTATGATTGGCTTAAAACGACGCCGCAACCAGGAATTGTGAATCGTGCGGAATTTGCGCCAGGTGCGATTGATCTTGTGAAATCGCTTCATGATGGAAGCCGGAGAGCACTGCCTGCAAGTTCCTGATCGGACACTTCCTCCGCCACATTTCCGGCTATCGATTTGAACTTATTGTACTTTCTGAAATTTTTCCTATTGTTTCCTAATCCATTTCCTAATTACGCCAAGCGGTGGCAAACAAAGAAAAACTCGCTGTGGCGGGCTTGGTGCAGAAGGCTGTCGAAACCCGATAAGCCTTCCCCTGCCATTACGCCGCCGAACGCCGTGTTGCCATCAGCGAGCAAGAGCGCGGCCTTGGCCTTCACGTCAGCCATCATCAGACAAGGCGCGGCGAGCAGCGCGAGAAAGACCGCATCCCAGGAGCGGAACGCCTTGTCCAAACCTACCTCCGCCATCTTATGGCCATGCGGTCGGACTGATAGACAGCGCGTTCGCGCGAGGTATTTCTCGACCAGGGCAAAGATGAGGCTAACTATCGTTTCCGGAACCATTTTAGCGCATGCTAATAGGATCGCGGGTTGCGGGTCAGTTCATGCGCTGAAATTTATCTACCTTTAATGCCGACCTTGGTGAGAAGCCTCCCGAGGGGGCGACTGGATACACGAAGTCAAGTTCGACGGCTGCCGCTCGCAAATGGTCTTCATCGAAGCCTGGGAGGGCTGCGATATCAGAGTCAGCAGGAACTGTCGGCGACGACATTGCTGGAAGCCATCGTTTGGGCACGTCGACTTCCTCAACGCTGCACGTGATCAACGATATCCGACACCCATCACGTATACACTCTTGTGCGCGTGCAGGGGTTTCGGTCAACCGACGAAAGCTATATGGAGCGTGGCCACGACGCCCGCAGTGGCGAGCGCGAAGCAGCCGAGGCGAACCGCCATGCCCCATGCTAACTTGGCTCCGGAGTGGACGTAGTCTTCGATCACGACCTGCAAACCGAGCGCGGTGTGATGGAACAATGAGAGCAAAAGGAGGATCATAAAGGTGGCGGAAAGCGGAGACCGCATCCAGCCGATGAAAGTCGCGTAATCGCTGCCCGTATGCGCGATAATGGAGGCCGCGAACCATAACATGAGCGGCACGAGGGCGACGGCCGAAACGCGCTCGGCCCACCAGGGTTCGGCCCCCGCCTTGGCCGAGCCGAGCCCGACCGCGCGAGCCAGTGCGGAGCGCATGATTTGGCGGCCCACGGCGTTATGCCCTCAACAACAAGATGAGAGTCCACGCCGCCAACGTGAGAATGAAGCTCGCGAAAAAGACGATCCACCCGGAAATGTAGATTGATCGAAGGTCGAAGCCGTGAACAGTATCCCAGACCAGATGCCTGATGCCTCCGCAAAGATGCACAAAGAAGGCGAAGGTAACCCCGAACAGTAAGGTCTGGCCAGCCCAGGATGCAAGAGCGCCCTGCACCAAACCAAAGGCTTGTGGCCCGGTCGCAGCCGCAATCAGCCACATGACCAACACAGCAGCGGCGACGCTCAAAATTATGCCTGTAAGCCGATTAAGTATCGACAAAACCGACGTGAGTTGGGGCCTGTAGATCTGGATGTTGGGCGACTTAGGCCGAGACCGCGCCGTTGAAGTCGCACACTGCCAATCGTCGGCGGACGATTGGCCTCCCGAGTTGGCAGCCAATCCGTGTTGAAGCTCCTGGCGCATAGCGATCGCGACGCGGTATGGCGTATCCGGCGTGCCGGCGGCCTCATCGTCGGTGCCGAGCGGGGCGGCACCCGGGTCGGGGAACGCAACCTTGTCTCCTGTCCGCCCACTATCGATCATTCCCTTAAGTTCCTGCGCAGTCGGAGTGCCGGCTGGAGTGGTGGATCGCGGCCGATCGTGCTCGGTGGTCATGCTTGTCTCCCTATCCCGCTTGCGCCAAGTGCGCTGTCACCACCAAACCTCGGTCACTCTGGTCAACTCCGACGCTCGATCACCATCTTCTTAATCTCCGCGATGGCCTTCCCGGGATTGAGTCCCTTGGGACAGGTCCGGGTGCAATTGAGAATGGTATGGCAGCGATAGAGACGGAACGGGTCTTCGAGGTTGTCGAGCCGCTCGTCCGTCCCCTCATCGCGGCTGTCAGCGAGCCAGCGCCAAGCCTGCAGCAGCACGGCGGGTCCGAGAAAGCGGTCGCCGTTCCACCAGTGGCTGGGGCACCCCGACGTACAGCAGAAGCAGAGGATGCACTCGTAAGCACCATTAATCTTGCTGCGTTCCAAGGGTGATTGCAGCCGCTCAGTTTCAGGCTCCGGTGTCTTCGACTTCAGCCAGGGCTCGATCGCAACATATTGTGCGAAAAGGTGCGTGAGATCGGGGACAAGATCCTTGATAATTGCCAAGCTCGCCAGCGGATAGATTGTCGCCGGGGTCCCCAGGTCGGAAATGAAACGCGTGCACGCGAGCCAGTTAACGCCAT
>JBDSLV010000399.1:0-5388 GCA_039916205.1 Mesorhizobium sp. | reverse complement strand
CCGCACGGACCGGTCGCGAACCGTCTGTGGGATTGTGTCCAGCACGAAGCGCCAGACCTGCTGCCCGCGCTACCTGGGAAACTCGGCCTGTAGGCAAATCGAGAGCCGGGCGTCGAGTGCGGACGCTGTTTGTTCGCACAGGCTGCATACGTGCGAGACGCGGCAAACTGTTACTGCAGCAGCCCTTTGACGATGCCGCTGGCCTTGCCGAAATCCATCTGGCCAGAATATTTCTGCTTCAGCGCGGCGATCACCTTGCCCATGTCCTTCTGGCTGGCGGCGCCGGTGGCCGCGATCGCTTCGCGCGCCGCGGCGGCGATAGCGGCGTCGTCCAGCTGCGTCGGCAGGAAGTCGCGGATGATGCTCATCTCGTCGCGTTCCTGCGCGGCCAGTTCCGGGCGCTTGCCGTCGTCGAACGCCTTGGCCGACTCCTCGCGCTGCTTCACCATCTTGGCCAGGATCTGCAGGATTTCCTCGTCGCTGGCCGGCTCCTTGGCCGAGCCACGATTGAGGATGTCGCGGTCATGGATGGCGGCCTGGATCAGCCGCAGCGTCGGCAGCCGGCGCTTGTCCTGCGCCTTCATGGCGTTCTTCAGGGATTCGGCGATTTTTCCGCGCATCATGCTTTCTCCTTCAATCGGCGCGGACAATAGCCTCGCCGAAAGCGCAAGGCAAACCCAGATTCCATCAAGCAAATCACTGATATTGTTCAGGGAAATAAATCGGTGCCGGCCATTGGCTGCATCATTGACCGTTCTGGCGCCTTCCCCTATGTACTCGGCCTTGCATATGACAATGAGTTCGTGCCGCCCAAAAGCGTCCAGCGGTTTTGGGAGACGGCATGAACAGGATAGAAGATTAGCGCGCAGGCTCGAGAAATCGCTGCCGCGATGTTTGCTGCGAGGATCGTCCCGTTGCCGGGCAATCCTCAAGCAGCCTGTTAGGAGCGCCACCATGGCCACCACCGCCGCG
The DNA here is from genome assembly GCA_039916205.1 of Mesorhizobium sp. Lineage (GTDB taxonomy): Bacteria > Pseudomonadota > Alphaproteobacteria > Rhizobiales > Rhizobiaceae > Mesorhizobium. The sequence continues at coordinate 4,416 of JBDSLV010000399.1, read as the reverse complement.
TCCACGCCCGCCTGGGCCACTGAAAAGCCGACCGCCTTGCTGGTCCTGGCAGACGGCACGGTCATCGAGGGTCGCGGCCTGGGCGCCACCGGCTCGGCGGTCGCCGAGGTCTGTTTCAACACGGCATTGACCGGCTACCAGGAAATCCTCACCGATCCGTCCTATGCCGGCCAGATCGTCACCTTCACCTTCCCGCATATCGGCAATATCGGCACCAATGATGAGGATATCGAGGACCTCAACCCGGTCGCCCGCGCCGGCGCTGTCGGCGCGGTGTTCAAGGCCGATGTCACCAACCCCTCCAATTACCGTGCCGGAGTTGGCCTCGACGAATGGCTGAAGAAGCGCGGCATTGTCGCGCTCTCGGGCATCGACACCCGCGCGCTGACCGCCCTGATCCGCGAAAAAGGCATGCCCAATGCTGTGATCGCGCACGCACCCGATGGTGTCTTCGACGTTGACGATCTGAAGCAGCGCGCCGCCGCTTGGTCGGGCCTGATCGGGCTCGATCTCGCCAAGGAGGTGACATCAGGCCAGTCCTCTGTCTGGCGCGAAACACCCTGGGTGTGGAACGAAGGCTTTGGAGAACAGGCTGAACCGACCATGCATGTCGTGGCCATCGACTATGGCGTCAAGCGCAACATCCTGCGCCTGCTTGCCGGGCTTGGCGCCAAGGTCACCGTGGTGCCGGCCAAGACCGGCGCCGAGGAAATCCTCGCCATGCAGCCGGACGGCATCTTCCTGTCCAACGGCCCGGGCGATCCGGAAGCCACCGGCGACTATGCCGTGCCCGTCATCCAGGACCTGTTGAAATCTGACATTCCGGTGTTCGGCATCTGCCTTGGCCATCAGATGCTGGCCCTGGCGCTGGGCGGCAAGACCGCCAAGATGCATCAGGGCCACCATGGCGCCAACCATCCGGTCAAGGACCACACCACCGGCAAGGTCGAGATCGTCTCGATGAACCACGGTTTTGCCGTCGATGCCGACTCGCTGCCATCAGGCGTCGAGGAAACCCACGTCTCGCTGTTCGACGGCTCGAACTGCGGCATCACGCTGACCGGACGCCCGGTGTTCTCGGTCCAGCACCACCCCGAGGCATCGCCCGGCCCGCAGGATTCGCACTATCTGTTCCGCCGCTTCGTCAACCTGATCCGCGCAAAGCGCGGCGAGGAACTTCTCGCCGAGCGGGCCTGACCCTCAGGCCACCGGCCGGCCTTCGCTGGCTTCCAGGATGGTGAACCATTGCTGGCGGTCGAGCACGATGTCGAGCGCCTTAACCATGGCGGCCAGCCGTTCCGGTTTCATCGAGCCCAGCACCGGCACCAGCCGCGCCGGATGGCGCAGCAACCAGGCGATGGCGACCACGGCAAGGTCTCCGGCACCGGTTTCAGCGGCGACGCTCGCCAGTGCCGCGCGCACCCGCGCCTCTCTCTGCTCCGTGCCTGTGAACAGCGAACCGCCACCGAGCGGCGACCAGATCATCGGCGCATAGGCAAGCCGCTGCGCGTGGTCGAGGCTGCCATCGTTCAGCGCCGAGGTCTTCAGCACCGACATCTCGATCTGGTTGGTGACAAGTGCGAAGGGCAGCCGCGAGGCCAGAAGGTCGAATTGCGACGGCGTGAAATTGGAAACGCCAACCGCCCTTACTTTGCCGGCCTTGACCAGGGCCGCCAGCGCCGCCGCCGTTTCGTCGGCATCCATCAGCGGGTCCGGCCGATGCAGCAGAAGCAGGTCGAGATAGTCGGTACGCAGATTGACGAGCGAGCGGTCGACTGACGCCGCGATATGGGAAGCGCTGGTATCGTAGTGCTTCAGCCGATTTTGCGGCCGGTTGGCCGAGGCCAGCATGATATCGCATTTCGAGATCAGTTCGATCGCGTCGCGCTTTCCGTGCCAGCGCGCCAGCCCGGCGCCAAAGGCCGCCTCCACCTCGTAGTTCCCATAGATGTCGGCATGGTCAAAGCTGGTCAGGCCGAGATCGGCCGCCGTTCCGATCAGCCGGGCAACGGCCTCGGCGGTCGGAGGCACCGCGCCATCGAGGAGCCGCCATGCGCCGAAGACCAGGCGCGACAGCGACAGCCCGTCCCTGGTCAGCTCAATGCGGCTGTCATGGCTCATACCTGCGCTCCCTCTTCCGCGACGCCGGCCGTAACAGTCTTGAGTGCTGCCGGCCGCGCGACCTTGGTGACGAAGACGATGAGCGCCAGGGTGAGGAACACCGCGCCGAGGAGATAGGGCGCGCCGCCGAACACCACAGGCGCATTGGGACCGGTGAACCAGGAAAACACCGCCGTGTAGAGCAGCGGCGTGATGATCGAGGTGATCGAGAAGATCGAGGTCATCGCGCCTTGCAACTCGCCTTGCGCCGAAGGCGGCACCTTGCCGGCGGCAAGGCTTCTCAGCGGCGGGTCGGCCAGGGCCTCAAGGCAGCCGGCGGCAATCACCGCGTAGATCATCCAGCCATGCGTCGAGAAGGCGTAGCCAACAGCGCTCAGCGCCGTGAACGTCAGACCGATCGCCGCCGTCTTCCACTCACCGAGCCTGGGGATGACGCGCGGCAGGACGGTCGCCATGACGATGGCTCCGCACAGGCCGAAGGCGCCGAGTGAGAAGCCGATCTGCTGCTGGCTCCAGCTATAACGGTAGCTGGAGACGAACGACCAGACCGCCGGATACATCATGTGCCCGAGCGTCATCAGGAAGAAAACGAGGCCGATCCAGCCGATACCCTTGTATTGGCGCATCTGCAGCAGCGTGCCGACCGGGTTGGCGCGTTTCCACTCGAAGCGGCGGCGGTGTTTGTCGTCGAGCGTTTCCGGCAGCAGGAACATCGCGATCAGGAAATTCACGAAGGCAAGTCCGGCGGCGAAATAGAACGGCACGCGGGGTCCGAACGTGCCGAGCAAGCCGCCCAGGACCGGCCCGATGACGAAACCGACACCGAAGGCGATGCCAAGCAGGCCGAAATTCTTCGCCCGGTTCTCGTCGTTCGAGATGTCGGCGATGAAGGCCGATGTCGTCGAGTAGCTGGCGCCTGAAATGCCGGCCAGCACACGCCCGATGAACAGCATGGGATAGGACCATGCGAGGGCGCAGATCAGGTTGTCGATGGCGAATGTGAACACGGAGGCAAGCAGAATTGGCCGACGGCCGAAGCGGTCGCTCAATCCGCCCATGATGGGCGCGAAGAAGAACTGCATCGCCGCGTAGACGAAGAACAGCCAGCCGCCCTCGATGGCAGCCTCGCTGACGCCGACGCCGGTCAGTTCCTGCAGATAGGCCGGCAGCACCGGCATGATGATGCCGAAGCCGACAATGTCGAGCAGCAGCGTTGTGAAAACAAGCGCAAGGCCCCGCCTGGCGGTTTTTGGGTCGATCATGGTGACGTATGCCTCCTCAGGGCCGCCTGGGGGCGAGGCGGGAGGCACCTTATAAGCGAGCTTCTCGCTCAGAACAATGAGGGAACAACCCTGGCAATGTCATCCTGACAACCCCTGACGGCAACATTCGCCGTCAGGCAAGTCGCAACCAGTTCGTCCTCAGATCGGGTTGTTGAACGTATCGCAATCCGAAAGCTTGCCGCTCTTGTAGCCGCGCGCCAGCCAGGTCTGTCGCTGCTGCGAGGTGCCATGGTTGAAGCTTTCCGGCACGACATAGCCCTGCATCTTCTTCTGCAGCGTATCGTCGCCGATCTGCTTGGCGGCGTTCAGCGCGCTTTCGATATCACCCTGTTCCAAAATGCCCTTCTGCGCGGTGAAATGCGCCCATACACCGGCAAAGCAGTCGGCCTGAAGCTCTACCTGCACCGACATGTGATTGGCATCGGCTTCGCTCATGCCTTGCCGCATCTGGTTGAACTTGGACATGATGCCGGTCAGGTTCTGGACGTGGTGGCCAACCTCATGCGCGATGACGTAGGCGCGGGCGAATTCGCCCGAAGCGCCAAACTTCTGATCGAGCTCCTGGAAGAAGGTCATGTCCAGATAGACCTTGTGGTCACCGGGGCAATAGAACGGCCCGGACGCCGCGGTGGCAAAGCCGCAGGCCGACTTGATCTGGCCGCTGAACAGCACCAGTTTCGGATCTTCATAGGTCAGGCCATTGGCCTTGAAGATGCCCGTCCATGTGTCTTCGGTCTCCGCAAGCACGGTGGAGACGAACTGTTTCATTTCGTCGTTGGCGGGTGCACCAGCGCCGCTGTCCTGACCACCACTGTTGTCCGTGATCTGGCCGCCGCCTGGAATCAGGGAGCCGCCATCGCCACCGTTCAAAAGCTGCAGCGGGTCGATGCCGAAAGCCTTCAGCCCGAAATAGAGCACAACCAGGATGATGATGGTCGAGATCGACATGCCGCCGCCACCGGCACGGCCGCCGATCGGAATGCGGAACTGGCCGGGACCGCCGCCACCGCCA
>JBDSLV010000398.1:0-8314 GCA_039916205.1 Mesorhizobium sp. | reverse complement strand
GCCATGTCGGTGGAGCCTTCCAGATGCTCGGCCTCGAAGAACGAACCATCGTCTTCGCGCGTGACGTTGCGCAGATGGGCGAAGTGGATTTTCGATCCAAACTCCTCGACCATGGCGACAATGTCGTTGTCGGCGCGCGTGCCGTAGGAGCCGGTGCACAGCGTCAGTCCGTTGGCGTTGCTGTCGACCGTGTTCAGGATGAAGCGCGCGTCATCGGCGGTGGAGACGATGCGCGGCAATCCATAGAGCGAAAACGGCGGATCGTCGGGATGGATGCACATGCGCGCGCCGACTTCCTCCGCGACCGGAATGATCTCCTTCAGGAACCAGGCAAGGTTGGCGCGCAGTTCCGCCGGGCCAATTCCCGCATAGTCGGCGAGCGCATCGCGCATCGTCGCGCGGTTATAGCTGCGTTCGGTGGCGGGCAGTCCGGCGATGAGATTGCGCTCGATCTTTTCGATCTGCTCGTCGCTCAATGTCTTCAGCCGCGCTTGCGCCTCGGCAATACGCGCCGGGCTGTAGCTTGCATCCGCATTGCTGCGTTTCAGCACGAACAGATCGTAGGCGGCGAAGTCGATCGCATCGAAGCGCAAGGCATAGCCGGTGGTCGGCAGCCGGAAGGCAAGATCGGTGCGGGTCCAGTCGACCACGGGCATGAAATTGTAGCAGATGGTCGAAATGCCGGCCTTCGCCAAAGCGCGAATGGTGTCCTTGTAAGAATCCGCGTAGCGCTGCCTCTCCGCCGAGCCGATCTTGATCGAGTTGTGGACGGGAATGCTTTCCACCACCGACCAGGTCAGCCCCGCGGCCTCGATGATGCGCTTGCGTTCCAGGATATCGGCCAAAGGCCAGGCACGGCCGTCATAGATGTTGTGCAATGCCGACACGACACCCGTCGCCGCCGCCTGCCTGACATGATCGAGCGTGACCGGATCGTCCGGCCCGTACCAGCGCCAACATTGTTCCATAGAGATCCCTTCCGCAGCGAAGCCAAAACCGTATTGTTGGACCATAGCCGGAGTCGAAACTTCGGCAATCCCAACGACGCGATGACGGAGTTTGAGCCATGAAGGATTTCGACGGCAAGGTTGCCCTGGTGACCGGAACCACCGGCATCGGCCTGGCAAGCGCCAGACGCCTGGCGGCCGGTGGTGCTGCGATCATCGCCTGCGGCATCGACGCCAGCGCGAACGCGGCGATGCAAAGGGAATTGGATGGTTCCGGCGCAAAGGCGCTGGTGGTGACAGCGGATGTTTCCGTGCCCGATCAGGTGGCTGGGGCGATCGCTGCCGGTGTCGCGCGCTTCGGCGGACTGGACGTCATCGTCAATTCGGCCGCCGTGCACCCCTACGGCACAGCAACGAGCACGGATTTCGAGACGTGGAGCCGGACGATGTCCGTCAATGTCGGCTCCATCTATCTGACCGCTCATTTCGGCATTCCCGAAATGATCAAGCGGGGTGGCGGCGCCATCGTCAACCTGGCATCGGTACAGGGCCACGCCTGCCAGCAGAACGTCGCCGCCTATGCGACGACAAAGGGGGCGATCCATACGCTGACCCGCTCGCTGGCGCTCGACTATGCCCGCCAGGGAATTCGCGTGAATTCGGTGAGCCCCGGGTCGATCCGCACGCCAATCCTGGAAAAGGCGGCGCGCGGCGACAACGGCAGCGACGCCGATATCGAAGCCGCTTTCAAACGTTTTGGCGATGCACACCCGCTTGGCCGCATCGGCGAGCCGGAAGAGGTGGCGGAACTGGTCGCGTTTCTGTGCTCGTCCAAAGCAGGCTTCTGCACGGGCGCCGACTACAAGATCGACGGCGGCCTGACCGCCGGCATCGGGGTCAAGTAGGCCGGATCGCGGCGATCCGATCATTCGATCCAACAAGACCTGAAAAATGGTGGGCGATGACGGGCTCGAACCGCCGACATCTTCGGTGTAAACGAAGCGCTCTACCAACTGAGCTAATCGCCCGCTCCGGGCCGGACCTTTAAGCAGTTAGTGTCGGCTTCGCAAGACCAAATGAGCTTTTGCCGGCGTAGTCCATAGCCGTAATCTGCGACAAAGTGACGGCTGTCAAAAAACCTTCTCCAGTTTGCTGTTATGCTGTCGAGGTGCGCTTGACACCCAGTGGCGAACCCCTTATCCACCGCCCCAACGACGAACACGGCTGACACGTGCTCGTCAATGCGCGGGTGTAGCTCAGTTGGTTAGAGTGCCGGCCTGTCACGCCGGAGGTCGCGGGTTCGAGCCCCGTCACTCGCGCCATTTCTCCCTAGGGTCGTTGCCCTGGATCTTGGAGAAATGTCGACATGAATGGTCAAAATGTCCGTTTTGGATTCCCAGTGGGGCTGGCCGAACGCTGTTTACTTGAACGGCCACAGCAATCTTCTAATTCTATCTATCCCGCCTTTCGGAACATTTTTGTGCGTGTAGCTCTCGCTGCCGTGAGTCAGGCGTTTCACGCCATGATTGCGCATATAGGCATCAGCCCGCTTTTCGAAAGATTCGCCGCCATAGGCAGGGTAACGCTCGGAGGCAGGATTCTGCTCGTTGTATATCGCCGCGCGAAAGACCGACATCTTCACCAGAAAGCACTGGTCAGAAAACCCGTAGCCGACGAGGAAGTCGCCTGCCTGATCGAAACTCTCCAATCTTGCCTCTTCGAAAAGGTCGTTCCAGCATAAATTGGCCACGACAAGATCACTCCGGCTTTCCATGATCTGTATTGCCTGGCCGATCCATTGGTGACGGCGATTTGGGTAAGAGTCACTCTTGTAGTAGAGCAGGTAGTCAGCGGTGCTCGCATGAATGCCGACCAGCTCGCTGATTGAATAGAGGTAGCCACTGTCGAGGGACGCCCTGTCGATCTGGAAGAACTCCAAAGCGGCATCAGCGTGATCTTCGACGAACAGGTATTCGTCCAGGTCGCCGCGAGCAATGGCCGCCTTTGCGGCGGCTTCGACCGGGCGGCGCTTCGCGACATTGTTGATGATCAACCGGCGTCTGGAAAATTGATGGGCACACCGGTCCAAAACAACACGCAGATAGCGCCTGCCGAGCACAATCCGCCAGTCGTTCCAATAGCAGTTGATTTCGAAATCAACGGTCAAGCTACCGCCATTTCCCGGTGATCGCGCGACGTCGGACATGGACTCCTGACAGGCTTGAGTTCGAGCACGTTGTAAAACTGGCTCAACCCCTGGCGAGCAGCGCCTCAACTTCCTGCAAGGTCGGCATGGAAGGTGCCGTGCCAGGCCGCGTCACGGAAATGCCGGCGACCGCGCTGGCAAAGCGTACAGCTTGCAAGGGTTCGACACCCCGCGAAAGCGCCGCGGCCAAACCACCATTGAAGGCATCGCCAGCCCCCGTGGTCTCGACCACCGGGCCGGCACTGACAGCTGGGACATGTTCCGAGCGCGTCGCGTCGTGCAGCAATGCGCCCTTCTCGCCAAGCGTGATGATGACCGTACCGACGCCCATCTCGAGCAGCTTCGAGGCGGCACGCCGGGCATCGTCCACCGTAACGACCTTGATGCCGGTCAATTCAGCCGCTTCGGTCTCATTGGGCGTGAGATAATCACAGAGCGTGTAAATGCCATCGGGCAGCTTTGCCGCCGGCGCGGGATTGAGGATTGTCGTGACCCCCGCCCCACGCGCAATCTCCAGCGCGCGTATCGCGGCGTCGATCGGCTGTTCAAGTTGGGTGACGAAAACACCGGCTGCGCGAATCAAGCCCGCAGCGGCCTCGATGTCATCAGGCGAGATCAGCATCGCGGCGCCGGGGCTGACGATGATGGCGTTGTTGCCGGTCGCCTCCTCGACGAAGATATAGGCAGCGCCGGTGTAACTCTCAGGCGTATCGATGACGGCATTCTTGACGCCTGCCTGCGCCCAGGTCTGCCTGGCCATCTCGGCGAAAGGATCGACGCCGAGACGCGTCAGGAACGTGACGTCGGCGCCGAGCTTGCCGGCGGCAACGGCTTGATTCGAGCCCTTGCCGCCAGGCCCGAGCGTGAAGGATGTCCCCAGGATCGTCTCACCCATTCGCGGCTGCCGCTGCGCCCGGTAGGCGGTGTCGGCGACGAACACACCGAGGATGACGATTGGCTTGCCGGATACCATGCCGCTACTCCGCATCCGGCGGCACGACGCCCTTGCGGAAGGCGAAACAGCCGTAGAAGCGGCGCTCACCAGTCTGGATGACGCAATAGGCCTGTTTCGCGCGTTCATAGAAAGCATAGCGCTCGACCGGCTTCATCGGCCAGGACTTGCCCTCAGCCTTGTCGATCGCCTTCTGCACCTCCTGCTGGACGGGCGGAATCTCCTTGGGCTTGTCGACGATTTCCATCCGCGCGGCAGAATCGTCGACGAACGTGTCGAGCGGGTAGAGCGACAACACGGCGGCAACAGCCTCGGCCGCTGTGACATTGTCGATCCTCAGCAGCTTGCCGAGACGGGTCTGGCGCGCGATCGAATCCGAGGGGAAATTTGTATCGGCGATAATCAGGTCATCGCCATGTCCCATCGCCCGCAAGGCGTGAAGCACGTCGGCATTGAGCAGCGGGCTGATATTCTTGAGCATGATCGTCCTCGGGCAAGGGGATTTGATGTGGCGTCAAAGACGACGGCCGGTGTCCGCATCGAAAAGATGGACCTGATCCAGCCTTGGCTTCAGGTGAAGCGTATCGCCTGGCTTGAAGTCGTGACGTTCGCGAAATAGCGCCACCATCTCGCCGTCGCCGAAGCGCAGGAACACCAGGGTTTCGGAGCCGGTCGGCTCGACCACCGAGATACGCGCCGGCACGCCATCGGGATGGATTTCAAGATGTTCGGGCCGCACGCCATAGACGACATTGCGCCCGTCCTCTGCCGCGCTGGTCGCGGCGATGGGAAATAACGTTCCGGCGATCTCGACACATGGCTTGTCGCCCTTGCGCACGACACCCCTAAGCAGGTTCATCGACGGCGAACCAATGAAGCCGGCAACGAAGAGATTGGCGGGCTTGTCGAACAGTTCCAGAGGCGCACCGACCTGTTCGATGCGGCCATCCCGCATGACGACAATCTTGTCGGCCATCGTCATGGCTTCGATCTGATCGTGGGTGACATAGATCGTGGTGGTCTTCAGCCGCTGATGCAGTTCCTTGATCTCGGTGCGCATCTGCACACGCAGCTTGGCATCCAGATTGGACAACGGCTCGTCGAACAGGAACACCTGCGGATTGCGCACGATGGCGCGACCCATGGCGACACGTTGGCGCTGGCCGCCCGAAAGCTGCCTTGGATAGCGCTTGAGATACGGCGCGAGGTCGAGAATCTCGGCTGCCCGCCTGACGCGTTCGCCGACCTCGGCCGGATCGGTTTTCCGCAGCTTGAGCGCAAAGGCCATGTTCTGCTCCACCGTCTTGTGCGGGTAGAGCGCGTAGTTCTGGAACACCATGGCGATGTCACGCTTGGCCGGCGGCAAATGATTGACGACGCGATCGCCGATGGCGATGGTGCCGCCGGAGACGGTCTCGAGCCCGGCCACCATCCGCAACAGCGTGGACTTGCCGCAACCCGACGGGCCCACCAGCACCACGAACTGTCCGTCGGCGATGTCGACACTGACATCGTGCAGGACCTTTACGGGTCCAAACGCCTTGGCCACATTGCGAATTGCGACTTGAGCCATATCCTCCCCTTCCGGCTGCCTGCCGGTATCTTAGGTGTAGAAGCTAACCAACGGGACCTGCCAGGGCAAGACAGACTCTTATAGATAAAAACCCGTTTTCGTTGACACGGCAGTTGGTTGCGAGAATAGTGGTGCTACCAGTCCGAATGTCGGTACCCGACCGAAAAGCGGAATTTCAAACGACGCGAGGTGGGGTCCTGCGTTTTTCGTTTTCGAGCAGGGAGAATCGTTGGCGCTCCAGCGTCCGACAAGACTGGCCATAACCATTCACGCTGATGTTCTGGGAGGAATAGTCGATGAGAACAGGTCTTTACGATAAATTGGTCCGCGCCGGCGCCACAAGGCGCGACATCCTGAAGGGCGCTGCCAGCATGGCTGCCATCGCCGCCGCATCCGGTGCCGGTCTTGGCGCCTTGACGCGCCCGGCCTCGGCCGCAAGCGAGTTGCGCTCCAAAATCCTGCAAATCCCTGGTGTCGGCAAGGGTCAGCCGACGGATGCCGATTTCCAGAAGGTCGGTGAGCTCTGCCTTGAGGCGACCAAGGCCAACGTCAAGGAAGGCGAATTCGCCGGCGTCGAGCTCACCTTCATGGGCCTCAACAACCAGAACCTGCACAACGTGCTGTTCCGTGGTTTCCTGAAGCCGTGGGAGACCTATACCGGCGCCAAGATCAACTGGATCGACCTGGCGCAGGCCGATTACAACGCCCGCCTGCAGCAGTCGATCGCCACCGGTACCGTCGATTTCGACATTATCGAGATGGGCGCGCCGTTCGAGGGCGATGTCTGCGGCAAGGGCCTGACGTCCGAAATGCCGGATTGGGTCAAGACACAGATCGATTTCGACGATCTCGTCAATTACCTGAAGCCGCCGGTCGGCACCTGGGACGGCAAACAGTATCGGGTGACCATCGACGGCGATGCGCACAACTTCAACTATCGCACCGACGTGTTCGCCGATGCCGACCTTGGCAAGGCCTGGAAGGACGCCGGGGAGACGAGCGAATGGGGCGTGCCGAAGACCTGGCAACAGGTGCAGGCCGTGACCAAGTTCCTCAAGGGCAAGAAGTTCAAGGGCCAGGATGTCTATGGCTATCTCGACGCGCCCAAGCCGTGGGGCGGTTTCGGCTTCTACTTCCTCGGCAGCCGCGCCACCGCCTACGCCAAGCATCCCGACGACAAGGCCTGGCTGTTCGACGCCGACACGATGAAGCCGCGCGTCAACAATCCGGCCTGGGTGCGCGCCATCCAGGACGTGATCGACGCATTGCCTTCCGAACCCGCTGATCAGATCAACGCCGATCCGAACACCACTGCCTTCCAGCAGTTCCTGGCCGGCACCGGCTCGATGATCCCCTGGTGGGGCGATGTCGGCTCGAACGTCAAGACCAACGACACTTCGGTGATCGGCGACGTCACCGGCTTCTCGATCCTGCCCGGCTCCGACGACGTCTACAATTCCAAGACGGGCAAGTGGGATAAGCTCGCCAGCGGGCCGAACTACGCGCCCAACTGCGCCTATCTCGGCTGGGGCGTCTACGTCATGGCTCGCGTCGACAGCGACGAGAAAAAGAAGAAAGCGGCATGGTCCGCGGCAGCCCATCTGGGCGGCAAGGACCTGTCGATCTGGACGGCAATGTATCCGTCCGGCTTCCAGCCTTACCGCAACTCGCATTTCGACATTCCCGAATGGGTTGCGGCCGGCTACGACGAGGCCTTCATCACCTCGTATCTCAAGTCGGAAGGCGACTCTTACAATCATCCGAACGCGGCGATCGAGCCGCGCATCCCCGGCATCTTCCAGTACTACAGCGCCGCCGAGGACATTCTGGCCAACACTTTCGCCGGCAAGATGAAGGCGCAGGAAGGCGCTGATGCCATCGCAGCAGCCTGGGAAAAGCTGACCGACCAGATCGGGCGCGACAAGCAAGTCAAGCTCTACAAGGCTTCGCTCGGCCTAGGCTGATTACTGTGAACCCGTGGTTCGGCGGCAAAGGCCGCCGGACCACAACTGACCGGCTCCGTCGCATGGCGGAGCCCCTGAATGGGCGAGATTTGTGGCTGACCAGACTTCGACCGCAAACCAGTGGCCGGCAGACGCCGCCCCTTACGATCTGATTTCACCGGCCCGCAAACGGCTAGGCTGGGCCTTGATGGCGGCGGCGACGCTTGGCCTGCTGGCGGTCATTGCGCTGGAGATCCTCTACAAGAGCAGCGCCGATGGTGTCGGCTTCGAGACCTGGCGTCCCGTCGTATACGCCTATGTGCTTTGGGGTGTGGCCATCGGTATCGGCCAGGTGCTGACGCGCGGCGAGGCTGGCCAGCGCGCGCTGTTTCTGTTGCCGGCCTTGCTGTTCACCATCGCCATGGTGGTCTTCCCGACGCTGTTCGGATTCTACATCGCGCTGACCGACTGGAACCTCTCCTCCTTCAGCGGCCGCAAATTCAACGGGTTCGACAATTTCTGGCAGATGCTGGCCGACCCCTACTACCGCAACGCGCTGTTCAACATGGTGCTCTACGTGCTGGCGGTGGCGGTCGAATATGTCATTGCCTTCGGGCTGGCGCTATTGCTCAACGCACAGATCCGGGCGCGAAAATTCTTCCGTGTGGTCTTCCTGATGCCGCTGATGCTGTC
>JBDSLV010000397.1:0-3252 GCA_039916205.1 Mesorhizobium sp. | reverse complement strand
CTCCTACGGCGGCCCCGGTGCACAGCCGGAAGTCGGAGGAGAAGCGACGTGGATGGCCGACGGCGACATGGTCCGCGCAGCTTACACCTTGCGCAAGGATGACGACGATTGGAGTCAGCCCGGCGTGCTCGTGCGCGAGGTGATGGACGATGCGCAGCGCGACCGCTTCGTCAATAACATCGCCGGGCATCTCGCCGACGGCGTCAGCGAGCCGATCTTGGAGCGCGCATTCGCCTACTGGCGTAATGTCGACAAGGACATTGGCGACCGGATTGAAAAGGCAACCCGCGATATGCTCGGCGGCAAGTCGGACGCTCCGGGTATGGCGAGCGCCAAATCGATTTCCGGCTACCAGGGTATTCCCGCCACGTCATCGATCGCCAAGGGTGAAGGGCAGAAGAACGCGGTCATTGACGAGCGCGAGGTTGCCCCCGCAAAATAGTCAGCCACTCCGTTTGATCCCGAAATAGAGCGCACCTTCGTCCCCGTGGCGCAGGTACGCTTTTCGTATCGCATCGATGGTGCGAGCGGTTCCCATGCTTGATCGGTGCCCGCTGCCTAAGGAACGCGGCTAGCCGCCCAAGCCACCTATCGAAAGCCACGAAAGGCCCAGCTTTGTTGCCTCGCAAGGTCGGCCCGTTCAATCCCAGCGGAATTCGCGCTTTTGCGCCGGCAAACGCCACAATCCGGAAAATGAATGAACGGCAGCTTTGGGAATCAGCCTCAGGCGGTCGTAATGGTGGAAATGGGGCGCAAAGCAGTCCGTCGCCGGCGCTGGCAGGTCTGGTCAGAATGCAACGTGACCTGTACAGAAAACGACCGTTTGCTAGACATTGGCCGATCGGCCAGTTAGGGACGGTCAAAACACCCATTATGTCTAATAAATATGTCCACAATTCTATTGTTAGGGGATCGGTCTGTGAGCGTATTCTGACATGTTGATTGGCTGCCCGCGTCTCCACCGATGACCAGAACGTGGATCTGCAGCGCGAGCATTGAAGCGCGGCCGCTGCAGCAAGATTTTCGAGAAAAAGTAATCCGGTCGCGCCGGCCCCCAGTCGCCTGATGCCGATCCGCAAACACCGTCGCTGGCTCTCCGATCGATTGGTCCCAGCTCTTCCGAATGGGTGCCATGCTCCCGTGTGGTCTTGGGCCAAGCAATAATTGCGAGCGTTCATGGCAAACCCCCCTTGCCGTTTCTGTCCCATTGGCAGACGGCTTCCATCGCCAGATCTGGGTATTGACAAGTTTGTCGGCGATGAGGCCCCTCGCTCACCTCGCCTGCGCAATCATCTAAGCAATGGCATACGGCACCTCTCGCCGGGGGTGGCGGTCCCGCGTCCCACCTGCGGCGTCGCTACGCTGATGCTCCTTCGGCACCCTGTTAACCGGTCTCGGGGTCGCGAACTGGCTCCGGCAGTGAAATGGAGTTGTCCGCACCATCGACATTTCACCGCCTCTGCCTTGTACGCCCTCTTTTTCTTGAGGCTGTTTCTGCGGCCCCCCGCGGGCCGAAAGTGACTAATACGCGGGCCGATCCAGGGCTTCCCGCGTTCAAGTCGTTCAAAAGGATTTCGGCCGCCGTCCCCGGCCTATGTTATCAGGATTTGGTCTTGGCCGCCCCCGTTGTGACCGATCGTAAAATCGCAACGACGCCCTTGCGGCTAGCATGTGCAACAGACCGAGCTCTCGACTCTTCGCGACGTGCTTGGCTACACCCCCGCCGCGCCTGGTGATTGAACGTCCTCTGCCAGTCAGATCAGTTTGAGCTTCGTGGCAAGGGCCGTTGCCTGGGCAAGGCTACCGGCGTCGAGCGCCTTTCGAGCGTTGTTCAGATGAAAATTCACCGTGGCGAAAGACATATTCTCGATCGTTGCGATTGCTCTCATCGATTTTCCTTCAGCCGACCATCTGAGGCAGATCGCCTGTTTGGCGGTCAGAATGACGGGGACGCTCGCCGTGGGTTCGACGTTTTGCTGTTCGAGCTTTGCATGAAGCTGTGAGACAGCGGTAACCGCTGCAACCTGATCGATGTCTGTTTCGAGCGAAAGCGATGTCTTATGCGAGGCTAGCGTGAGCATCGACATATGTCCGAAAGCAGTGCGGATCGGGATAGAAATGCCAGATTTGATACCAAAGTCTCCCGCCTCGGCATAAAAGCGACGGATATGCGTCGATTGGACCTGCCTTGAATTCTTCGCCGCCCAGGTGAATGCCTTCATCCCCGATCTGGCCATGGAGACAACTGGGTCGATTTTCATGTATTCCTTCGCAAGGTATCTGGTTTGCCATTCAGACGGATAGTTGGATACGGCGAGGATATTCATGGGCTGCACATTCAGATAGGCATAGCAATCAAAGCCGAGATCCCGCGCTGACTTGGCGAGCGCCTCCCGCAAGAAATCCTCAGTCCGTGCGACGGAGGATATGTCCGTCAGCTTGCGGAACCACGTTTTCAATTGGCAAATCTCCTTTGATGCGGCCATTGCCAGAACAGCGCTTGGACGTCCGGTTTGCATAAAGAAAATTGGAACAGGCTGGCGCTGGCGGTCAGCGATACGATTGGCTATGGGCACCAGCCAATGAAAGACTATTGGCGCATTTGTGCAGCCGGTGACATTGCTCCCCGCTATTGATGGGCTGAGTTCACGGCGAGGAATGAGCGACAAAATTCTTGCAATTCGTAGCTCTTCGCAAGGCTCGGATCGTATAGGCACTGTGCCCGAGCAGCGTGAGCAGTACCACCGCGCCCCCAATCAAGACATGGACTGTCGGCCGTTGGCCGAGGACCGCCCATATCCAGAATGGGCCGAGCGCCGTTTCTAAGAGCAAGAACATCCCGACTTGCGGTGCTGGCAGATATCTGGGTGCCATCGCAATTAGCCCAGCGCCAGCGGAACGAGCATGGCGGCCTCGACTATCATGAGCAGGGCCTGGTCAGGCCGACCGAAGGCGAATTTCCGCACGAACGGAGCAAGTGCAAGCGCTGACAAAAGTCCACCCATCGCTGGCGCCAATGCGAGATTGGCGCGGCAGCTGCGTGAAAGCACGAATGCACCGGCCATGGCCCAGGCGGTCAGCAATGCAAGGACGTCGCCCATGTTTGCTCCGCCGGAAAAGCCGGGCCACACGACAAGAGTGATGCCCATCAGAGCGATGACGGACGCCAGCCAGGTTCTAGCCGGTGTCCGCTCTTTGAGGAGGACTGCGGATCCAATGGCGGCCCAGAGCGGTGTCGTCGCGATGATGACC
>JBDSLV010000396.1:0-5515 GCA_039916205.1 Mesorhizobium sp. | reverse complement strand
CCGGCATCGCCATCAGCCGCGGGGTGCCATTGCGCGGGTGGGTATCCGTCGGGCCGATGCGCAAGCCGAGCGGCCGGCGCGACAGCGCCGGGCCGAGCGCCATGAACTGCCCGCGCTCCAGATCGCGAAAGGCCTCCGCCTGGCGCCGTTCCATGCCGAGAAGATCGGCGGCGCGCGCCATATCGATATCGAGAAAGGTGCGGCCCATGAGGAAATTGGACGCCTCGGCCGCGACGTTCTTGGCGAGCTTGGCCAGCCGCTGGGTGGCGATGATGCCGGCAAGGCCGCGTTTGCGGCCACGGCACATCAAATTGGTCATGGCGCCGAGCGAGAGTTTGCGCGCCTCGTCCGAAACTTCGCCCGCGATTGCGGGCGCGAACAGCTGCGCTTCATCAACCACCACTAGCATCGGGTACCAGTGGTCGCGGGCGACCTCGAAAAGCCCGCCGAGAAAGGCAGCGGCCCGCCGCATCTGGTTCTCGGCGTCGAGCCCTTCGAGATTGAGCACCGTGGAAACACGATGGATGCGCGCTCGTTCGCCGGCACTCTGCAGGCCGCGCTCGGTATGCGCCTCGGCATCGATCACCAGATGGCCGAAACGCTCGCCCAACGTCACGAAATCACCTTCCGGGTCGATGATGGTCTGTTGTACCCAAGGTGCGCTCTGTTCGAGGAGCCGGCGCAGCAGGTGGGATTTGCCTGAACCGGAATTGCCCTGCACCAGCAGGCGGGTCGCCAGCAATTCCTCAAGGTCCAGAGCCGCCGGTGTGCCGGCGGTCGTCTGTCCCATTTCGATCGCAACGGTCATGGTTCTCGACTCTCCTTGGCGACAGGGCTTATCAACCTGATCGCGGACCGTCGAGCGCTCATGACCGATCGCTCCGTGTTACGCACGGCTATCCGAACGCTGTCAGTCCGGGTGCCGGCTAGGCCAGGCCGAATGGTCAAGCCGTGAAGCGGGTTTGTGGACCGGTCAGTCCTTGGCGCGTTCCACATACGCCCCGTCGGCGGTCATCACCACCACGCGGGTGCCCGGAGCGATGTGCGGCGGCACCAGTGTGCGCACGCCATTCGAAAGCACTGCCGGCTTGTAGGACGATGAAGCCGTCTGGCCCTTGGTCGTCGGTTCGGTTTCCACCACTTCGAAGGTGGCGCGCTGCGGCAGCACCAGGGAAATGGCAATGCCATTGAACTGCGAGACCTGCACGGCCATGCCTTCCAGGAGGTAAGGCGCCATGTCGCCGACCACGGCTTCCGACACCGCCACCTGGTCGTAGCTTTCCGGGTTCATGAAGTGAAACCCTTCGCCGTCGTGGTAGAGGAAGGTGTGCTCGCGCTCTTCAACATAGGCGCGCTCAACCTGTTCGGTGGTGCGGTAGCGCTCCGACACTTTCACCCCATCGCCAATGCGGCGCATATCCAGCTGCGTCACCGGCGTGCCCTTGCCTGGGTGGATGTTTTCGGCAAAGAGGATCACATAGAGCTTGCCGTCCTTGTCGACGACATTGCCTTTGCGGAGCGAACTGGCGATAACTTTCACCACGGCTTTACATCCTGAAATCGTTGATTGTCACAATCGGCTGCGAAAGCCGTCCTGCTGCGCCGTAGCGCATCTTGGGCGATCCCGCCAGCCCAATTCACCATTGGTACAGGCTCATGACCAACCCTTCGCCCTGGTGGACGCCTCATGTCCACGCTGATCGTCGCCCCCGGTTGATGCTGCGCAACGGCATTGCCGCCAGCTTGCGCGACTGGTTTTCACGCCGCGACTTTGTCGAGGTGGAGGCCGCTGCTTTGCAAATCTCGCCCGGCAACGAGACGCATCTGTCGGCATTTGCCAGCGAAGTGATCGGGCCGGACGGGTCGCGCCAGCCGCTCTATCTGCACACCTCGCCCGAATTCGCCTGCAAGAAGCTGCTTGCCGCTGGCGAACAACGGATCTTCAGCTTTGGCCCGGTCTATCGCAACCGCGAGCGCGGCCCCTTGCATCACCCCGAATTCACCATGCTGGAGTGGTACCGGGTCGGTGAGACCTATGAAAGCCTGATGCTTGACTGCGCGGCAATACTGGCGCTGGCCGCGGAACGGGCCGGGGCAAAGCGCTTCTCCTTCCGCAACCGTGGCTGCGACCCTTTCGCCGAACCCGAACGGTTGACGGTGGCCGACGCATTCACCCGTAACGCCGGCATCGACCTCTTGAGCACTGTCGCCAACGACGGCAGCACCGACCGTGAAGCGCTTTACGCGGCCTTGACCAAAGCCGGGCTGCGCACCGCGCCGGACGACAGCTGGGCCGACCTGTTCAGCCGGGTCATGGTGGAAAAGGTCGAGCCGTTCCTCGGGCAGGACCGGGCGACCATCCTGTGCGAATATCCTGTGGCCGAGGCGGCATTGGCCCGGCCGTCCGCGCACGATCCGCGCGTCGCCGAGCGGTTCGAGCTCTACTGCTGCGGTGTCGAACTCGCCAACGGCTTCGGCGAATTGACCGATGCCGCGGAACAGCGCCGGCGTTTCACCCTGGAGATGGACGAGAAGCAGCGCATCTATGGCGAGCGCTATCCCCTGGACGAGGACTTTCTCGCCGCCCTTGCCATCATGCCGCAAGCGAGCGGCATCGCGCTCGGCTTTGATAGGCTGGTGATGCTGGCGACGGGCGCACAGAAGATCGAGGACGTGATCTGGACACCCGTCGCGGCCCCATAGCTTTCAATGCGCGAAAATCTGCTCCAGTGAGCGAAAGCCCTTGAATTCAAGTGCGTTGCCAGAGGGATCGCGGATGAACAGCGTTGCCTGTTCGCCGGGTTCGTCCTTGAAGCGTACCATCGGCTTCTCCAGCCAGTCGATGTCGTCGCGTGCCTCGAGCCGCTTAGCGAGCCGCTCCCAGTCGTCCATCAGCAGCACCGCTCCGAAATGCGGGATCGGCACCAGGATGCCGTCGACCTTGCCGTCGCTGGCTGCTTGAGCGGCCTGTGGCCGCAAATGCGCCGACATCTGGTGGCCGAACAGGTCGAAATCGACCCAGGTCGTCGATGAGCGGCCGATGGCGCAACCCAGCACCTCCCCATAGAAAGTGCGTGTTTCATCGAGATCACGGACCGGGAAGGCGAGATGGAAAGGCGTCATTGCAAGTGCTCCTGGCAGGCGGCGAACCGGGCCGAGATGCCTCGGCCTGGTATACGGAGGTAGGACCGATGCATTCTGATTGATGCCCATGCCATTGCACAAGCCGGGCCGGAACAATAGATGGTGCGCAGCGGCCAGCGCCTGAAGCAGGCCGGAAAGCAGGGATCATACGCATGACCGATACGCTTGATGCAGCAAAATTGATCGACCGCGTCGCGGCTCTGGTCGAGGCTGCCAAACGTGCCGGCGCCGATGCCGCTGACGCGGTTGCGGTGCGCGGCCGTTCGACCAGCGTGTCGGTGCGCCTGGGCAAGGTGGAGGGCACCGAGTCCTCCGAGGGCGAGGATGTCGCGCTGCGCGTCTTTGTCGGCAAACGCGTTGCAAGCGTCTCGGCGACGGCCGCATCCGATCCGAAGGCTCTGGCCGAACGTGCCGTGGCGATGGCCAAGGTCTCGCCGGAGGATCCTTATCAGGGCCTTGCCGATCCGGCATTGCTGGCCAAACAGACGCGCGATCTCGACCTGTTCGATGCCACCGAGGTTTCCGCCGATCAGTTGAAGGAAGCGGCTCTTGCCGCCGAAGCCGCGGCTCTGGCCGTCAAAGGCGTTACCAATTCGGCCGGCAGCGGAGCCAGCACCGGGCTTGGCGGACTGGTGTTGGCCACTTCGCACGGCTTTCTCGGTCACTATGTCGGGTCTCGCTTCTCGCGTTCGGTCGGCGTCATTGCCGGCGAGGGCACAGGCATGGAACGCGACTACGAATTTTCCTCACGCCAGCATTTTGCCGACCTTGACGCACCCGAAGACATCGGCCGCAAGGCTGGCGAGCGCGCGGTACGCCGTATTGGCCCGCGCAAGGCTGCGACTGGTCCGGTCAACGTGGTCTTCGACCCGCGCGTGGCGCGCGGTATCGCCGGTCATCTTGCCGGCGCCATCAACGGCGCGTCGGTGGCACGCAAGACCTCGTTCCTGCGCGACATGATGGGCAAGCAGGTGGCCGCTGCCTCGATCACAGTTACCGACGAGCCGCTTCGCCGCCGCGGCCAGGCCTCCCGTCCTTTCGACGGCGAGGGCATCGAAGGCGAGAAATTGTTCATGGTTGAAAAGGGAGTGCTCAACCATTGGTTCCTGTCGACCTCCGCGGCTCGGGAGCTTGGGCTGGTCACCAACGGGCGCGGGTCGCGTGGCGGCTCCTCTGTCTCGCCATCCTCGACCAATCTCGCGATCGAACCGGGCGAACGGTCGCCTGAAGACTTGATCCGATCGCTCAAGACCGGCTTCTACGTCAGCGAAGTGTTCGGTCAGGGCGTCGACATGATAACTGGTGAATACAGCCGTGGCGCTTCCGGTTTCTGGATCGAGAACGGGGAACTTACCTATCCCGTCGCGGAAGTCACCATCGCCTCCAATCTGAAGACCATGTTCCTCAACATGGTCCCGGCCAGCGACCTAGACCGCAATTTCGGTACCGCGGCCCCCACGTTGCTGATCGAAGGCATGACCCTTGCCGGTGCCTGATCCGATCACAACTGTCGAAGCGGCGCAGGATCTGTCGCTGCTGCGCGATGCCGCCAGCGAGGCCGGCGTCATCGCGATGCGTTATTTCGGCAACAGCCCGCAAGTCTGGATGAAGGGCGGCACCTCGCCGGTCAGTGAAGCCGACCACGCCGCCGACGCCTATTTGCACAAGACCTTGCTGGCGGCGCGGCCGGATTATGGCTGGCTGTCAGAAGAGACGGTTGACGATCCCGTGCGGCTCTCGGCCCGCCGAACTTTCGTTGTCGACCCGATCGATGGCACGCGCGGCTTCCTGGAAGGCTTGCGCACATGGTGTGTCAGCGTCGCGGTGGTCGAGAACGGCCGCACGCTCGCCGGGGTGTTGGAATGCCCGGCCATGGAAGAGACATATTGGGCAGTGCCGGGTGAGGGCGCTTTCCGCAACGGCAAGCGCATTGCCGTGCGTCAACTGGCGGAATTCGCGGAAATTTCCGGACCGAAGCAACTGATCGACAGGCTTCCGGCGCATTGGCAATCCCGGCTGAAACGCGGAGCCCACATCCCATCGCTCGCCTATCGGCTGGCGATGGTCGCAAGTGGCGCGCTGGACGCGACCTTCGTCAAGCCAAACGCGCATGACTGGGACGTCGCGGCGGCGGACCTCATCTTGCGCGAAGCCGGCGGTCAGCTAGTCGACCAGCAAGGCCGCACGCCGCTTTATGCCGGTGAGGTGATTCGTCACGGCGCATTGGCTGCCGGCAGCGGTGAGCTGCTCGGCGTCATCGCCTCGGTGATTGCAGGACTTGACAGTTGAACCGACGATCAATGGTTCCAAAGTCGACGGCTTTGGTCTAGACCTGTCACAAACTCACAATATGTGAAGGACCGACATGGCC
>JBDSLV010000395.1:0-3538 GCA_039916205.1 Mesorhizobium sp. | reverse complement strand
GGCACTTTCACGGAAACGCCGGACTGGTCGACTGGCAAGCCGGACTTCGACAATCCCAAGATCAGCGTCAATTCGCGACTGTTCGATGACTTCGACCTCGACAAGGTCGAAGTGGTGGTCATCGACGGCAAGAACCTCTGGTAGGTGCAGGGGAAAGTCGGTACGGCGATGCCCGTTGTTTTCCAAGGATTGATCCCCCGAAAAGCCATGGCCAAGCGCTTTTGCCGTTCCGCTTGTCGCCGCATTTCATGGTACAAGTCGCCGTAAGGGCTGATATGGCGCGCCATGGGCGTGACCAAGGTTTGGAGAGGGACGATCCTATGAAAAAGACTGTGCTCGTCGTTGTGGCGACGGCTTTGCTCGTGACCGCCTGCACCACCACTGATCCCTATACCGGCGATCAGAAGATTTCCAACACCGCCGCTGGCGCAGGCCTTGGCGCGCTGGCAGGTGCCAGCCTTGGTCTGCTTGCTGGCGGCAACGATCGCCGCAATGCCCTGATCGGTGCCGGCATCGGCGCGCTTGCCGGCGGCGCCATCGGCGCCACGATGGACCAGAACGAGACCGAACTGCGCAGGCAGCTTGAGGGCACTGGCGTCAGCGTCACTCGTAGCGGCGACCAGATCATCCTCAACATGCCGTCCGACATTACCTTCAATGTCGATCAGGATGCGGTGAAGCCCGGCTTCTACCAGGTGCTGAATTCGGTCGCGCTGGTGCTGAAGAAATTCAAGCAGACCACGGTCGACGTCTTCGGTCACACCGATTCGACCGGCGGCGAGCAGCACAATTTCGACCTCTCGCAGCGCCGCGCGCTGGCGGTCGCCAACTACCTGTCCGGGCAGGGCGTCGATTCGCGCCGCTTCGCCGTCACCGGTTTCGGCAAGACACGCCCGGTCGCGTCCAACGGCACTGCCGAAGGCCGCGCCCAGAACCGCCGCGTCGAAATCCAGCTGTCGCCGCTCACCTGAGTGCGAAGGTCCTGAACGTGAAGACGGCCCCGCGAGGGGCCGTCTTCATTTGAGCGGACGTCGGGCTCTTCAGAAGGCGCATCAGGTGGAGAATTAGCTACCGCTAATTAATGCCTTTTCCGCAACCAAGGAAGAGAATAGCATCCTCGCTGTTCCAGAAGGGATGAGGCGGTACAACTGGCCGCGCCATCAGCATTTTTCCGCCTCGGTCTTGCACGGCCAGATCAGAAAATCTGGGAGGAAATGCATGAAAAAGTCAGCCAACATTGGGCGCTGCGGCGTCCTCGCTCTAACAAGTTTTGTCGGCGCATGGTTGGGCGTCGCTACGGCCTGGGCCGAGGACGCCAACAAGGCCGATATCGATGCCTTGAAAAAGTCGCTCGCCAAATATGAGGACTACACCGCCGCCGTTCGCGACCTCTATCTGTCGACGGTCGGCTGCGTCTACTACAGCGGAGAAAAGACACCGGGAACCATGGATTACCCAAAAGGCGCCATGGGGATTCATTTCGTCAACGTCCCAAGCGTCGGTCAGAAACTCGATCCGATGCACCCCAATGTGCTGATCTACGAACCCACGAAAAAGGGCATGCGCCTTGTCGGTGTGGAATGGCTGGTGCCGCTGACGCCCGACGTCAAAGCGCCACCGAAGTTATTTGGGCAAACCTTCATGGGACCGATGGAGGGGCACTATCCGCTCATCCCGCGGGAGTTCGTCCACTACGATCTTCACGCCTGGCTATTCAGGGACAATCCGAACGGCATGTTCAGTCCGACGAACCCGAACGTGAAATGCAACAAGGCCGAGTTTCCGATGCTGGAGAAGCCGACCAAGATGATGCCGGGGCCGATGTAACGGGCGACCCAGAGCTTATCGAGAAGGCAAGCCGGACGGTTCGGCTTGCCTTCGAAAGCGGTAGCGATCAGACCTTGGCGACGATCCGCATGAAGGCCGGCATGTCGTCGCCGAAGCCGACGGTGGCGTCATTGTCTTCCTGGCGGTGACGGGCAGGGCGGCTGTTGTCGCGCTGTGGCCTGGTGTCGCCGCGCTCGGGTGCTCGCTGTTCATTGCGCTCTGATGCCTTGCGTTCGGTGTTTTCCGAACGGATTGCTTCCTTGCGCGCACGGCGTTCGCCAATGTCGGCGACTTCTGCCTCGGCGACAACAGGTTGTTGGTTTTGCGCCGTCTCGGGTGCGGCATCGTCGCTGTGTCTGGCGTGACGTTCGCGTGGTTTGCGCTCGCCTCTTTCCTTGCCGCCGGCGCGACGTGGCGCGCCCTTGCCGCGGCGCGGGGCTTCGTCTTCACCTTCACTGGCGACGACGGTCGAAAGATCGCCATCATGCCATTCGATCTTGGTGCCGATCAGCCGTTCGATCGCGTCGATGTATTTGGTGTCCGACTTGGTCGCGATGGTGAAGGACTTGCCGGAACGTCCGGCACGGCCGGTGCGGCCAATGCGGTGGACATAATCCTCGGCATGGATCGGCACATCGTAATTGAAGACATGGCTGACATCGGGAATGTCGAGGCCGCGCGCGGCGACATCGGAAGCAACGAGGTAGCGCAGCTTGCCGTCACGGAAATTGGCCAGCATCTGCATGCGGGCGCGCTGGTCCATGTCACCATGCAGCGCACCGGCGTCGAAATCATATTTCAGCAGCGAGCGGAACAGCTCCGACACTTCGATCTTGCGGTTGCAGAAGATGATGGCGTTCTTCAGTTCCGCGTCTTCGGCCTTGATCAGGTTGCGTAGTGTCTCGCGCTTGTCCCAGGGCTTCGAGCCGGATTTCACCAGCCGCTGGATGATGTTGGTGGCGGCGGATGCGGCTTTCGAAACCTCGACGCGCACCGGCGCGTGCAGGAACTTCTCGGTGAGCTTGGTGATTTCCGGTGGCATCGTCGCTGAGAAGAACAGCGTCTGCCTGGTGAACGGGATCATCTCGCAGATGCGCTCGATGTCGGGAATGAAGCCCATGTCGAGCATGCGGTCGGCTTCGTCGATGACGAGGATCTCGACGCCATTGAGCAGCAACTTGCCGCGCTCACGATGATCGAGCAGACGGCCAGGCGTCGCGATCAGCACGTCGGCGCCGCGTTCCAGCTTCTTGTCCTGCTCGTCGAAGGAGACGCCGCCGATCAGCAGTGCGATGTTGAGCTTGTGGTTCTTGCCATACTTGACGAAGTTTTCCTCAACCTGCGCGGCAAGCTCGCGTGTCGGTTCGAGGATCAGCGTGCGTGGCATGCGGGCGCGGGCGCGGCCCTTTTCCAGTCGGGTCAGCATCGGCAGCACGAATGAAGCCGTCTTGCCCGTACCGGTTTGGGCGATGCCCAGCACATCCTTGCCCAGCAAGGCGTGCGGGATGGCGCCAGCCTGGATCGGCGTCGGCTCGGTGTAGCCGGCATCGGTGACTGCGGAAAGGACCTTCGGCGACAGGCCGAGGTCCGCGAAGGTCAACGCTTCTTGAGCGGTCGTGGTGTCTGAGGACAAGTGTTGTTGTCTTTGGCTGGTTCGGGGAAGCGCAACGGCATCCGTCGCGGCAAGCGCCACGCGCCTGCAAGATTGGTA
>JBDSLV010000394.1:0-14177 GCA_039916205.1 Mesorhizobium sp. | reverse complement strand
TTTGTATCCTTAACGAATTTGCACGTTTACCTCTTGTTTTACCTTTGTTTTCTTCAAATTAAGCACGCCATTTAACGACGGATTCAAGCCTCCACGGCATTCTCGAAAGCATCGGAAGAGCAGCCAGCAGGGACGAACCAAGGCAGCTCTCGGGAGCCTGACAGGGCCGGAAACCAGGAGACTAAAATGGCACGTTTTGAAATGCAGGAAGCAGGTTTCGGCGCCATGGGGGCAACTGCCCAGGCCGACATTCTTTTTGAACTGGGCATGATGTATGCGACCGGCCGCGATTGCGAGACCGACGTCGTCGCCGCCCACAAGTGGTTCAACATTGCCGCGATCAAGGGGTCAGCCCGCGCCGCCGAACTGCGCTCTGAACTGTCGGCGGCCATGTCGAAGGTCGAGATCGCCAGGGCGCTTCGTGAAGCCCGCGAATGGATGACCATGCACTAAAGTTATTCTGCCAAGGACAGGGAAGCTGTCGGCTCAAGACCGCGTAAGACGGCAGGAGCTGACACAAAACAGGCCGCGAGAAGACGGCCGAAGAGAAAAAGAACAAGAACGCGGCGAGCCCTCCAAGGCCAAGCCGCGCCGAAAGCAGGGGAAGGCAAACGGGGTTTTGGGCGCGGGGGGCGCCGGAACAGCCCGACGGGCAAAAAAGCCGCGACCGGCCGGGACAAGGCCGGCGCGGCTTTTGCCTTTTTTACATGGACAACGCATCGCAGGCCCAATCGAGCGGCGTCGATGCGCCTAGACAGGCTCCACGAAGGATGAAATTGTCCCGCCTCTCTGGAAGAAGCGCGGCCGGGGCGGCCGCGCGTGAGTGGAGGAGTTCTACTGTCATGAAAAAATTGAGTATTTTGAACGCGGCCATATTCGGCCTGATGATGAGCACGCCTGTCGCATTTGCTGACGATATCACCTTTTCGGTGGTCGGCCCGATGACCGGACAGCTCGCCACGATTGGCGATCAGTTCAAGCAAGGTGCACAGGCCGCGGCCGACGCGATCAACGCGGCAGGCGGTGTCAACGGTCGCCAGATCAAGCTCGATGTCGAAGACGACCAGTGCGATCCGAAGCAGGCGGTCTCGGTTGCCAACCGTATCGTTGCCAACGGCGTCAAGTTCATCGATGGCCACGCCTGCTCGGGTTCGAGTATCCCGGCTTCCGCCGTCTATGCCGAAGCTGGCGCCTTGATGATGAGCCCGGCTTCATCGAACCCGGTGCTGACCGACGCCGCGGCCAAGTCCGGCTGGCCGACGATCATGCGCCTTTATACGCGCGATGATGCGCAGGGCGCCTTCATCGGTCCGTGGATCGCCAAGAAATACGCCGGCAAGAACGTCGTCGTTCTGCACGACAAGAGCGCCTACGGCCAGGGCGTGGCCGATGCCGTCAAGGCAACGATGAACGCCGGTGGTCTCAAGGAAGTCGACTATGAAGGCATCAACGCCGGCGAGAAGGACTATTCGGCTCTCGTCACCAAGCTCAAGGAGCTGAAGGCTGATGTCGTCTATTTCGGCGGCTATCACCCCGAGGCCGGCCTGATCCTGCGCCAGTCGGCGGAACAGAATGTCAAGTTCCAGCTGATCATGCCGGATTCGATCGCTTCGCCGGAATTCTGGCAGGTTGCCGGCCCGGCTGGCGAAGGCACCATGTTCGTCTTCCCATCGGATCCGCAGGCAAAGCCCGAGGCCAAGGCGGCTGTGGAGAAGATCAAGGCCGGCGGCTTCGTGCCGGAAGGCTTCACGCTGTTCTCCTACGCCACGATCCAGGCTTTCGCAGAAGGCATCAAGCGCGCCGGCAGCGACGACCCTGCGAAGGTCGCTGAAGCATTGAAGAACGGCACGCCGATCAGCACTGTGGTTGGCGATGTCACCTTCGACGAAAAGGGCGATCTCAAGAATGCCAGCTACGACATCAACCAATGGCATGACGGCAAATATGCGCCGATCGCGCAGTAATCGTTGACGCCGCCAAGGCGGCTTCGAAACGCATGAAAATGGCCGGGTTATTCCCGGCCATTTTTTCATCTTCGGTATCAGTTTTTGCTCAGTTCACAGGGTTCGCCGCAGTGCCCTGTTCCTCGGCGAATCGCACCAGAACCGTCCCGTCCGTAACCTGCGCGCCCTCGCTCGCGATATCGGCGATCACGCCGTCATGCGGCGCGGCTATGGTGTGCTCCATCTTCATGGCCTCGAGGATCAGCAGCGGCTGCCCCTTGATTACCATGTCGCCTTTTGCCGCGCGCACCAGCTTGACCAGCCCAGGCATCGGGGCTCGCAGACTGCCGGAGCCGGCTGCCGTTTCATCAGCCCGCGCGAGCGGGTCCGAAACGGTGAAATTATAGCTGACAGCGCCTTCGAACACTGTGACATGGCCGGGCCAGCGGGCGAGGCGAGGGGCACTACGAAGATCGTGCGGGTTCACGCTGTCATGCGGCTTGTCCAGGGCCACCTCGAAACGCCCGTCAGCCCGCACCGAGATCCGCGCCAGAATGTCCTCCTCGCCGTAGCGCAGCCTCGTGCGCCGTGCCACGCCATGGAAATGCGCGTAGCCGGCAAGCATCGACCAGGGATCATTGGATGGCGCCGGCAGACCAGCGCCAGATGCGGCAAGCGCGGCGGCGGCGATGGTCTCGTCGCTCGGCGGTGCAACTTCGGTCAGCGCCTGCTGGTGTCTTGCGATCAGCCCCGTGTCGACATCACCGGCTGAAAAATCTGGATCGGCGGCCAGGGCTGCGAGAAAGGCGGTGTTGACGGTGGAGCCGGCAATCTCGGTTTGTGAAAGTGCTGTCCCCAGTGCTTCCAGCGCCGCCTGCCTGTCCTTGCCGTGCACCACCAGTTTGGCGATCATCGGATCATAGAAGGGCGAGATCGCGTCACCGGCCCGCACGCCGGTTTCAATGCGCATGGCAGCGCCTTCAGGTGCGGCATCCGGAAATTTCAGATGATGCAGCGAGCCGGTCGCCGGCAGGAAACCTTTGGCCGCGTCCTCGGCATAAATGCGTGCTTCGAAGGCGTGGCCGGCAAGCGTGATCTCGCTCTGCGTCTTCGGGAGCTTCCCGCCGGAGGCGACCTTGAGCTGCCATTCGACCAGATCGATGCCGGTGATCATCTCGGTGACGGGATGCTCGACCTGCAGGCGCGTGTTCATTTCCATGAACCAGAAACGGTCGGCTTTCAGCCCTTGCGAGGCATCGACGATGAACTCGATGGTGCCGGCGCCGGAATAGTCGATCGCCTTGGCGGCCTTCACCGCGGCGTCGGTCATCGCCTTGCGCAGAGCCGGTGTCATGCCGGGAGCAGGCGCTTCCTCGATGACTTTTTGATGCCGCCGTTGCGCCGAGCAGTCGCGTTCGTAGAGATGTACGGCGTTGCCGAAATTGTCGCCGAACACCTGCACTTCAATATGACGCGGCTTGTCGACATATTTCTCGACCAGCACGCGGTCATCGCCGAAGGCTGCCTTGGCTTCGCGCCGCGCGCCCGACAGTGCTTCTGAAAAATCATCGGGATGCTCGACCTTCCGCATGCCCTTGCCGCCGCCGCCAGCGCGCGCCTTGATCAGCACGGGATAGCCGATCTCGCGCGCCTTGGAGGCGAGCAGCACGATCTCCTGCGCTTCGCCGTGGTAGCCGGGCACGACCGGCACGCCAGCCTTTTCCATCAGCCGCTTGGCCGCATCCTTAAGGCCCATGGCGCGGATCGAGCTCGCCGAGGGACCGATGAAGACCAGCCCCGCCGCGACCACCTGGTCAACGAAATCAGGATTTTCCGACAGGAAGCCGTAGCCAGGATGAATTGCCTCGGCGCTTGTCGCCAAGGCTGCCGCGATGATCTTGTCGCCGCGAAGGTAGCTTTCCCCAACAGGGGAGGCGCCGATATGCACCGCCTCGTCGGCCATCGCGACATGCAGGGCCTTCGCATCGGCATCCGAGTATACGGCGACCGTGCGCACGCCGAGCTTCCGCGCCGTGCGAATAACGCGGCAAGCGATCTCGCCCCGATTGGCGATCAGGATCTTAGCGAACATGGAGCCTCCCGGGTTAGCAGCGGGTGGCGCCCATCTGGCAGTCGACCACCTATTTCGAGGCGGCGATCCCGCAGCCACCGCTTGCGATCTTGACCTTGTATTTTTTCAACCCGGCCTGACACGATCGCATTGCCAGATCTTCCGCTGCCTTCTGCGACGGCGCGTTCAGCCGGGTGCCACAGATGATGTAGAGATCGACGACGCGTGAGTAGAATGTCGTTGCGTAAGCCGAGTGGCCGTTGGCCGCTACATAGGCGTTGTAGGCTTTGGTGCAGGGTTCCTTCGGGTCCAGCGACAGATAAGGAGAGAACCGCTTGTCGCCGACATTTCCAGCCAGCGATTCTGCTGCTGCAATGCCTGGCGTAGTGCATATTAGCAGTCCTGCAAGTGTCAGTACATTTGCTTTGCGAGTATTCCGCTGATTCATCTTCGTCTCCCTGCTGAAAATTGCCGGCGAGGGATAGACTTGATGTAGGGGCAAAGCAATGTGCAAGCAGTTTCATAAGTCTTGAACCAGAATTACCATCTCACATCCGGAACACGCCGAAGCGTGTTTCCTCGATCTCGGCGTT
This sequence comes from Mesorhizobium sp., assembly GCA_039916205.1. Classification (GTDB taxonomy): domain Bacteria; phylum Pseudomonadota; class Alphaproteobacteria; order Rhizobiales; family Rhizobiaceae; genus Mesorhizobium. Next base: position 9,570 of record JBDSLV010000394.1, on the reverse strand, counting down.
GAGTGCCGCCGAAAGGCTGAGTGCCAGCACATCGCGCGTCCTGGCCGGGTCGATGATGCCGTCATCCCAGAGGCGGGCGGACGAGTAGAGCGGATGCCCTTCATGTTCGTATTTCATCAAGATCGGCTTCTTGAACTTGGCTTCCTCTTCCGCACTCCATTCACCGCCCTTGCGCTCGATGCCCTCGCGCTTGACCATGGCGAGAACCGTTGCCGCCTGCTCGCCGCCCATCACTGAAATGCGGGCATTCGGCCACATCCACAGGAAGCGCGGTGAATAGGCACGGCCGCACATGCCGTAGTTGCCAGCGCCGAACGAGCCGCCGATGATCATCGTTACCTTCGGCACGCGGGCAGTGGCCACCGCCATCACCAGCTTGGCGCCATCCTTGGCGATGCCGCCGGCCTCGTATTTGCGGCCAACCATGAAGCCGGTGATGTTTTGCAGGAAGACCAGCGGTATCTTGCGCTGGCAGCACAGCTCGATGAAATGCGCACCCTTCAGCGCGCTTTCCGAAAACAGCACGCCGTTGTTGGCGATGATGCCCACCGGCATGCCATGGAGATGAGCAAAGCCGGTGACCAGCGTGGTGCCGTAGTTTTGCTTGAACTCATCGAATTCGGAACCGTCGACGATGCGCGCAATCACCTCGCGCACATCATAGGGCTGGCGCAGATCCGTTGGCACGACGCCATAGAGTTCGTTCGTTGGATGAAGTGGCGGAATCGAATTCTGTAAGTTCAGGCTTACAGTCTTGTTGCGATTCAGGTTTTTGACGATTCGTCGGCAAATGGCCAAGGCGTGCTCGTCATCCAGCGCGTAGTGGTCGGCAACGCCGGAAAGCCGTGTGTGTACATCCGCGCCGCCCAATTCCTCGGCCGTCACATCCTCGCCGGTGGCGGCCTTCACCAGCGGCGGGCCGCCGAGAAAGATGGTCGCCTGGTTGCGCACCATGATCGTCTCGTCCGACATCGCCGGCACATAGGCACCGCCCGCCGTGCAGGAGCCCATGACACAGGCAATCTGCGGAATGCCGGCCGCCGACATGTTGGCCTGGTTGTAGAAGATGCGGCCAAAGTGTTCGCGGTCGGGAAAAACCTCGTCCTGGTTGGGCAAGTTGGCGCCGCCGCTATCGACCAGGTAGACGCAAGGCAGATTGTTCTGGAGCGCGATTTCCTGCGCGCGCAGATGCTTCTTCACCGTCAGCGGATAGTACGTGCCGCCCTTCACCGTGGCGTCGTTGACGACGACCATGACTTCGGTGCCTTCGACACGGCCGATGCCGGCGATCAGGCCCGCCGACGAAATCTCGTCACCATACATCGACCATGCCGCGAACTGGCCGATTTCGAGGAACGGCGAGCCGACATCCAGCAATTGGGCGAGGCGCTCGCGTGGTAAAAGCTTGCCGCGCGAGACGTGCCGCTCGCGCGCTTCTTCCGAGCCACCGCGCTCGACGGTCACCGCTTTGTCCGCGATATCCGCGACCAGCGCCCGCATACGCTCGGCATTGGCTTTGAACGTGTCTGAGGAGGGAGAGATCTGGGTCTGAAGTGTCGCCATTGTCTTGATACTCCCTCAAAACCCTTGATGCCGTGGCGCAAGCAGTGTATCAGCCCGCGCCCGGACGTCGTGTGCCATGCTTGGCATGCGGTGTTCGCCCGTAAACGACACCCTTAGGAGGCGAAGATGGAAGGCATTGATATGCGTTTCACAAGATGTCTCCCCTCGGCACTGGGCTAACGCCGCCGAAGGGCGGCTTTTCACATCCCGAATTTGAGCAAGAGGAACACGACGCCCGCGCGCGTCGTGGGTGTCACCATGTATCTGCGGTTTGTAACGCCGCTGGTCCATCCGAAGAGCCGGGTGGAGAGCGGCTTTTTCCAGGCATCTTGGTATCTGTACCGGAGCGGCTGCTCCGACTGGATCCACAGCGAGTTGGAGGATCAGTTCGACTGGTTCAACGAGCATCTGCCCATTCCTGGCCGGATTGGCCGGCATTTCAAGCGCCGGAATTCGATCTGGGGCATTTGCTGGTTTGACCCCGACGCCAAGGAGGCGATCGCCCGTGCGCGCTATTGCTCCTGGCTGATCGAGGAGGGCGGTTTGCCCGTGCGGTCGATTACGATGCAACGTCACCGGGAGGTTCTCTGGCAGGACGCCCACCAGATCGTCACCAAGCCGACTGACGAACTGCCGAAGGCGTTCGGCTGAGGCGGCGGAGGGAGGCATTACACTCCCTCCGCCATGATCTCGCGTCCGATCAGCCAGCGGCGAATCTCGCTGGTGCCGGCGCCAATCTCGTAGAGCTTGGCGTCGCGCAGCAGCCGGCCGGTTGGATAGTCGTTGATGTAGCCATTGCCGCCGAGCAACTGAATGGCATCAAGCGCCATCAGCGTCGCCTTTTCGGCAGCGAACAGCACGCAGCCGGCGGCGTCCTTGCGCGTCGTCTGGCCACGGTCGCAGGCAGCGGCGACGGCGTAGACATAGGCGCGAGCCGCATTCATGGTCGTGTACATGTCGGCAAGCTTGCCTTGCACCAACTGGAACTCGCCGATCGGTTGGCCGAATTGCTTGCGTTCATGCACGTAGGGGATCGCCACGTCGAGGCAGGCCGCCATCAGCCCGATCGGTCCGCCGGCCAGTACAGTGCGCTCGTAGTCTAGGCCCGACATCAGCACCTCGACACCGCGCCCTTCCTCATGCAGCACATTTTCGAACGGCACCTCGACATTGTCGAACACCAGCTCGCCAGTATTGGAGCCGCGCATGCCGAGCTTGTCGAGTTTTTGCGCCACGGAAAAGCCGGCCATCGCCTTCTCGATGATGAAGGCGGTGATGCCGCGCGACTTACGCTCCGGATCGGTCTTGGCATAAACAACCAGCGTCTCTGCGTCGGGGCCGTTGGTGATCCACATCTTGGTGCCGTTGAGCACATAGCGGTCATTGCGCTTTTCGGCGCGCAGCTTGAGCGAAACCACGTCGGAGCCGGAGCCCGATTCCGACATGGCCAGTGCGCCAACGCGCTCGCCCGAGCACAGCGCCGGCAGGAATTTCTCCTTCTGTGCCGGCGTTGCCCAGCGGTTGATCTGGTTGACGCAGAGGTTGGAATGGGCGCCGTAGGAGAGGCCGACCGACGCCGAGGCGCGCGAGATTTCCTCGACGGCGATGACATGGGCGAGATAGCCCATGCCTGAGCCGCCGAAATCCGGGTCGGCGGTGATGCCGAGCAGCCCGAGGGCGCCAAGTTCGCCCCACAGATGCGCCGGGAATTCATTGCTGCGATCGATATCGGCGGCGATCGGCGCTATTTTTTCCTGGGCGAAGCGGCGCACCAGGTCGCGAAGCGCCTCGATGTCCTCGTCATGCCCGAAGCTGAGCGTGTTCATGTACATGCCGTTCCTCCCCGGTCGTTACGTCGTTCGCGCCAACCAGGCGCATTGTCATTGACAGATATGTCGCAGTCACTTCAGCGATCGACAGTCGCTCGCCGGGCCGAAACCAGACGATGACGCCGGTCATCATCTGGATCAGCGCCATGGCCGTGAGGCCGGTGTCCTCGACACGGAAAGCGCCCGTTTCGACGCCGTCACGTAGGATGGAGCGTAATTCCTTTTCGTAGGCCGTCCGCTGCTTGAGTATCTGCGTCAGTCTTTCCGGAGAAAGGCTACGCAACTCCATGTTGGAGACATGCGTCGCGTGGCGGCGTTCGATGTGGAAGGCGATGTGGTTCTCGACATAGGCCGAAAGCCGTGTGGCGGGATCGGCATCGTCGGGCCGTGCCGCATTCCAGGCCGCAATCAGGTCGTCCATGTGCTCGCGCATCAGCGTGAACAGAAGCTCTTCCTTGGTCGGGAAATAGCGGTAGAGCGCGGCTGCCTGCACGCCAACCTCAGCTGCTAGCTGGCGCATCGACATGGCCTCGTAGCCGTATCGCGCAAGCAGGCTGACCGCCGCTTCGCGGACGGCCGCTTCAGTCTTCTCGCCGTGAGATCCGGTCGTGCGCGCCATGCTCGTCCTTTGACGTTGTGCGATTAATAAAACAAACGTTCAATTAATTCAAGAGCGTGTCGTGGGTGATTTAACAGGCGCTGCCAATATTTAGTTGACTCAGTCCACTAAACATTGGCAAGTACAAGACTAGGTAGAGGGTCAGGATCCAGAAATGTTGGACCAACGTAGCGCATTGGTGGCCGAGATCCGCCATTTCAACCGATTCTATACGCGCACAGTCGGCCTTCTCGACGAGACGCTGACACAGAGCGCATTCACCTTGACTGAAGCGCGCGTCCTGTTCGAGCTCGGCCACCGCCGTAGCCCGGCAGCCGCCGAGATCGCCGGAGAGCATGGCTTTTTGGCCGAGGCGTTTCATCTGGAGATCGGCCCCGTGGCCTCCGACATTGCCAGGCAGCTGCGCGTCGACGCTGCCTATCTGACAAGGATTTTGCGGAAGTTTGCCGGCGAGGGCCTGACCGAGACCCGATCTGATCCGACCGATCGGCGCCGGCGGATCCTGTCGTTGACGGCAAGGGGGGAGGCCGCACTCGCCGGGCTGCAGGCCGCCGCCAATCGCGATACGGCGAGGCTTGTCGAGAATCTACCCGACCAACGGCTGCATGAACTGAGCGGCGCCTTGCGCAAGGCAGCCGAGTTGCTCGGTGATCCGGCCCACGAAAGCCCGGTGCTGAGGCTCCGGCCGCACCGGGTCGGCGACGTCGGCTGGGTTGTGCAGCGCCAGGCGCGGCTTTATGCCGAAGAATATGGCTGGAATATCGAGTTCGAGGCCATGCTCGCCGAGATCGGCGCCGATTTCATCCGCAACTTCGTGCCCGAGCGTGATTTCTGCTGGATTGCCGAACGCGGGGGACAGCCGGTCGGTGCGGTTTTCCTGGTTCATCAGGACAGTGAGGTCGCGAAACTGCGGATGCTTCACGTCGAGGCGAGCGCGCGGGGGATGGGCATCGGCAAACAGCTGGTCGACACGTGCATCGCTCAGGCTCGCGCCTGCGGCTACAAGCGGCTTGTGTTGTGGACGAACGACATTCTCCTGGCCGCTCGCGCGATCTATGAGCGCGCCGGCTTCAAGCTGGTTTCGGAAGAACGCCATCGCAGTTTCGGCCAGGATCTGGTTGGCCAGACCTGGGAATTGGAGCTCTGATCCGCCCCAGGCCGTTTTGGGAGGTCTAGTTGCCCCGCGCGGCCGCAAGAACGCCTGGAAGCTCTTCGGCGAAAATGTCGAGTTCGTGGTCGAGCCCGACGCTGACGCGTATGCAGCGATCCAGCACTGGCGCCATCGGTTTGCGGATAAACACGTCGCGTGACAGTAGCCCTTGCAGGATCTTCATCGCGAAGGCGCCGTCGCTGCCGCAGTCGATGGTGACGAAATTGGTTGCCGAGGGCAACGGCTTCAGCCCGTTGCGCTCGGCGATCGTCGAGATGCGGTCGCGTCCGGCCGCGACCCGCGCTACCACCGATTCGAGCCAGGACTGATCGGCCAGCGCCTCTACGCCAGCGATCTGCGCCATGCGGCTGACACCATAGTGGTTGCGGATCTTCTCGAAGTCGCGGATCACCTGGGACTCAGCTACCGCATAGCCGCAACGTATGCCGGCAAGTCCATAAGCCTTTGAAAAGGTGCGCATGCGGATGACGTTTGGCCGCGACACATCGATTGGCGGCAGCGCGGAAGCCGGTCCCAGTTCGCCATAGGCCTCGTCGAGCACCAGCATGGTGGTTTCCGGCAGGGCTTCGATGAAGCGGCCAAGCTCTGCTGCTTCCCACCAACTGCCCATCGGATTGTCGGGGTTGGAGAGATAAACCAGTGGCGCCTTCTCCTTGCGCACCGCTGCCAGCAGTCCGTGCAGGCTTTCGTGATCATTGTCGTAAGCGACGGTTACCAGCCGGCCGCCAACGCCGGCGACATGGAAATTGAAGGTCGGGTAAGCGCCAAGCGACGTCACCACCGCATCCCCAGGCGCCACATACATGCGTGCCACAAGGCTGAGCAGCCCGTCTATGCCTTCGCCGACAGCCACATTCTCAGCCGCAACGTTGAGGTGGCGGGCAGCGGCCACCTTCAGGTCATGATTGTCGGGATCGCAATACATCCACATGTCGCGGGCGATGTCGGCCATGCGCTCGATGACGCGCGGCGAGGGGCCAAAGCTGCTTTCATTGGCGCCAATGCGAGCGCGAAACGCCCGGCCGCGATCGCGCTCCTGCGCCTCGGGGCCGACAAACGGCACTGTCGATGGAAGCGCGCCGACGAGCGGCGTGAGGAGAGGGCGCTGGCGCATGGGCAAAAGGCTCGCTTGAAAAGGGGTCTTCTTGCTAGCGCGCGCGGTCGGGCGGTGCAAGTTGCCAACCTGCATTGCGGTCGGTCCTGACTTCCGCACAACGCCTCCGATGCTGGATTCAGCCCTCACTTTTTGCTAGCAAGATGTGATGAACAATCGTCTGCCGCCCGCCTGGTCCAAGCATCTGAAGGTCGCTTCCGGGCCGAAAGCCACACCAATCCCGATGGCAAAGCCGCCGATCGCAAAAACAGTGTCGGGGGCGCCGTCTGATGACATGCTGCTGAGGCAGGCGCTTGAATTTCAGAAGGCAGGGCAATTCCCTGAGGCGGAAGATCTGTGTCATCGTGTTCTGGCGCGCACGCCCAACCATGCCTTGGCGCTGTACATACTCGGCACGCTCGGGCTCGATTTTGATGATGATCTGGCCATCAAGTATCTTGCGCGCGCCGCTGCCCGAGAGCCCAGCAACCCTCACTATCAGCTCACCCTTGGTGAGGCATGGCTGAAAGTTGGCAATTATTTGCTTGCGATCAAGCATTTGAAGCGTGCCTGTGAACTGAAGCCCGATCTTTTGGAGGCCATATGCCGACTGGGAGATGCCTATACCAAGTTTGATCAGGCTGAGATGGCTTTGGCTGCCTACGAGAAAGCACTGAAAATCGACAGCAATTGCTCGCGCGCCCGTACGGGTCTGGCGAAGACACTCATGGGCCTTGGGCGGATGGAAGAGGCAGCCGAGTCTCTCAACGAGACCATCGCCCGGCGCCTCAGTGTGGCCGAAGCATACAGTAGCCTTGTGAGCACTCGAAAATTCTCCACAGAAGCTCCCGAGCTCAACAATATTCTGAACGAGCTTGGCGATCCGACGGTTTCAGGCGAAGCGGCCAGCGTGCTTCATTTGGCGGCGGGCAAGGTTCTGAACGATCTCGCGCGCTACGGCGAAGCGATGGACCATTTCCAGCAGGCTGCCAGAATCAGAGTCTCTGACAAAGCCTATGATTTTGATATTGATTCCTATCGCAGGCGTGTTGACGCTCTGATCGATCTGTTTGACCCAAGGCTGATTGCAGCCAAGGCGGGCTATGGAGACCCCTCCGATGTGCCTGTTTTCGTGGTGGGAATGCCACGTTCGGGCACAACTTTGACCGAGCAGATATGCTCGAGCCATCCGTCGGTCCACGGGGCCGGAGAACTCACCAAATTCAGGCGCATCGCCACCACGATGGGGCTGAGCATGGGGTTTGGTCAAGCCTTCGGGCAACAACTCAAGTCGATGACCAAAGAGCAGTCACGAACGCTCACAGGCGAATATATTGCCAATTTGCGGCAGTACTCGGCTACAGCATCCCATATCGTGGACAAGATGCCTCATAATTTCGAACATATAGGCTTGATTGGGGTTCTTTTTCCAAACGCGAAAATTGTCCATTGCAGGCGCGATGCGATCGACAACTGTGTGTCGTGCTTTACCTCAAACCTCAACGAGACCCATAATTACAGATACGATCTAAGGGGCCTTGGACTGTATTACCGGGAGTATGACCGTCTTATGCGCCATTGGGGAGATATTTTCCCAGGACGAATTTTCGAGAATCGCTATGAAGCACTTGTTTCGGATCAAGAAGGGCAATCGCGCCGTCTGTTAGATCACCTCGGCTTGCCTTGGGATGATGCCTGTCTTCGCTTTTTCGACAGGGCCGGGTCGGTTAGAACGCTCAGTCGCTGGCAAGTTCGACAACCAATCTACACCTCCGCTGTAAAGCGCTGGAAGAATTATGGGCGGAAAATTCAGCCGCTGATAGATGCTTTGGGCGACTTGGCCGAGGTTTGAACTAATTCGTGGCAACAGGACACGCTGTTGGTGCGCGCCCCGCGGCTTTAGAGGGGTGAGGCTGCCCAGAGCGGCGTGGGCTCGCTGCGAAAGTAGCGTCCATTGCCAATTCCTGCCAACGACTTATTGATTTGGCCGCCTTTGCGTCTCCGAATTCAATCGGGACGGGTCTATCAGGCTCTGCTGGTAGGGGCCGGTTGGCAATATCCGCTAGTGTGCTCGGTGCTGGATACCACGGTCAATAAACCCTGGCGGGCGACCCGATCCATTGCGTCGCCAAAATGAAAAAAACCCGGCGGTTGCCCGCCGGGTTTCGATCTCACCGAAGTGATATTGATTAGAACGAGCGCTGGAAGCGGAGGATGCCGCCGATGTTGCTCTTCTTGGTCGCGCCGGCCCAGATCGAGTTGGCCGGGGTGTCGTTGCCGACGTTCTGGTAGTCGACTTCGGCCGTGACCGTGAAGCCGGGAACCACGTCATAGGCGATGTTTGCCGCGATGCCGAGGTTCTTCCAGTCGTCATACGATACCTGCGCGTTGAACGAGGTCTTCTCGTTGAACTTGTAGGTGCCGCCGCCCCAGATTGCCCAGTTGCCGCCCCACTGCTTGTAGAAGCCGCGGCCGTGTGCGTCGATGGAGTTGTTGGCATCATCATTGAGGTTGTTATCGCTGCCGTAGCCGCCCATGACGAACAGCGACAGTTCGTTGGAAACGTTGACATCCAAGCGAACCTTGCCAGCGACTTCTTCGTAGTTGCTGACATAAGCAACGACGCCGGTGATCGCGCCCCAGCCCTGCGTGTACTTCACGCCGCCGACGACATGCGGAACATAGCTGTCGATCGTGCCAACCACGCCCGAGCCTTCTTCGAGCGAGACCACGGCCGAGAAGCCGTTGCCAGCGTCGAAGTAGTACTGCACCACGTTGGTGTCGAAATCGCCGTAAGGAACCAGCGTATCGTTGATGACGTTACCGGCGTAGCCGATGAACGTATCGAATGCCGATTCGTCCTTACCGACGCGGAGACCACCGAGCTGGATCCAGGCGAAGTTCAGCGAGACGTTCTTGTTGCCGGCGGGGTTGCCGAGCAAGTTGCCGTCGGAATCAGAGCTGCCGCTGGCATTGTGATTGCCGAAGTTGAAGCGGGTCTCGGTGTAGGTCTTCAAGGTGCCGAGTTCAGTTTCCTGACCGGTCCAGGTCTTCAATGTGAAGCGGGCGTTCTTCGACCAAGTGGCCTGGTCCTTGCCGTCCTGGTGATCGTTGCTCCGCGCACCATCGAACGAACCGATATCACCGGCGCCGATGTCGTAACGGATGTAGCCGCCGATGCGCAGGCAGGTTTCGGTGCCGGGGATGTAGAAGTAGCCAGCGCCGTAGACGTCGCAAATCTTGACGTATTCAGCGGGTTCCGGCTCAGCGACGACGACGGCGTCGGCGGCGCGCG
>JBDSLV010000393.1:0-3626 GCA_039916205.1 Mesorhizobium sp. | reverse complement strand
GTGCGAGTCAGCAAGTCTCCCTGACGTATGGCCGTCACCCTAGACATCGCTTTCACCGGTTGATTTGGCTCGCGTCGTATTCGGGGCCACGTCGTCGAGGAGGGTTGGCTCGTCGGAGCCTTCCGTTGGCGCGTTCGGCAGTTCACCATCTGGCGTCATCTTGTTGACTGCCTCGGGCAAATCGCGCGTGATCCTACTGATGAGTTCCTCGCGCGAAAGGCCGGTCTGCAGCGAGAGTGACGTGAGCGTGTCTTCGTCTATCGCCGCTTCCACGTCATTTGGCTCGATTGGCTGGTTCGGCCCAGTGCCTACCCACGAGTCGACCTTTGATCCTGCCCCCGCACCTCTGAATCGATCAAGGATATCGCCAAGCGCTGTGCCGGAGACGCCTTTGGAAAGCTGATCCAGAATCCCGCGCGGGTCGTTCGGATTACGATCTCCCGCCCCACGGATCATATCACCGATTTTGTCGCGATTTTGGTAGGCCAGAACGCCAAGCATCGCGAGCGCCAATTTTCCCAGATTCGCCATTTGTACCTCCACCGTTCAAGGAAGAAGGGCTTAACCTCACAAAGGTTCCGCCAGCGACGCGTTGCGTCGCTTGATCCCGTCCTTAGTCGCGGTGGAGCGGCCGACGTGGTGACGAACGATTGGGAAGAGGTTGCCTTTCTCCCAAGACATGATCTGGGCGATTTCGCTTCGTCCGCCCGCTGATGTGGAACTTCGTCGCCGAGGGCATCTTGGTTCCATGGCCGGCAGCGCGGGATGCGCGCTGATCACGCCCGCGAAATCATCCCACCTCCCGCAAAATAAAATCGTGCAGCATCTTGGCGGCTGGCGACAGCACGCGGTTTTTCACCGTGATCAGGCTGTAGGGCCTGACCTCGATGTCGAATTCGGTCTGGACGATGTCGACAGCACCGGCCAGCCCATCCGGGTTCTGGATGAATTTCGCCACCTGGATCGAGACCGGGGCGATGGCGTCGGACTCGGCGACCATCACCAAAGTGAGCAGCAGCGAACTGGTGTTGAGGATGCGGTCGGGCAGCGCGATGTTGCGGTTGAGGAAGTTGCTTTCCATGGCTTGGCGCAACGGCGAGCCGCCGGACTGGAAAACCCAGTCATATGCCGCGGTATCCTCAAGCCGCACCACCCCGCCACTGCTGAGAGGGTGGCCACGGCGCACGATCAGGCAAGCCTTCTCGACACCGATGACACGCGATTCAAACAGGCGCGGGTTGAGGTCGTCGGGGATGCGGGCGATTATGAAATCATGGCGCGTGGCAATCAGCTCGCGCGCCAGCACATTTGAGGTTTCGACCTGCATGGTGATCTCGATGCGTGGGTATATGCGCCTGATTTCGCGGATCGCCGGCACCGCCAGCTCGATCGCCGGAGCGGTCACCGCGCCGAGGAAGACCGAGCCGCCCTTGCCCGACTTGAGCTCCGATATCTCGCGGTCGACTTCACGCATTTCGAGCAGAATTGAACGTGCGCGTCTGGCCAGGGCCTTGCCGTAGGGCGTCAGCGTGATGCCGCGCGGCAGCCTTTCGCACAGTTGCACGTCGAGCACCGCTTCCATTTCGCTGATCATGCGCGAGGCCGCCGGCTGCGAAATGTTCATGACCTGGGCGGCAGCACTGACCCGGCCATGGTCGTCGAGCGCGACGATCATGCGCATGTGGCGCAGGCTGAGGCCGCTGCGCAGCAAGGTTTCACCATCGCCAGGCATTCCGCCGTAACCTGATGAAATTCCACCCGTATTCTGCAGTGCCGCCATGCACTTTCTCCCTGCGCCGCTTCTGGTCAGCCATGAGTGCCGCCAGCCGATCCGACCCCCAATATATACCAGTTTCGGTATAGCAACCATCAAAGATCGCATTTGACAGTTATGGCAAAGAGCCACAACCTTCGCGCGTTCCGAGGCGTGGCAATCGTTGGCGACAAAAATCGTATCGATTTAAATCAACGTTTCGGGACCATGGGAGGATACCGGAGATCGATATGACGGCAGCAGTGCCTTGGCGCTTCTGCACGACTGCGCGGCCCGCGAAGCCCCGGGGCGCCGCGTCCATCAACCAGGGAGAGTTAAAGTGAAAATCATCAAGACATTGGTCGCCACTCTGGCGGTCAGCATTGCGGCCATGACCTACACGGCACATGCAGCCGACAAAGGCCTGGTCGGCGTGCTGATGCCCACCAAGGAATCGCAGCGCTGGATCAACGACGGCGACGCCGTCAAGTCGCAGCTCGAGGCTCTCGGCTACACGGTCGACCTGCAATATGCGCAGAACGACATCCCCAACCAGCTCAGCCAGCTGGAAAACGAAATCACCAAGGGCCCGAAGGCGCTCATCATCGCCTCGATCGACGGCACCACCTTGTCGGACGCGCTGCAGAAGGCCGCTGACGCGGGCGTTGTTGTCGTCGCCTATGACCGTCTGATCAAGAAGACGGCCAATGTCGACTACTACACGACCTTCGACAATTTCGGCGTCGGCGTCATCCAGGCGAACTCGCTGGTCAAGGGCCTCAAGGAGCGCTTCCCGAACACCAAGCCGTGGAACGTCGAACTGTTCGGCGGCTCGCCGGACGACAACAACGCCTTCTTCTTCTACAACGGCGCAATCTCCGTCCTGCAGCCGCTGATCGATGACGGCTCGATCAAGATCAAGTCCGGCCAGACCGGTATGGACAAGGTCGGCACGCTGCGCTGGCTCGCCGCCACCGCCCAGGCGCGCATGGACAACCTCCTGTCGGCCAACTACTCGGACGGCAGCCGCGTCGATGGCGTTCTGTCGCCCTATGACGGCCTGTCGCGCGGCATCACCGCATCGCTGCGCGCTGTCGGCTACGGCACAGACGCTCAGCCCTGGCCGATCGTGACCGGCCAGGACGCCGAGACCGCTTCGGTCAAGCTGATCATCACGGGCGAGCAGTACTCGACCGTGTTCAAGGACACCCGCGAACTGGCCAAGGCGACCGTTCAGCTCGTCGACAAGGTGCTCTCGGGCGGCAAGCCGGAAGGCCTCGACGAAAAGACCTACAACAATGACGTCAAGGTCGTTCCTTCGATCCTTTTGACGCCGCATGATGTCGACAAGTCGAACTACCAGGCGCTGGTGGTCGACTCCGGCTACATCAAGGCCGACGACCTGAAGTAATCTCGGTTACAAAGCCTGGGGTCCCGCGCACAGCGGGGCCCCTTTTTGCTAGCGCGGTGAATCCAAAATTCGCATACTAGCCCGCCGGCATTGTTCCGGGCCTGGGAGGAGCGGTATTTCTGATGGCCTCGACGATTTTGGAGATGCGCGACATCACCAAGACGTTCCCCGGCGTGAAGGCGCTGTCGAACGTCAATCTCAGCGTCGAGGAAGGCGAAATCCATGCTGTGGTCGGCGAGAACGGCGCCGGCAAATCGACGCTGATGAAGGTTCTGTCAGGCGTCTATGCTTCCGGCACCTATGATGGCGCGATCGTCTACCGTGGTGAGGAATGTCATTTCAAAGGCATTCACGACAGCGAACACAAGGGCATCGTCATCATCCACCAGGAACTTGCGCTGGTGCCGATGCTGTCGATTGCCGAAAACATTTTCCTTGGCAACGAACACGCCAAGTTCGGCG
>JBDSLV010000392.1:0-14061 GCA_039916205.1 Mesorhizobium sp. | reverse complement strand
TCTTGCGCTTGCCGCGCGGCGAATCCTCCTCGCCTGAGGCCATGAAGACGATGGCGAAGTCGGCAAGATCAGCATGGCTGATGAAATGCTTGGTGCCGTTCAGTACCCAGTCGTCGCCATCCTGAACAGCGGTCGCCTTCATGCCGCGCAGGTCGGAGCCGGCGCCTGGCTCGGTCATCGCTAGGCAGTCCCATTTCTCGCCGCGAATGCAGGGGAACAGATACTTCTCGCGCTGCTCCGGTGTGCCGGCCAACAGGATGTTGGAAGGCCGCGCCACGCAGGTCCAGTGCAGCGCGTAGTTGGCGCGGCCGAGTTCCTTTTCGTAGAGCAGCCAGGTCACCGTATCCAGGCCCGCGCCGCCGACATCGGCCGGCATGTTGGCGGCATAGAGCCCGGCCACGATCGCCTTGGCCTTGATCTCCTCGATCAGCTCGCGGCGCAGCACGCCGGTGCGCTCCACCTCTCGCTCATGCGGGTAGAGCTCGTTCTCGACGAACGCCCGCGTTGTCTCGACGATGAGCTTCTGCTCCTCCGAAAGACCGAAATCCATCGCCTCAGCCTTTCTTCTTGCCGCTCTTTTTCTTCTCGGATTTCTTGACTGGCTTGGTCGCCTTGGCCTTTTCGGCCGACTTGGAAGCGGTAGGCTTCTTCGCCGCCAGCTTGGCCAGCTGCCTGGTGTAGTCCTTGTGCAAGGCGCCGGCGCCCCAACCCTTGCCTTTGTTCTGCTTCGACAGCGCGTCCATGATGGCGACCAGATTGTCGTCGCGGATCTTTTCCAGCTCGCGGATCGACAGGCCATGCGCCTGCTCGTCCGACTGCGTGGCGATCAGGTCGACCAGCTCGTCGTTGAATTCAGGCACGTCGGTCAGCTTGGTCCAAGGCCATTGCAGGCAAGGCCCGAACTGCGCCATGAAGTGGCGCATGCCGGCCTCGCCGCCGGCGACGCGGTAAACCTGGAACATGCCCATCTGCGCCCAGCGCAGGCCGAAGCCGTAGCGCATGATGTCGTCGAGCTCCTCGACCGTGCAGATGCCGTCCTTGATCAGCCACAGTGCTTCGCGCCAGGCCGCTTCGAGCAGGCGGTCGCCGACGAAAGCCTCGATCTCCTTGCGGATGACAACCGGCTTCATGCCGATCGAAGCATAGATTTCCTTGGCGACCTCGATCGCCTCGGGGAAGGTCTGGTCGCCGCCGACAATCTCGACCAATGGCAGGAGATAGACGGGGTTGAACGGATGGCCGACGACCAGCCGCTCCGGATGCTTCTTCATCGCCACCTGCATGTCGGTCGGCTTGATGCCGGAGGTGGACGAACCGATAATGGCATTGGCCGGCGCATGGGCGTCGATCTCGGCCAGCACGCGGTGCTTGAGGTCGAGCCGTTCCGGCACGCTTTCCTGGATGAAATCGGCGTCCGCCACCGCCTCGGCGATGGTCTTGGCGAAGGTCAGCTTGCCCTCCTTGGGCAGGCCGCCGGGCACCATCTGCTTGTAGGCGCGGCGCGCACCCTTCATCACTTCGCTGACCTTGCGCGACGCCTCGGGATCGGGATCGAAGATCGACACGTCGATGCCGTTCAGCAAAAGCCGCGCCACCCAGCCGGCGCCGATGACACCGCCACCAATGGCGGCAGCCTTGTTGATGATGCTCATGCTGAGGCTCCGGTTCTTGCTTCTGCTGTTTGGGGATCGATGAGAGGCACGCGCTCGCCGGTGCGGATCACCTGGGGGTCGTAGGCCTTGCGTGCAAAGACCTCGATGACGAAGGGTCGGAAGAAATCGATCGGCAGCGTGTCGTAGTCGGGGTCGAAGCTTGACTGGTCCCAGCGTTCGCAGAACTGGTCGCAGTCGTCGAAATAGGCGTGGCCGGCGAAGCGGTCGCGCGCGTGCCGGTTGCCGCCGAGATGATGGGCATAATAGAGGCGCTGGAAGTCGCCATGCTTCTCCACCACCCAGGTGCATTGTTCCCGCACGAAGGGCTTCAGGATCGAAGCGGCGTATTCGTCGTGATTGTAGGGCGCGTAGATATCGCCGATGTCATGCAGCACGGCGCAAGCGATCCAGTCGGCGTCGGCGCCATCGCGCCAGGCACGCGTCGCCGCCTGCAGCGAATGGCCGAGCCGGGTAATCTTGTAGCCGGACAGGCCTTCGTCGAGCTGCACCAGTGCGTCGAGCAGCCGCTCGCCGGTCTTGGCGGCATAGTCGATCTCGTGCGCGGTCAGGAACGCATAGTCGTCCCTGTCGCCATCCTTCATCGCGGTGAACTTGACCGTTGTCATGCCGACCTCCCGGGCTGTGTTCAGCTCATGCCGCGATCGGCGCCCGTTTCGTCAGGTTGAGCTTCTTGCGCACTTCCTCCGGCCCGATGATCCGGGCGCCCAGATTGGTGACGATGCTGGCGGCGCGTTCGACGAGCTGCGCATTGGTCGCCAGCACGCCCTTGTCCAGCCAGAGATTGTCTTCCAGCCCGACGCGGACGTTGCCGCCGGCCAGCACCGCCGCGGCCGCGTAGGCCATCTGGTTGCGGCCAATGGCAAAGGCCGACCAGTTCCAGGTCGACGGCACATTGTTGACCATGGCCATGAAGGTGTTGAGGTCGTCAGGCGCACCCCACGGCACGCCCATGCACAGCTGCACCACTGCGTCCGGGTTCAGCACCTTCTCCTCGACCAACTGCTTGGCGAACCACAGATGGCCGGTGTCGAAGGCCTCGATCTCCGGCTTGACGCCCAGCGCCGTCATCATGCCGCCCATGGCGCGCAGCATGCCGGGCGTGTTGGTCATGACGTAGTCGGCTTCGGCGAAATTCATCGTGCCGCAATCCAGCGTGCAGATTTCCGGCAGGCACTGGCGCACATGCTCCATGCGGTTGGTGGCACTGCCCATGTCGGTGCCTTTTTCGTTGAGCGGCAGCGGCGCCTCGGGCGAACCGAACACCATGTCGCCGCCCATGCCGGCGGTCAGGTTCAGGATGACGTCGACTTCCGCCGCGCGGATACGCTCGGTCACTTCGCGGTAGAGATGCACATCGCGCCTGGGCTTGCCGGTCTCGGGGTCGCGCACATGGCAATGGACGATCGCGGCACCCGCCCTGGCCGCGTCGATGGCCGAATCGGCGATCTGCTTGGGCGAGCGCGGCACATGCGGGCTGCGGTCCTGCGATCCGCCCGAGCCAGTCACGGCACAGGTAATGAAAACCTCACGGTTCATCGCTAGCGGCATCGAAATCCTCCCAGAACAGACTGTGGCTCAAGAATGCCTGACTTGCCGGAAACTGTTTTGCGTTTTACGAAGTCCAAATGATCAAAAGCGAAAAACCGACGATCTTTCGTCCTGAACGTACGCCGCTGAAGGTCACGCTGCTGGTGTTTTCCGGCTCTTCGATCATGTGCGTGGCATCGGCCGTCGATCCCTTGCGTGCCGCCAACCGCATCTCCGGCGAGACCTTGTTCGACTTCAGGCTGGTCTCGGTCACCGGGGATGCAGCGGTCACCACCTGCGGCCTGCCGGTGGCGGTCAGCGGCCGCTTCGATCCGGCTGATCCAACCGATGTTCTGGTCGTCATTGCCGGTTTCGGCACCCAAAACTATGCCACATCGGCGCTGCTCGCCGGCTTGCGCCGCGCGGCGCGGACGGCTCGTGCCTGTGGCGGCGTCGAGGCTGGAACCTGGCTGGTGGCCCGGGCCGGCCTGCTGGAAGGGCGCAGCGCCACCACCCACTGGGAGGACATGGAGGATTTCTCTTCCGCCTTTCCCGGCGTCGATGTTCGTCCGGACCGCTATGTCATCGACGGGCCGGTCTTCACCTCGGGCGGCGCCTCGCCGACCTTCGATCTGATGTTGCATCTCATTCGCACACGCCTCGGCATGGCGGTGGCGCTCGATGTCGCGAGCGTGTTCATCTACGATCAGGCGCGTGCCGCCACCGACGCGCAGCCGCTGGTCTCGCTCGGTCGGCTTGACGGCTTCGATCCGCGCCTGGCGCAAGCCATCCGCTTGATGGAATCACATGTCGACCAGCCATTGACCATTGCCGCAGTGGCCAAACGCGCCGGGGTGACGGCGCGAACGCTGGAGAGCATCTTTCGCAAGTCGATCGGCGAGACGCCGGGCGCCTATTATCTCAGGTTGCGGCTGGGCGCGGCACGCCGGCTGGTCGTCGACACCAGGGTGGCGATGGCCGATATTGCCGGGCGGACAGGTTTTTCGTCAGCCGCGGCATTTTCGAGAGCATTTTCGCGGGCTTTTGGCGAAGCGCCGGTCAGGCTGCGCCGGGAATAGAGCAATTCCAGGAAAAGTGTGACACGATTTTCCGTCCGGAATTGCGTAAAAACAAAGGGATAGAGCGGGTCGGCGTTTTCGTGAACGATGAACCGCTCTAGTTTTAAGGTCGAATCAAGCCGCGTCCTGGCGGTCGCCGCCGTCGATCTGCGAGCGCATCTGTTTGACAAGACGAAGCTCGAAGCGGTTGCTGACCGCGCGATCCCATTCGTTCAGGACCTTGGGATCGTCGGATTTCCTCGGCAGCGCCATCAGCCTGTCGATGATCGATCCGGTCTCGCCGAGCGAGAGCAGGGCGTCGATTTCACGTTCGTGCTGCATATCGGTTCGCCTCCTTCTTCCTACCCGCCACGTGTCCTTCTTATAGGAAGTACGTGACGGCTGTTTGAAGGCAAGAGCGAGGTCATTGAAGGGCGATCGAGGGCAAAACCTTGTCGTTGGAACCTGCTTTGAGCGTAAGCGATTCCCCACGCCAGATCGGACTGTTTACAGCCGCTTCTCGAACAGTACGGTGGTGAAGCCGCTGTCCCATTCGTCGTCGGGATAGCGATCCTTTTCGACATAGCCGAGCGCTTTGTAGACATGCTGCGCGCGCTCGTTGAACGTGTCGGTCTCCAGCCGCGCCTGCGGGAAGCCGGCGGCGCCAATGGCCTGTTCGGCGTGCGACAGCAGCCTGCGGCCGACACCCTGGCCTTGATGCCTGGCACTGATATGCAGGGCCTCGATGAAGTCATCGCGCCAGTGGATCAGGCCGGTGATGCCGCCATCGATCTCGGCGACGAAGAAATCCGGCCAGCTTTCGTCGACATAGCGGCCGCCAATATCGGTTTCGACATAGCGCTGTGCGGACGCTGCGGTGATGTGGGGAAGCCAGGTCCCTTCGAACGTCTCCCGCAGCACCTTTTTCAGGGCCGCGACATCGCTCTGCCGCGCCTTGCGCACCGTGATCTCCGCCATGGCCGTCTCCTCTCGCTTGGGAGAGCTGACTAGCAAACGGCGATCATGGCGGCTTTCAGCCAAGCGCGGCAGATGTCGGTCCAGCGATCTGCTTCAGACGTAGCGGTTGACGATGTTCTCCAGCAATTCCTGGCGGCCGGAGCGCGGCTGCGGCTCGATCTTCTTCTTCACCACGCGCTCGGCGATGTCCTCCAGTGTGCGCTTGCCGGCAAGCATCGCCTTGCCTTCCGCAGTGTTCCAGCCGGCGTAGCGCTCGGCCAGCGGCGCGGACAGCGCCTTGTCCTCGACCATGCAGGCTGCCGCCTTCAGGCCGCGCGCGCAGCAATCCATCCCGCCGATATGGCCGATCAGCAGATCCTGCGGATCGAGCGACTGGCGGCGCAGCTTGGCATCGAAATTGGTGCCGCCTGTCTTGAACCCGCCGGCTTGCAGAACCTGATAATAGGCCAGCGCCATTTCAGGCACATTGTTGGGGAACTGGTCGGTGTCCCAGCCCGACTGGTAGTCGTTGCGGTTCATGTCGATCGAGCCGAAAATGCCGAGTGCATTGGCGAGCGCCAGTTCATGCTCGAAGGAATGGCCGGCGAGGATCGCGTGGCCCTGCTCGATGTTGAGCTTGACCTCCTTTTCCAGCCCGAAGCGCTTGAGGAAGCCATAGACCGTGGCGACATCGTAATCATATTGGTGCTTGGTCGGCTCCTGCGGCTTCGGCTCGATCAGGATCGTGCCCTTGAAGCCGATCCTGTGCTTGTAGTCGACAACCATGTTGAGGAAGCGGCCAGCCTGTTCCTGCTCGCGCGCAAGATCGGTGTTGAGCAGTGTTTCATAGCCCTCGCGGCCGCCCCACAGCACATAATTCTCACCCTTCAGCCGCTTGGTGACGTCGAGGCAGCTTTTCACCGTCGCCGCCGCATAGGCGAACACATCCGGATCGGGATTGGTGGCGGCGCCCGACATGAAGCGGCGGTTGGAGAAGAGGTTGGCGGTGCCCCAGAGCAGCTTGACGCCCGTCTTCTTCATCTTGGCGGCGAAATAGTCCGCGATCTCATCAAGGCGCGCGGCGCTCTCGGAAAAATCCTTGCCTTCAGGGCGCACATCGGCGTCGTGGAAGCAGAAATAGGGTGCGCCAAGCAGGGAAAACATTTCGAAGGCGACATCGGCCTTGAGCTTGGCAAGCTCCATCGTGTCGGTGCCGCCCGCCTTGGGAAACCATGGCCGGTCAAAGGTCTGGCCGCCGAAGGGATCACCGCCCGGCCAGGCGAAGGAGTGCCAGTAGGCGACGGCGAAACGCAGGTGGTCTTCCAGCCGCTTGCCGACCACAACCTCATCCGGGTTGTAGAAGCGATAGGCCAGCGGATTGGTCGAATCCGGACCCTCGTATTTGATCTTGCTGATGTCGCCGAAGAATCCGCTGCTCATCGTTCTTTCCTCTCGAAGCTTTGCCCTGATTACCTCAGGTAATTCGTCTTGATTACCTCAGGCGTAATTGGTTTCACTTTGCCGCTGGTCGAAAAGGCTCATGTCAAAACCGCCCAACGAAGGAGACAGACCATGACCGACCTCAACAAGATCGCCGAAGGCTACATCACCGCCTGGAACGAAAGCGACGCGGACCGCCGCGCGGCCTTGCTCAAGGCGACCTTCACCGAAGACGTCAGCTACCGCGATCCGCTCATGCAGGGTGATGGCCATGCCGGCGTCGCGGCACTCATCGATGGCGTGCAGCAGCGCTTTGCCGGCTTCCGGTTTTCGCTGAAGGGCACGCCGGACGGTTTCGCCGACACAATCCGCTTCTCGTGGAATCTGGGGCCGGAAGGCACCGAGTCCGTCATCGAAGGCACCGATATCGGCACTATCGAGAACGGTCGCCTGAAGACCGTTACCGGCTTTCTCGACAAGATCCCGGCACAGTGAAGCATTGCGGCGAAGGTAGGCCCCAGGCGCCCCCCTCTGGCCGGCCGGCCATCTCCCGCTCAAGGGGGGAGATTGGCTGTCACGGCTGCTTTCGCCAATCGTCGAGACTGACGGATAGCTGTCTTCAAAGGAATTGCCGATCTTCCTCCTTGAGGGCGAGATGCCCGGCAGGGCAGAGGGGGGTGTCTGGCGCCAGCTCATGCGGTTATGGCTCTGATCGCCGGATAAAGCGCCCGGTAGCGCTGATAGGCCTGCGCATAGGCGTCGCCAAGTGCTGCATCGGGTTCGATTGTCGCGTCGGTCCTGGGCGCGGTGCAGACGCTGAGTGGATCAGCACCGGTCGCCGCGATCAGGCCAAGCCTTGCCGCGCCGAAGGCGGCACCGAAATCACCATCGGCGGGAATGTCGACCGGCAATTGCAGAGCCGTGGCGATCGACTTCAACCAATAGCGCGAACGCGAGCCACCGCCGATCGCGGTCACCCGCGTCAAAACAGTGCCGGCCGAGGCCAGCGCTTCGAGACTGTCGCGGAAGGCAAAGGCAACACCCTCGAGCACTGCCTGGGTCAACACCGCGCGGCTCGATTCATGCGCCAGGCCGGTGAACGAGCCGCGAATGGCCGAGTCGTTGTAAGGCGTCCGCTCGCCCGAGAGATAGGGCAGGAAGGAAACGCCGCTCGGAGCCTTGAGTGTGTCGCCGAGTTCGGTTGTCAACTCGCCGGCGCCCTTGCCCGTGATCTCGCAAAGCCAGTTCAGCGAATCGGTCGCCGACAGGACGACACCCATCTGGTGCCAGGTGTCGGGCAGCGCGTGGCAGAAGGTGTGGACCGCACTGGCCGGATTGGGCAGATAGCTGGCGTTGGCCGCAAACAGCACCCCGGATGTGCCAAGTGAAACGAAGGCATGGCCGGCACCCACCGTGCCCATGCCGCAGGCCGAGGCGGCATTGTCGCCCGCGCCGCCCGCGATCGGAATGCCTGCCTGCATGCCCCACTTCGACGCAAGTTCAGCGCGCAAGGCGCCAGCCTTGTCGGTGCCTTCGACCAGCGACGGCATCTGTCCTTCGTCGAGGGAGGTCGCGGCCAGCAATTCGGAGGACCAGCGCCGCTTGCCGACATCGAGCCAGGCGGTGCCGGCCGAGTCGGACATTTCCGACATATGCTCTCCGGACAGCCAGAGCCGGAGGAAATCCTTGGGCAGCAGCACTTTCGCCACTCTGGCGAAGATGCCGGGTTCGTTGTTCTTCACCCAGGCGAGTTTCGGCGCGGTGAAACCGGGAAAAACGATGTTGCCGGTCAGGTCGCGAAAGCGTGGGTCGGCGTCGAGCTTGGCTGCCTCGGCATGGCTGCGGGTATCGTTCCACAGGATGCAGGGCCGCAGTACCTGGTCGGCGGCATCGAGCAAGGTGGCGCCATGCATATGGCCGGACAGGCCGATGCCTTTTACCGCCGCGAGCTGCGCAGGATGAGACGCCTTCAGCGCGGCGATCGCCTCTTCGCAGGCGCGGATCCAGTCGGCGGGGTTCTGTTCGGACCAGCCGGGGTGCAGCCGCGACACGTCGAGTGACGCATGGCCGGAGCCGACGACAGTCTGTCCGGCATCGATCAGCAGCGCCTTGACGCCTGACGTGCCCAGATCGAGGCCGAGATACATGCTTTCCTCCCCATGCCGTTAATTTTTTCGAGTCTCGAAAAAATATGGCCAGCCAGTTTTTAGGGCAAGATCCGCTTCGGGTCAATTCTCAGACAAATCGAAAGCGCGTCGCGAGAACAATGCCGACAGCGGACTGTCCGGCCGCGCCAGCGCGCGTTCGGCCGCGAGCGCCCGCGACAGGGCGTGGTCGCCGGCGCGAAACGCCGCCTCGATCAGCGTCAGGTCGATGACGTCGCGTTGGGCGTGGCTGCCGCCGAAGCGGTGCGCAATCGCGCGAATGGGCCGGATCAGCCGCACCGTTTCCGCGTAGTTGCCGTCGCCAAAGGCCTTGATCGCGAGCGTCAAGGGGTGGCCGACATCCAGGGTGAAGGCGGCATTGTCGTCGCTGGCCCGCATTGCCTCGCGCTGCGCCTCGAGCAAGCCGCTTGCATGTCCGTCGAGGCCGGCGCCGACAAAGGCCATCATCGCGTGCGCATCGTTGAAGGCATAGTTGCCGGCGCCGGCCTTGTGCCAATTGTCCGCGAGTGCTGTCCAGCGGTTACCGACATCGACGCCGCCGAGATAGAGCCGCCACAGGATCGCCGAGGCGTCGACCATGTTGAGTGCCATCGTCGACGGCGTGCCGTAGATCGGGCCGTCATAGAGCGCCAGCACCTCGCCGGTCTCGCCGAGGTCGTAGTGGAACAGCGCTAGGTGCCACCAATTGTGCACCTGCAGGAAGCTCTCCCTGGTCCACCCATCCGGATTGGCGCGCATCCAAGCAATGCCGTCCTTTTGCCGGCTCTGCATTTCCATGACATGGGCAACCGCATGCTGCGCCCAGCCATCGCGCGGCTCGATGTCGATCGCCATGCGTCCGAGTTTCTCGGCCCTGATATAGTCGCCCATTTCCTCCAGCCCGAAGGCCTGCATGCCCAGAACGGCATGGTAACCCGGCATGCCGCTGTGCCAGGATGGCAAGGCGCGGCCGATGCGGTCTCGCAGCATGCGCGAATTGCCGGTGAAAAAGTCGATCTGATGCCCTGTCAGCAGCGCCACCAGGTCGAGCGGATGGTCGATGGCGATGTCCTCCAGGATGCGGGAGGCTTCATGCCAGCGCCCCTCGGCGAGATGGCCAAGGGCGGCGACATGCGCCTGCTCGCGCGCGTTACCTGCCAGCGGCAGTGCCGCCTCGTGACATGCCTTGGCCACGGCGCTTGCCTCGCGCTCTGTGGCAAGGCCGAACAGATAGCCCTTGAACACATGCGCCATGACGAAGCCGGGATCAGCGGCGATGGCGCGGTCAGCGGAACCGACGGGGTCACCGATGAAACACTGCAACTCGCGCACAGCCTGGCTGTAGGGCGGAAACCCAGCTTGCGTGGCGCCCGAAAAGGCCA
Organism: Mesorhizobium sp.; assembly: GCA_039916205.1. Classification (GTDB taxonomy): domain Bacteria; phylum Pseudomonadota; class Alphaproteobacteria; order Rhizobiales; family Rhizobiaceae; genus Mesorhizobium. Next base: position 3,880 of record JBDSLV010000392.1, on the reverse strand, counting down.
GTCCGAATTCGTCCCTGATTGACATGCGTTGTCCTCCAATAGCCGCATCAGGCCGATCCTAGAGCATCAATGGCGGATGCGCCAAGCAGGGCTCTTGGCCTAATCAATACCCAGAGCGGACAAGTTATCTTTGCAGTTCATCAACCAAGAGCTGCAGATTAGCCTTTGTAAAACCGAACGAATTGTGGCTTCATTGCGGCACCGGGTGGGGAGCTTGCCGTCGCGACGACGAGGAAACGCGATGCAACACATGTGTGACAGACTTCCGAATGGCGGTTCGGAAGAAGATGCTAAATTAGTTGTTTCGCAATGGCGACGGCGTCGTGCGCGTCATTCTCCGTTGGCCGTTCTTCTTGCCACGACGTCGCTGACGTTGCTGTTCAATTCCGGATCTTTCGCCGCTTGTTTGCTGGTGCCGTCGGCGGGAAACGACACCTACATTTGCGACAGCGGCAATTCCGGCGGCAGCCTCAACGATCTGGGCGGCGACAATACATTGACCTTTCCGGCCAGCGGCACCGGCCAGGTGAGCGGCAGCGTTACCTTCGGCATCGGCTCGGACCGCATCGACATGCAGTCCGGCACCATCACCGGCGCCGTCGACCAGGGCGGCGGCGCCGATTTCTTCACCATCGGCGCCGGCACTGTCGCCGGCAATGTCCAGCAGGGCGCCGGCATTGACGATTTCCGTATGACTGGCGGCCAGATCGGTTCGCTTAACCAGGGCGATGCGCTCGACACATTCTTCATGTCCGGAGGCCGCATCGTCGACTTCTTCGATGATGGCGATCGCGCGGTGATGACCGGCGGCCGCGTCGGCCGCGTCAACATGAAACTCGACAAGAACTATTTCAACATGTCCGGCGGCATCATCGACCGAAATCTCGTCACCGGTTTCGATGATGACACCATCATCCTCTCGGATGGCACCATCGGCGGCAACATCAGTGTCAGCGGCGGCAATGACAGCGTGACGGTGACCGGCGGCACGATCGGTGGCGACGTGCTGATGAGTTTTGGCGCCGACAGTTTCGTCTGGGACGGCGGCGGCATCATCTACGGCGCCGTCGACCTTGGCGCCGACAACGACACCGCCAAACTCAGCAATCTAACCAAGGCCAATCTCGGCGGCGCCGACGTGCTCAACGGCGGCCTGGGCACGGACACGCTGACCTTCGACAACGTCAAGCTGGATGGCATTGGCCGCGTCCAGAATTGGGAGACGATCAACGCCACCAACGACACGGAACTGATGCTCGACGGCAACCTCGTCCTCGGCGACAGCGGCACGGGCAAAGGCTCGCTCAATGTCGATGCCGCAAGCACACTCTATGGTGGCGGCTTCAATGCCTCGATCCAGGCTTTTACCTCAGGCCAATTGGCCGAAGTGGTCAATGCCGGCCGCATCGACCTGACCAACGGCAGCACTGGAGCCACCGACCGGCTGACGATCTCAGGCAACTATACCGGACTTGGCGGCCTGCTGCTGATCCAGACCGAACTCGGCGCCGATGGGTCCGCCTCCGACAGGCTGGTCCTGTCGGGCGGCACCGCCTCTGGCTCGACCGGCATTGCGGTGATCAATCTTGGCGGTGCGGGTGCCGAGACGATCACAGACGGCATCATGGTCGTCCAGGCGATCAACGGCGCAACATCCAGTGGCAGCGCCTTTGCACTCGATGCACCCGTCGCTGCCGGCGCCTTCGAATATTACCTTTTCAAGGGCGGTGTCAGTGCCGGCAGCGCGGAGAACTGGTATCTGCGCTCGTCGCTGATCACGCCGACATCGCCGGCGGCGGCACCCGCGGCGCTCGAACCGACGCCGGCACTCGAGCCAGAGCCTCCGCAAACCGAGCCGCCACCGCCGCCGTCCGAACTGCCGCCGGTCCCGGTGCCGAGCGATGGCGATATCAACAACCCGCCGGTCGACCCGACGCCGCCCGTCCAGGCCAGCGATCCCGAACCCGAGCCGCCGCCGCCGCCGATTGAGGCGCCGCCGGCGGATCCGCCTCCACCCCCACCGCCAGTGCCTACCACGGTTCCGAACCTGCCGACACCGGCCGCAGGACAGGAAATCCTGCTCTACCGAATCGAGGTGCCTGTCTATTCGGCCGTGCCGCCAGTGGCCGAGCATCTCGCCATGACGACGCTTGGCACCTTCCACGAGCGGCGCGGCGAGCAAAGCCTGTTGTCGGACACGGATCTGTCGCCGATCTGGGGCCGCATCTTTGGCCAGGACGCCAAGATGAGCTGGTCGGGAACGGTGTCGCCGTCTTTCGACGGCACCTTGTTCGGCTTCCAGACCGGCTACGACCTGTTCGGCCGGGAGACCGCGTCAGGCGGGGTCGACCGTGCCGGACTGTTCCTCGCCTATGCCAGCACGAACGGCGATGTGCGCGGCCAGGCGCTCGGACAGAACGATCTCGCGGTCGGCGGCATCGATCTCGGCGGCACCAGCGTCGGCGGCTACTGGACCCGGACCGGGGCGAGTGGCTGGTATCTGGACGGTGTCCTGATGGGCACCTTCTTCAGCGGCAGCGCCACCTCGGCCCGCGATATCGGCACCGATATCAGGGGAACCGGCATCACCGCTTCGCTTGAGGGCGGCTATCCCACCGCCTTGACGCAGGGTTGGACACTTGAGCCGCAGGCCCAACTGGTCTGGCAACATCTGTCGCTCGACGATGCGCAGGACCGCTTTTCCTCGGCCTCCTTCGATCTCGACGACACCGTGACCGGCAGGCTCGGCCTGCGGCTGCAAGGCGAGACGGCTTTGAACGGCATCGCGCTGCAGCCCTACCTGAAGGCCAACATCTGGCACGATTTCGGCGGTACCGACCACGTCGATTTTGGCGCCACCGACATCTCGACCGAAGGCAGGTCAACGTCGTTCGAGTTTGGCGGCGGTATCGTCGCCGAGGTCACGGACAAGGTCAGCCTGTTCGCCACCGGCGATTACACCACCAATCTCGGTGGCGACAGGCGCCGCATCCTCGAAGGGAATCTCGGCCTCAGCCTCAAATGGTGAGGACCATGATCCCGAAAAGTGGGAGCCGGTTTTCGGGAAAGATCATGGTCAACTGGAGTTTGTCCTAGTTGCTCGAGCGCATTGCCACCGTGGCGATTCCGGCGCCGACAAGCAGCGTACCGCCGGTGCGGTTGAAGATGCGGATTGCCTTCGGGTTGCGCACGACATTGCGCGCCCGTGCCGCGATCAGCGCGTAGCCAAAGGCATTTGCGAAGGCGAGCGCCAGGAAGGTGGTCTCGAAGATCAGCATCTGCGTCCAGAAATCGGCGTGCCGGTCGAGAAATTGCGGCAGGAAGGCAACGAAGAAGGTAATGCTTTTCGGATTGAGCGCGGTGACCAGCCAGGCATGCGCCATCATTTTCACCGAGGACACCGCGTCGGTGCGCGGTTCAGCCTTCAGTGAGCCGCCGGCGCGAAACAGCTTTATGCCGAGATAGATCAGATAGCCGGCGCCAATCAGCTTCAGGATGGTGAAGACGGTGGCCGAAGCCGCCAGCAACGCACCGATGCCCAGCATCGACAATGTCATCGCGGTGAAGTCGCCCAGCGCCACGCCGACCGCCATTGGCAGTGCGGTGCGCCAGCCTTGGCCTAGCGCATAGGACACGACCAAAAGGATGGTCGGGCCCGGAATGACAAGAAGGATGGTCGACGCGGCGGCAAAAGCGGCCCAATTTTCGAAGGACATGCTCGTCTCCTTTGAGCGTAAAGAAGAGGATAAATCCTTGAGGCGGGGAGAATGTAAAGAGGCTGGGTTTTTCTTTTGCGCAATTTCCTGAGGCAAGGCCAGACGCGCTTTTCCCGGGGTTGCCCTCAATTCAATTGCGCCAAAGGCAGCCTGGTGTCAGTTCA
>JBDSLV010000391.1:0-26084 GCA_039916205.1 Mesorhizobium sp. | reverse complement strand
GATGCGTCTGATTTGGATGTCGGTGGAATTGGGCCGGCCGCTCAAATGGACGGCCGTGCCGCCCTAGAGCAATTCCAGGAAAAGTGCATAGCGCTTTGCCTTGGGAATTGCGTAAAACGAGGGCCCTAGTGATCCCACCAGTAATAGTCCCAGTATTCCCGTAGCGGCTCCTGCTCAGGCAAACCGATATCGCGTTTCAGATGATCGTCTTGCGGTGGCAGCCCGCGCCGCTTGCCCAGCAATTGTGAACGCAGCGCCGCCGCGATCCGCCATAGACGGCTCGGCACGGCGATTGCTGCGCCGGCGTCTCCCATGACAGCCGCCGGTTCACTGTCCGGCAGGCCGTCAGGCAGGTTACCAGCGCCGCAAAGGGTGGCTTGAGGCTCATCGGTGGGATCAACGGTAAAAGTAAGGGTCAAGGACCCGCACCTCCGTGATCTTGTCGACAGGCAGCGAGTTCTTCTGCGCTGTGCTGCGGATCGCTTCCGGCGATGGCGCGTCATAGATGCAGAAGCTGTGCTTCTTGTCGGGGGAGACGAAGGACTGCAGCCAGGTGACGCCCTTTTCCGCGTTGCGGGCGATCACGCCGCCCATGGCGACGGCGCCGGCTTCGTTGATCGGCACGTTGAGGCCGTCCACGAATGTGCGCTCTATGAGATAGCGAGGCATGAAAAGTTCCTTTTTCCATTGAATCACGCTCGGTCTGAGCGCGGATGGACAAAGATCACGCTCGCTGGGCCCGCGCATCGGAACCTTTCCCTATGTTTTGTGGGAAGATTCCCTATATTGGCGGCGTTATGTGTAGATGAGCACTGAAATGTGTGGAGGATCACATTCTCGGGCTCTTGCCCCTGCGCGCTCCTGAAGGAGGCCGGCGGGATGGTGGAACTCAAGTCTCACGAGCGAACGATGATGCTTCTGGAACGGCAGACACAGCTGGAGCGGCTGGACGGACTTCTCTCAGGGGCCGCGCATGGCAACGGTCATGTCGCGGTGCTGGTCGGCGAGGCAGGGGCCGGCAAGACATCGCTGGTCGAGGCCTTTGTCGGCAACGCCGGGCGGGATGCGCGCCTGTTCCGCAGCGCCTGCGAGGATTTGTCGATACCCGATCCGCTCGGGCCGCTTTATGACCTGGCGCGCGATGCGCAATGGGCGCTGCAGCAGGCGATCGACCACCGCCAGGGGCAAAGGCTGCCGCTTTTCTCCGACGCGCTCGACGTTTTCGAGACCAGGGCTGGACCGACGCTGCTGGTGATCGAGGACCTGCATTGGGCTGACGATGCGACGCTCGACTTTGTCCGCTTCCTCGGCCGGCGCATCGCCAACACCCATATCCTGTTGCTGCTGACCGCGCGCAACGACCGCAGCGAAGGGCAGATGCGGGTGCGCCGCGCGCTGGGCGAAATTCCGGCCGGCAGCATCGCCCGCATCGATGTGCCCTTGCTGAGCGAGGCGGCTGTTCTGTCGCTGGCCGATGCCGCCGGCCGTGATGGGCAAGCCATCTACCGTGCCACCGCCGGCAACGCCTTTTTTGTCACCGAGCTTCTGTGCGCCGACAACGCGATGACACCGCCGGCCAGCGTGCGCGACGCGGTTCTGGCGCGGGCCGAGCGCCTGTCGGCCGGCGCCCGTTCGATGCTCGACGCGGTGTCGGTATTTCCGCGCCGTGCCGATGCCTGGGCGCTGCAGGGCCTGTGCGGCGTCGCCAGTGCCGGCCAGCTGGCCGAATGCGTGTCGAATGGCCTGCTTGACGATCTTGGCGACGGCTATGCGTTCCGCCACGAGATCGCGCGCCGCGCCATCGAGATGACCCTGACGGAGAGCCACAGGCGGCGGTTCAACCAGCGCGCACTGTCGGCGCTGCTCGAAAAGGCCGATGTCCCGACCGCGCGGCTGGTGCATCACGCCGTCGAAGCCAGCAATGTCGAGGCCGTGCGCGAACTGGCGCCGCTCGCCGCGCGCGAGGCCTCCCATGTCGGCGCGCATCGCGATGCCGCCGGCTATTACGAAGTCGCCTTGCGCGAGGCCGCCGGCCTGCCGGACGCAGCCCGCGCCACGCTCCAAGAGAACTACGCTTTCGAATGCCATCTCATCGGCCGCATCGAGGAAGCCATCGCGGCGCAGGGCGAGGCGCGCCAGCTGCACAGCGCGGCCGGCAACAAGCCGAGGGAAGGCGACAGCCTGAGATGGCAGTCGCGTTTCGCCTATCTGATGGGCGACCGCGCCGCGGCCGACGGCTTTGGCGAACAGGCGGTCACATTGCTGGAGAGCGTGCCGGCCGGTGCCGAGCTCGCCATGGCCTATTCCAACCTGTCGCAGCTGGCGATGCTCGCCGAACGGCTCGACGAGGCGCTGCTCCTGGGCGACAAGGCGGTCAGGCTCGCTGAAACGCTGAACCGGCCCGACATTGTCTGCCATGCCCTCAACAATGTCGGTTCCGCCGAACAATGGCTGGATCTGGCCAATGGGCGGCTGCACCTTGCCCAGAGCCTCGAAATCGCCATCGGGCAGAATTTTCAGGAACACGCGGCGCGCGCCTTCACCAACAGTGCCTGTCTCGAGATGAACCAGCTCGGTTACGGCAAGGCGCAATCCTTCCTCGAGCGCGGCATCAACTATTGCACCGAAAATGATCTCGTCACCTGGCGCGACTATATGCGCGGCGTGCTGGCCCAGTTGCGGCTGCGCCAGGGCCTGTGGGAGGAGGCTGCCGCCGAGGCGCTCGACGTCGTCGGCAATGACCAGGCGACGGCACTGGTGCGCTTCCCCGCCGTCGTGGCGCTGGCCAGGTTGCGGGTCCGGCGCGGCGATCCCGAAACCGAGCCGCTTCTCGAGGAGATGACGCGCTTTCTCGAGCGGGGCAGGGAGCTGCAAAGGCTGGCGCCTTACGCCGTGCTGATGGCCGAACGGGCGTGGCTCGGGCAGGCTGACCCGGAGGAGGCGCTGGGCCTGATCGACATCGCCGAGCGGCTGTCGCCGACACGCGCGGTGTTCGCCGAACTGGCCAGCTGGCGGCAACTGCTGGCGCCGGACAGCGACCCCGGCGACACATCAGGCATGGCCGCGCCCTACCGGTTGCTGCTGGCCGGCGACTGGCGGGCCGCGGCTGGCTTGTGGGCCGGGATGGGTGCCCCTTACGAACAGGGTCTGGCGCTGCTGCAGGGCGACGAGGCGGCACAGCGCGGCGCGCTGGAAATCTTCGAAGGCCTCGGCGCCCGGCCGGTGGCCCAACAGGTGCGCGAGATCATGCGGCGCAACGGCGTCAGCAACATCGCTCGGGGGCCGCGCCAGACAACGCGCGCCAACAGCGCCGGCCTGACCCAGCGCCAGATGGAGGTGCTGCAGCTGATCGATCGCGGCCTCTCCAACAAGCGGATTGCCGAATGCCTCACCATTTCACCCAAAACCGTCGATCATCACGTCTCGGCGGTGCTGGGCAAGCTCGATGCCGTTTCGCGCGGCCAAGCCACCGCCGCCGCGCGTGATTCCGGGCTGATCTGAAGCCTAGGGCATGATCCCGAAAAAGTGGGTACCGGTTTTCGGAAAAGATCATGCTCAAACAAACAGATAGAGCTCCATGCCGATCGATCGGGAATGGAGCCGGATCAATCGTAGGTCAGATCCGTCGCCTTGCCGCCGAACACCCGGTAGGCATAGAACGAATAGAAGATGATCACCGGCAGCACGACCACTGTGCCGACCAGGATAATGGCCAGGCTCTCGGGTGCCGAGGCGGCCTGCCAGATGGTCAGCTTGTCGGGCACCACGAACGGGTAGAACGACCAGGCGAGGCCGGCAAAGCCGAGTGCGAAAATGGCGGCCAGCGTCAGGAACGGCGTCAGCGAATGCCTGTCGTCGGGTTTCGGCAGGTGGAAGGTCTGCCGCCACAGCCAGAGGAACAGCAGGGCCGACAGGATCGGCAACGGCGACAGATAGAGCATTTCCGGCCAGACAAACCATTTGGCGAAGATGCGCGGGCTGGCGAAGGGCGTTGCCAGCGACACGGCGGCCATGCCGAGCGCGGTCAGCACCAGCGCGGTGCGCAGCCAGCGAACCGCCTTCTTCTGCAATTCGCCCTCTGTCTTGTAGATGACCCAGGCGGCGCCCATCGCCGCATAGGCGGCGGCAAGACAGAACGCCACCAGCGCGCCGAAGGCCATGCCGCCAGGCCCGACATCAAGGCCGAGCACATAGACACCCAGCATGTAGCCCTGCGCCAGCGAGGCGATGAGCGAGCCGAGGAAAAAGATGCGGTTCCAGCGGTGCTTCTTGCCGCTCGGCACCTTGGCGCGGAAATCGAAGGCGACGCCGCGCAGGATCAGCCCAACCAAAAGCACGAAGACCGGAATGTAGAGCGCGGTGAGGATAATGCCGTGCGCCAGCGGAAACGCCACCAGCAGCAGGCCGACGGCCAGCACCAGCCACGTCTCGTTGGCGTCCCAGAACGGACCGATGGCCGCGATCATCGTGTCCTGCTCGGCATCCTCGGCGGCGGCGAAGAGAATGCCGATGCCAAGGTCGAAGCCGTCGAGAACGACATAGATCAGAATGGCGAGGCCCATCAGGCCGGCGAAGATGAGAGGCAGCAGGGTTGGCCAGTCGTAGGTCATCTTTTTCTCCTACTCGCCAGCCGCCGGCTGCGACAATGCAGCCTTCATGACACCCGGCAGCGGTGAGGTGTCGCCATCCTTGGCCGCCTTCAGCGCCAGATGCACCAGCACGCCGAGATAGGCGATCAAAAGCAGCGCATAGAGGATGAGATAGATGGCGAGCGTCAGCGCGACATGGCTGCCGGCCACCGGCCCGACCGCGTCGGCGGTCTTCAGCACCCCGGTGACCAGCCACGGCTGGCGGCCGATCTCTGTCGTGTACCAGCCGGCCAGCGTCGCCAGCCATCCCGACAGCGCCATCGGCACCATCAGCATGGCCAGCGGCTTCGGCAGGCTGTGCCGCCGCTTGAGGAAGAAGGCCGCCGACCACGAGACCGCGAGCATCATCAGGCCGGTGCCGACCATGATGCGAAAGCCCCAGAACACCGGGAAAACAGGCGGATGGTTGCCGGGATAGTCGTTGAGGCCGGGCACCACGCCGCCGGCGCTGTGTCGCAGGATGAGGCTCGCGCCATCGGGAATGGCGAGCTCGAATTTGTTTTCCTTGGCCGCTTCATCGGGAATGGCGAACAGCACAAGCGGCACGTTGGGGCCGGTGTTCCAGTTGGCCTCCATGGCGGCGATCTTCTGAGGCTGATGTTCCAGCGTGTTGAGGCCATGCTGGTCGCCGGCGAAGATCTGGACCGGGATCAGGATCGCCGCGGTGAAGACACCGGTGCGCAGCGCCTTCCACATCGACTCCGAGCGATCGCCATGGAGATAGCGCAGCGCCGACAGGCCAGCGATCAGGAACGAGACCGTCAGGCCCGAGGCCAGCAGCATGTGGACGAGGCGGTAGGGCATCGACGGGTTGAAGACGATGGCCCACCAGTCGACAGCGTGCGCGACACCATCGCGGATTTCGAAGCCGGCCGGCGTCTGCATCCAGGAATTGAGTGCGATGATCCAGAAGGCTGACAAGGTGGTGCCGCCCGCCACCAGCACCGTCGCCAGCGTGTGGACGCGGTTGGAAACCCGGCGGAAGCCGAACAGCATGATGCCGAGGAAGGCCGCCTCGAGGAAGAAGGCGGTCAGGATTTCATAGGCCAGCAGCGGCCCGGCGATGTTGCCGACCTTTTCCATATAGCCCGGCCAGTTGGTGCCGAACTGGAAGCTCATGGTGACACCGGAGACCACACCCATGGCGAACGACAGCGCGAACACCTTCACCCAGGTGAAATAGGCGCGCATCCAGGCGGAATCATTGGTGGCGTTGTAGCGCAGCTTGAAGAACAGCAGCACCCAGCCAAGCGCGATGGTGATGGTCGGAAACAGGATGTGGAACGAAATATTCGCGCCGAACTGAATACGCGAAAGTATGAGCGGGTCCATGGCGGGCTCCGGCTGCTGCAATTTGTTTGGCCGCAATTCCGGACGGAAAACCGTTTCACGCTTTTCCTGGAATTGCTCCAATACTGAAAAGACTAGGCCTGAAGCGGGCTCAGGTCAAAGCGGCGTCCTGCCGCGAGGCCGAGCGCCGCAGGACAATTTTGTCGGTTGCAAACGGGGCGTCCTCAAGCAGCGCTCTCTATGTCCAGAATTGTCAGCAGCGCCGCTGAACTGTGGGCGGCGCCATCGACTTCGGGTTGCACGCAACGACATTCGGCCTATATCAGGGGACCTCATTCAAGCAGCCGTTTCAGCCATGCCCTCCATTCTGTCCATTTCCGGGGTCTCCAAGACCTACGCCACCGGCTTTTCAGCGCTCAAGGAAGTCAATCTCGACATCCAGCGCGGCGAGATCTTCGCGCTGCTCGGCCCCAATGGCGCCGGCAAGACGACGCTGATCTCGATCATCTGCGGCATCGTCAACCGCTCGTCCGGCACCGTTACCGTCGACGGCCACGACATCAACAAGGACTATCGCGCCGCGCGCAGCCTGATCGGGCTGGTGCCGCAGGAGCTGACCATCGACGCTTTCGAGAGCGTCTGGGCAACCGTGAATTACAGCCGTGGCCTGTTCGGCAAGCCGGCCAACCCCGCCTTTGTCGAGAAGGTGCTGCGCGACCTCTCCTTGTGGGACAAGAAGGACGCCAAGGCGATCACCCTGTCGGGCGGCATGAAGCGCCGGCTGATGATCGCCAAGGCGTTGTCGCACGAGCCGCGCATCCTGTTCCTCGATGAGCCGACCGCTGGCGTCGACGTCGAGCTGCGCCAGGATATGTGGGAGATGGTGCGCCGGCTGCGCGAGGATGGCGTCACCATCATCCTCACCACGCATTATATCGAAGAGGCCGAGGCGATGGCCGACCGCGTCGGCGTCATCAACCGTGGCGAGATCATCCTGGTCGAGGACAAGGCCGAACTGATGCGCAAGCTCGGCCGCAAGCGGCTGGTGCTGGAATTGCGCAGCCCGCTCACAGCTGTTCCGGAAGCGTTTTCGCGCTATGCGCTGGAGCTTTCGCCGGACGGCGGGCAACTGACCTACACCTATGACAACCAGAGCGAACGGCCGGGCGTCGCCTCGCTGATCCGTGAATTGGAAGCAGCCGGCATCCAGTTCCGCGATATCGACACCAAAAACAGTTCGCTCGAGGAGATCTTCGTCAATCTGGTGAGGAAAGACGCATGAACTTGCGCGCTGTATGGGCTATCTACCGGATGGAAATGGCGCGCGCCTTTCGCACCGTGCTGCAGAGCATTGTCTCGCCGGTCATTTCGACATCGCTGTATTTCGTCGTCTTCGGCTCGGCCATCGGCTCGCGCATCACCGAGATCGACGGCATCAGCTACGGCGCCTTCATCGTGCCGGGCCTGATCATGCTGTCGCTGCTGACGCAGTCGATCTCGAATGCCTCCTTCGCCATCTATTTTCCGAAGTTCGTCGGCTCGATCTACGAGCTTCTTTCGGCACCCGTGTCTTACCTGGAAATCGTCATCGCCTATGTCGGCGGCGCAGCGACCAAGTCGATCATCCTTGGCCTGATCATCCTGGCGACGGCGTCGCTGTTCGTGCCGCTGACCATCCTGCATCCGTTCTGGATGCTCGCCTTCCTGGTGCTGACGGCGGTGACCTTCAGCCTGTTCGGCTTCATTATCGGTATCTGGGCGAAAAGCTTCGAGCAGCTGCAACTGGTGCCGCTTTTGATCATCACGCCGCTGACGTTCCTCGGCGGCAGCTTCTATTCGATCAACATGCTGCCCGGCGTCTGGCGCACGGTGACGCTGTTCAATCCGGTGGTCTATCTGATCAGCGGTTTCCGCTGGAGCTTCTACGGCAAGTCCGACGTGTCGGTCGGCATTAGCCTTGGCATGACCGTTGTTTTTCTGCTGGTCTGCATAGCCATTGTGGCGTGGATCTTCAGGACGGGTTATCGGCTAAGGAACTGACGCGGAGTGGGCTCCCGCGCCTCAAATAGCCTTGATCAGCCGCAGCAGTCCCAGCATCTCGATATAGGTCCCCTTGCGGAAGGCGACATAGACCGGCTCTTCCTCACCGTGGAAGCGGCGCTTGAACGCTGCCTGGCCCTGCAGGTTGAACCTGCGGCGGTTGACCCATGGCGACTCATAGGCGCGCTGGAAGGTTGAGCGCCAGAAATCGCTTTCGGCGAACCCGCTCGGCTCGATGTCGAGCATCGGCGACAGGCCGAGTGTAACGACCGAAATGCCCTCTTCGCGAAAACGGTCGACAGCGTATTTGGTCAGGCCGATCTCGGCATGCGGCGAAGCATCGATATGCTTGCGCTTGAACGCGGTGGTGTAGCCGATGACCTTGCCATTGCGGAATATCGGGTCGAAGTCGAGCAAGGCGATCAGTTCCCCCTCGGGCCCGTGCAGGACGAAACGGCGCATGTCGGTGCCGAGCTGATCGCCAAAGGGCCGGTTGAGGAAGCCCATCTCCCAGCGCTTGACGATGCGGTCGCCACGCCAGTTCTCGGAAAGCCGGGCGATCTCGTCGAGAAAGATGGTCCGCTTGTCTTCCTCGAAGGAAAAGCCCTTCTTCGTCAGCCAGCGTTCGGAATAGCGCACCGTTTCGTTGCGCTTGCCGGAAAAGTCATGGGCGGGCAGCTCCAGGCGCGTGTCGACGCCGAGACGGTTGATCTTGTAGCCGAGCCCGGCAAGCACGCGTGCGGTCGGCTCGCCGATCTGCACGAACCATGGGCTCCCACCGGCCTCGACGAAGCGTTCGATATAGTCCGGCCGCCGCGCCGGATCCGCCACCGGATCGCCGAGCGCGAAATGGTGCTTCATCTTGGTGCCGAAGGCGATGTAGCCGTCAGCGTCGCCGAAATAGGAAAGCTTGGCCTGGACGGCGGTCGAATAGGCGAGCGAAAAATCGCCATGGCGGCGCACCAGCGCCAGTCGCTCGACATGCGTCAGGTCCTGGCGCTCGACCTTCGCCGCCGCGCCTTCAAGGATGTTGTCCAGGTAGACCCGCAAGGAGGGCATGGTCGAGATTCCGCGTGCCGCCTACAGCGCCGCGCGTCCCTGACGCGCAAAGGGTGCTGTAGCACTATGATTCTGCGCATGACCCCGAAAGATCGAATTCGATCCCGGGCATGCGCGTGGGGGATAACAGAAGACCCGCCATCCCCCGGGTCTCGAATCAATCACATTGCCGCGACCTGATTATCGCTCATATCGCGCATATGCCATATAAAGCGCAACCATGGCTCGGCGGCCCGGCCCGAAAATCGGCATCGCGTCCTTTCGCTTGCCGAGGGGCTGCCGCCGGGCTCGTCTAATGGGATTGATGTGGGAATGGCTGAAACGACAAACAGACCAGTGCGCGGTGAACCAGTACCAGAGAAAGTGGCGGTCGAAGCGGCAATTGTCATCGGCGCTGGCGCGGCCGGACTGGCGGTCGCACACGCTCTGATAAAAGCCGGCGTGCCGACAGCCATCCTGGAAAAGGAGCAAAGGCTCGCCGAGCCCTGGCATCGCCGGCACCAGCAGTTGAACCTCAACACGCATCGCGATCTCTCGGCGCTTCCCGGCCTTGCCTATCCCAAGGGCACACCGGCTTTTCCGCCCAGGACCGTCGTCATCGGCCACATGAACGCGTTCAGGGAGGCGAACCAGCTGCCGGTGCAGTTTGGCGTCACTGTCGAGGAGGTCCTGTTCAAGGGCGATCATTGGGCCGTGGAGACCAGTGCCGGACCACGCCTGGCGCGTCATGTCGTCATCGCCACCGGGCGCGACCAGCAGCCCTTCATCCCCGAGTGGAAGGGCATGAAGGACTTCCCCGGCCGCATCATCCATGCGGCGGATTTCGGCGATGTCGGCAACTATGCCGGCAAGAAAGTACTGGTCGTCGGCGCCGGCAATTCCGGCTTCGACGCGCTCAATCATCTGGCCAGTGCGAACGCCGCTGCCGTCTGGCTGTCGGCCCGCAACGGCCCGTCTGTCTTGCCCAAGCGCATCGGCAAGATCGCCGTGCACAGGCTTTCGCCTTTCATGGCGCGGTTGCCGCTGAGGGTCGCCGACATGGTGATCGCGGCGACACAGCGCCTCGTTTTCGGTGATCTGACCAGATACGGCATGCCGCCGGCGCCCTCCGGTGGCGCCAGCCGCCTGACCACCGAATACAATGCGATCGCGGCCGACGATGGCGCCATTCGTGCCATCAAGGCCGGCAAGATCACGGTGCTGCCGACGATACGCGAATTCACGCGAAAAGGCGTGGTGATGAGCAATGGCACCCTGATCGACCCCGACATCGTCATTGCCGCCACCGGCTACCGAACCGGGCTCGAACAGATGGTCGGCAAGCTCGGCGTCCTCGATGGCAAAGGCGTGCCGCTGTTCAACGGTGGCGCGTCCGATCCGAGATTGCCCGGCTTGTGGTTCACCGGCATGCGGCCAAGCATTCGCGGCTGTTTCGCCAATGCCGGTATCCTGGCCAAGGCGATCGCCAGGCGGATCGCCGCGTCGCTGTAACGGCAGTTCGCAGACTGGCATTTGACGTATTACATGCCATGTTATATAACATGTTATCTATCAACTACGGTGAACCCGGCATGGAAGACATTCTGCGATCTCTTGGGTTTCTGTGCCTGGGCAGCCGGCTGAAGCGGATCGGCGAGCAGCTGCAGACGGACACACAGCGCCTGCTCGAGGGCCTCGATGTCCCGGTCCAGTCGAGCCAGTATCCGTTGCTGGCCACCCTCGACAGGCTGGGACCATTGCCGGTCGGCGAATTGGCGCAGGCGCTTGGCATAACCCAGCCGGGTGTGACGCGAAGTGTTTCGCTGCTGGCCGATCTCGGCGTGGTCGAGACCACCCAGCCGGACGGTGACCAGCGGCGGCGGGTGGTCTCCCTGACGGCCAAAGGCCGGCGGCTGGTGGATGTTGCGAAGCGCGACGTCTGGCCGCGCATCGAGGGCGCCGTCGCGGATCTGTGCAGGAACCTGTCAGGGCCGCTTCTCGATCAGCTGGCCGCCATCGAGGACGGTCTGGCGGCGGCGCCGCTCGATCGCCGTGCCGCGAAAAAGCGGAGTGAAGCACAGTGAAACACGTGCTAGACCGCCCGATCTGGAGCGCGCTGGACACGCGGCATCGGGCCTTTGCGCAAGATGACGGCCTTGCCCGGCGCTACGAACCGTCGATCGTCCCCTTCGCGGCCACCGCTGCCGATGATGTGGAAAGCCTGCTTGCATTCGAGAAACTCGTCCCGCCGGGCGACAGCGTCGTCCTGCTGCAGGCCGACGCCATCGTGCTTCCCTCGGGTCTGTCCGCGATCTCGACCGCCTCCGGCGTCCAGATGGTTGCCGGAGAGCCATTGCCAACCGTCTCGGACGAGCGCGTGCAACGTCTGACGCGGGACGACGCGGCCGAGATGCTCGCCCTGGCATCGCTCACCAAACCGGGTCCGTTCACGCTCAGGGCGCAGGATCTTGGCGACTTCTGGGGGATAAAGGCCGGAGGCAGGCTGGTGGCCATGGCCGGCGAACGCATGAAGCAGCCTGGCCATACCGAACTCAGCGGCGTGTGCACGCACCCGGAGTTTCGCGGCGGCGGCCTGGGCAGGCTGCTGTCCGTGTTCGTGGCGGATCAGATCATGGCGCGCGGCGAGATACCCTATCTCCACGCCTATGCCACCAACAAAGCTGCCATAGGATTGTATGGGTCGATCGGCTTCAGACTGCGCAGCACGATGCATGTCGCCGTTGTTCAGCGGGCTGGATAAAGCCAGCCTCCAGCCTCGGCGTCAGGCGGATTTTGGCTCCAGCCGCCGGAAACTGACGGCCTCCATCAGCATGTCCTCGTCGGTCATGCCGGCATTGTGCAAGGCAAGCAGAGTCAGGGCCAACTCGCGGGCTTCCGCGGACTCAGGCTCCGCTTCGCGTTGCCTGCAGGCTTCATCGAACACGCGCTGCAGTCTGGCGATATCGGCCGGTTTGAGCAGGCCACGGTCATAGACGGACTTCGGCATGGCGGTCTCCGCTATGCATGTCGCCCAAAAGCGGGGTCCGGTGGGACAACGACAAACACAATTCACAAGAGGAGTTAGGGCGCCATGCCTAGATTGCCAGCCTTTCCCGGAGCTTGAGGGCGGAAGAGGAACATCGGTCAGGCCGAAGTCCCTCCACCGATAGGCCTTAGACCGCGATCTTGCCGCCGCCCTGCTTGGTGATGGCGACGACCGCCGGCCGCACCGGCATGTCGGGGCTGAAGTCGGGCCAGCGTGTCGACAGGTCCTCATAGTAGGACGGCCGGCCAAAGGGCTTCCAGTCCTCGCCGCCGTCGCCCGGATGCTGGACGGCGACGAAGGCGGTCTGATTATCAGGCGCAAACAGCGGGCCGCACATTTCGGCGCCGATCGGCACCCGGAAGAACAGCTTTGAGGTCGCCCGCGCGGCGCCCTCTGTGTCGACCGCCCACAGGCCATCGGTGCGGCCGGTGGCCTTCGGGCCCTGGCCATCGGTGGCGACCCACAGGCGGCCGGCCGAATCGACCGCGCAATTGTCCGGCATGCCGAACCAGCCATTGGCGGTCGTGGCCGTCGAGAAGGTGGCGCCGACCTCGGCCACCGAAGGGTCGCCGCATTTCAAGAGCACTTCCCACTTGCCCTTGGTGTTGGCGAAGTCGCCGTCATTCTCGGCAATTTCGATAATGTGACCGAAGGCGTTTTCGGCGCGCGGGTTGGCGGCGTCGACCTGGTCGGCCTTGCGCTTCGAATTGTTGGTCAGCATGACATAGACCTTGCCGTTGACGGCGTTCGGCTGGATGTCTTCGGGCCGGTCCATCTTGGTGGCACCGAGCAGGTCGGCGGCGCGGCGCGTCTCGATCAGCACATCGGCCTGGCTGGCAAAGCCGTTCTCGGCGGTTAGCGGCCCCTGGCCGAAAACGATCGGCAGCCAGTCGACCGTGCCATCTTCGGCGAACCTGGCGACATGCAGCGTACCGTCGTCGAGCAGGTCCTTGTTGGCGGCATGGTCTTCGGCATTGAAGCGGCCGGTGGTGACGAATTTGTAGACATAGTCGAAGCGCTCGTCGTCGCCGAGATAGAAGACGACACGGCCATCCTTGGCGACAATCGATTCGGCGCCCTCATGCTTGAAGCGGCCCATCGCGGTGCGCTTCCTTGGCGTCGAGGTTGGATCGTTGACGTCGACCTCGACGATCCAGCCAAAACGGTTTGCCTCGTTCGGCTCCTTGGCCAGGTCAAAGCGGTCATAGTGCGCGGCCCACTCATAGGCGCCTTCGGGAATGCCGAGGCGCTTGTAGTTGGCGGCCTCCTTGTGACCTGCCGGCAGTTCGCCGGAGAAATAGCCGTGGATGTTTTCCTCCGACATCACATAGGTGCCCCAGGGCGTGACGCCGCCGGCGCAGTTGTTGATGGTGCCGAACACTTTGGTGCCCGACGGGTCGGCGCTGGTCCGGACACGTTCGTGGCCGGCGACCGGACCGGAAAGCGCCATCTCGGTGTTGGCGGTGATGCGGCGGTTCAACTTGCCGTCACGCACCACTTGCCACTTGCCTGACACTTTGCGGATTTCGACGATGGTGCCGCCATGCGCGGCCATCTCGACATCGACCTGTTCCTTGCTCAGTGGCGCGAGGTTGAGCGACTTCTTGCCGTCCTTCTCGACGACCGTCACCAGGCCGGGAAACATCAGATGCGAGTTGGTGTATTCGTGGTTGACCACCAGCAGGCCGTGCTCGGCCGATCCGTCGATCGCGATGTAGCCGACATAGTCGTTGTTGTAGCCGAACTGCCTTGCCTGCGCCTCGGCCGACTGTTTCGTCGGATCGAATTCCGGCGAATCGGCGAACAGCGGATCGCCCCAGCGCAACAGCACATCGGCGTCATAGCCCGGCGCGACATGGTGGTTGTCGTCAATGCCGGCTTCGAGCTCGTCGAACGAAAAGGCCGAGCCTTCGGCGGCTCGGGCATTTTCCGCGCTGAGCAGCGCGAGCGGGCCAACCGTGGCGGCAATGGCGGAGACCGCCAGCGAACCCCTGAGGACGTCACGGCGCGAGAACCGCGCGGCGATGATCTCGCCCATGGTGCGGTTGTCGGTGGGATTGGTGGCCGGTCCTTCGTTTTCCTCGAGCAGGCTGGTGCGGAATCGGGCCTCGGTGGGGCGATGTTCGGTCATGGGCGGCCTCTGGCTTGCTGGCGTGGCTGGAGCATCTTTACCTGTTCGACCCGCTTACAGTCGATCGATCACATTTTCGTGACACCCGGCAGTGCCCTGCTAGATCGCAGCCTAGGACTTAGGTCCGAGCTCGGACACGCAAAGGTCCATGCAGTGTAGCACATGTATTATCGGCAGCTTATGCAAAGGCCTGCCGTCAGGGCAGGTGACCGCAAACATCGGCCTTGCTAGGCCCAAGAGGAGACCGGGATGCGCGGATTGACCGCGACTCGCAAATGCCGTCTGGCATTGAGAGTAGCCTCGGCATTGGCGCTGACCGTTGCCCCCTATCATCTAGCCCTTCACGGTTTTGCCGCAGGTATCGTCGCGTCCAGTGCCCAGGCCAAGGCTGGTGGCAATGGCGGTGGCAACGGCAATGATGGCGGTAACGGTAACAGTGGTGGCGGCAACAGCGGAAATGGTGGCGGCAACGGCGGCGGCAATGGCAATAGCGGCGGCGGCAACAGCGGCAACGGCAACGGCAACGGCAACAGCGGTGGGAACGGTAACAGTGGCGGTAGCAACAGCGGCAATGGCAACGGCAATAGCGGTGGCAACAGCAGCAGCGGCAACAATGGCAACAGCACCGGCAATGGCAAAAGCAGCGGAACAGGTGGCGCCGTCGGACATGTGAATGCGGTGACCGGGGATCGTGTCGAAATCGATGGCGACAAAATTGAAGTGCAGCATCCCGACGGCTTCCAGGAAGAGATCGATAACGGCCGTTTCAAGATGAAGGATGCGCTGGGCCGCACCATCGTCAACCGCCGCGCGACCGCGGCGGACGTCCATCGCTTGAAGGGATTGTGAAGCGGGGGACAGGCAACTCCCTCTTCACGCGTCACCTCCGCCGCCCCCGGCGGAGGTGACATCTTCACTCTGGCTCCGGACGCAGGCAGTCCGTTGTTTCCAGAGCGCTCCGCGGCCAAAGAGTTCGCTTGGCTGCGGTAACGCGGCCGGATGGAACGGGAGGCCCGTTCGACCCGAACGCAGGCGGTTCTAAAGCATTTCTTGTTTTAGTTGAAGTAAATCTATTTCAGGCGTCCGCCAGCGGAAGCTTGCAGCCTGCCTTCTTCTTCGGGTCATGCTCGGCTATCATCTTTTGACCGAGCCTGATCCTCAGGGAAATCGGGACCCGTTTTACAGACTATGCTCTGGCCGCCCCGATCTCGCGCATCAGCAGCGCCGCCTCTGTCCGGTTGCGGACGTTGAGCTTGGACAGCACGCCGGTCATATGGTGTTTGACGGTTTTTTCCTGCAGCTTCAGCCGCAGGGCCACTTCCTTGTTGCTCAGCCCCTCGGCCACCAGCCTCAGTATATCGATCTCGCGGCCGGTGAGCTGGCGCAGGCGATCAGCCTTGCCGTTCGACGGCTGCTGGGATTGCAGGTTCGATAGCAGCCGCGCCGACAGGGTTGGCGACACATAGCTCTCGCCGGCGGCAACATTGGCCAGGATTTCGGCCAACGTGCGCGAACCGACCCCCTTCAGCACATAGCCTCGCACGCCGGCGTTCAGCGCTTGCGTCACGTCGGCATTGTCCTCCGAGACCGTCAACATGACAATCTTCTGCGCGGGGTGGCTGGCAAGGATACTGGCCACGGAGGCAAGGCCGTCGCCCGGCATGCTGATATCGAGCAAGAGGATATCCGGCTGCAGGGTGGCGGCAATGCGTTCGGCATCCTGCGCCGTGGCGCCCTGGCCGACGATTTCGAAGCCGCCGATCTCCAGAAGGCTGCGCGCGACGCCTTCGCGAAACAGCGGATGGTCGTCGACGATAGCAATGCGGATGGCGCCAGTCATGATTGCTCCTCGACAGCCAACACGATCAACAATCGCGTGCCTTGCGGTCCGCTGGTGGTCTCGAACTGACCACCGATACTTTCGATTCGTTCCCGCAGGCCAGCCAGTCCGAGGCCTTCGGCCCTCGCCGGGCCGAACCCTGGTCCACGATCCGAGACTTCGACGGAAAACTTGCCGCCCTTTGATCCGGCTTTCACCGCCTGGTCCTTGCCTTGTCCGTGTCGATAGGCGTTGTTCAGCCCCTCCTGGACGAAACGATAGATGCTGATCTTCTCCGAAGCCCCCAGCTCTGGCAACTGCCCCGAAAGTTCAAGGGCGACCGATGTGCCGGTCCGGCGCTGGTGCTCGTCGATGGCAAGACGCAATATGTCACCCACCGCAGCCGTTTCGATCTGTGGCAGGACCAGGCCATTGCAGATGCCGCGAATTTCACGCATCGCATCGTCCAGTGTCTTGCGGATCATGGCGACCTCGGCGTTGCGGCTCTCGCTCGAGGCGCCTTCGCCCGAGATGATCGGGCTGTCTACCCGCAGCGCCGCCAACGCCACCAGCTGAGCCGGTCCGTCATGAAGGTCGGCGCCGATGCGCCGCAGATATCTTTCATTGAGGGCCGTGGCGCGGCGCGACGCCCGCTGCACACGCAGACGCAGAGCCCGGTTTTGCGAAACCAGCGTCTGCAATTCCGACACCTGGCCCTGCAACGCGCCACGTTGCCTGTCGATGGTGCTGCTGCCGCGCATGACGATGCCCGACAGCAGCAGCAGCGCCGCCAGTGTGGCGCCCGCCACGATCAGCCAACTCGACAGCAAGGCGGAAGCCAATGCCGACTGGAAGTCGTCGGAAATCTCGTAGAATTCCGAGACGGCAACGACTTCACCCGACCAGGGCTCGCGCACCGGATTGTAGATTTCGAGCAGCGACAAGCCCGAGACCCTCTCCTCTTCGTCGTCATCGTCGTCGAGCTTGTTGAACTCGGCCACCACATTGCCGGCAAATGCAGCGCGCAGGTTGGTGCTTGGGCCGAACTGTCGGCCTATCAACTCTGCGTCCTTCGCATACAGCACCACACCGTCCCGGCGCCAAAGCTTGAACGAAAAGAGCCGCTTGCCGAGCGCACCTTGGCCGAGCGTCTCGTCAAGCGCCCGTTTGACATTGTCGTCGAGCTCCTGGCTCTTGCGCAGGTCGGGAAGCAGCGGCGCGATCACGCTGTCGACGTAAAGCGCGGTCGTCGCCGCCGAGTTGTGGATGACACTTTGGCGGATCTGCGAAGTAACCCAGAAGCCGACCACCAGCATGACCGCCAGCAGCCCGAATCCCCCGGCAATAATGAATTGCAAGGCAAGCGAAAGCCCGTTCCAGCGCCGCGACAAGATCTCGATAAACCGCACAACAGGCTCCTGACTGGCCTTCATCGCTAGACGCAGGTGGCGATTGTGACATTAGGCTTCAGTCCTGCCGATACAAGACTATCCTCGCGCGGCAGTCGCTTGACGTCGTGGCGCGCTTGCGAAACAAGGCGGGCATCCGTCGTCGAACCGGCATCGAGGGGCATAAGTGAGTTTTTCAGGACTGTTTCAGCTTGGTTTTTCAACGGTGATCTTTTTGCTGGCGGCGACGGCGGCCAAGCAATGGGGACTTGCGCCCAGCCTGGGCAAGATCCTGCTGACGCTCGCGCTCTATTCCCTTGGCAATCTGGTCATGCTGCGGCTAATCCGCGAATTCGGCATGTCGGTGTCGTTCAGCCTGTCGGCGGTCATCCAGCTGGTGTCGGTCAATGTCGTGGCACTGGTCTTCTTCGGCGAGCGCGTCAACGCGCTGCAGGCAACCGGCATCGTGATGGCGGTCGCGGCGGTGGCGCTGATCACGCTTGGGCCCTATCTTCAAGGGCGATGATTGCTGGACCGATGAAAAACGCCGTCACCACGCTGGCCAACTGGATCGAATTCCCGGTGCTGCTGGCCGGGCTGATCATTGCCGGCGGGCTGTGGGGTTTCGAGGAGTTGATGGAAGTGGCGCGCGCCACCACGCCGCATGCTTTCGACACCGAGATACTGCTCGCCTTCCGCGAAGCCGGCCAGCCTGGCGATCCGATCGGCCCGCTGTGGCTGGAAGGTGCGATGCGCGACGTCACCAGCCTCGGCAGCGCCAGCGTGCTGGTGCTGATCACGACGGCGGTGATCGTCTATCTGCTTTTGATCCGCAGGCCGGGTGCGGCATTTCTGATGTTCGTGGCGGTAGCGGGCGGGCAGGTGCTGTCTAGCCTGCTCAAGCTTGGCATCGACCGGCCAAGGCCTGAGCTTGTCTCGCATCTCGTCACCGAGACCTCGCTGTCCTTTCCGAGCGGACACGCCATGCTGTCGGCGGTGACCTATCTGACCCTGGGCAGCATGGCCGCGCGTTTCCTGCCGGGGCGGACAACCAAGATCTATGTGCTTGCCCTTGCGGTGCTGACGACATTGCTGGTCGGGGTCAGCCGCATCTATCTCGGCGTCCATTGGCCGTCGGACGTGCTGGCCGGCTGGTGCGCCGGCTTCGCCTGGGCAATGCTTTGCTGGCTCACGGCGCGGGCGCTGCAGCGCTGGCTTGGCCAGAGCGATAGTGTCTGAACGGATGGGAGATTGGACCCGAGGTCCGCTCCCGTCGGCATGCGCCGTCAGATCATCCGGTTGATGACGTGACCGCAACCCGCTAGCAGGAACATCGCCGACACCAGACCTGCCGATGTCATCACCAGATTGAAAATCTTCAACTGCGTTCCCCCTTGCCCCAGATCGAGAAGACCCTACGCTGCATTCTCCGGGAAATATCCAAAAAAATGAAAAATCTGGCGATCGCACTTACGACTCAGACGTTCATATTGATGCTTGAAACATCATCATGACGGTATTATACATTGCAATTGCAGACTCAGACGGAGGTTGCGGCCGATGATCACCGCTGCGCAGATGCGCGCCGCGAGGGCGCTGGCCGGCATCGATCAGAAGACGCTCGCCGAGCGCGCCGGTGTTTCGCTTCCCACCATACAGCGTATGGAGGCGAGCGACGGGGTGGTCAGGGGCGTGGTCGACACGCTGGTGAAGGTCATCCAGGCCCTCGATGAGGCCGGGGTGGAACTGATCGGCGAGAGCCAGGCGAGCGAACGCGGCGGCCGGGGCGTGCGCCTCAAGCCTGTCGCGGCGCCCAATCCGAAAGCTGAGCCGGCATAAGTCGCGACGGCGACCGCCGACACCCCTGCCGACGATCCCGCCGCCTTCAGTGGTGCGGACGGAAATTCATGGACCAGATCCGGCAGTCAAGTCATGCACCGGCCCAAGTACCGGTGAGGCCAACATTTTCCGAGTTGTTCACGCCGAAATTGGTGACGGTCTGGCGCGAGGGCTACACGCGGGATCACCTTAAGGCCGACGCCCTTGCCGGGCTGACCGTCGCCATCGTCGCGTTGCCGCTATCGATGG
This sequence comes from Mesorhizobium sp., assembly GCA_039916205.1. GTDB lineage: Bacteria > Pseudomonadota > Alphaproteobacteria > Rhizobiales > Rhizobiaceae > Mesorhizobium. Next base: position 6,595 of record JBDSLV010000391.1, on the reverse strand, counting down.
CGATCGCTATCGCGTCGGGCGTGACGCCGGAGCGTGGTCTCTACACCTCCATCATCGGCGGCTTCCTCATTTCGGTTCTTGGCGGCAGCCGCTTCCAGATCGGCGGCCCGGCCGGCGCTTTCATCGTGCTGGTGGCGGCGACGGTGGCGCGGGTCGGCGTCGATGGACTGCTTCTGGCGACGATGATGGCCGGCGTCTTCCTGCTCGCCATCGGCTATCTCCGGCTCGGCACCTACATCAAGTTCATCCCCTATCCGGTGACGGTCGGCTTCACCGCCGGCATCGCCATCATCATCTTCTCCGGCCAGATCGTCGAACTGTTCGGGTTGAAGCTGGCAGGGCCGGAACCCGGGCCGCTGGTGCCGAAGCTGATGGCGCTCGCGGAGGCGACCGGCACGATCAATCTTGCCGCCACCTTCGTCGCCGTGTTGACCATTGCCACCATTGTGATGCTGAAGCGGTGGCGGCCGAAATGGCCAGCCATGCTGATCGCCATCGCACTGGCCTCGCTCGTCGTGGCGCTGCTTTCGCTGCCGGCCGAAACCATCGGCACGCGCTATGGCGGCATTCCGAGCAGCCTGCAATGGCCGGCCTTTCCACCGGTCAGCCTCGCCAGGATGATCGACGTCCTGCCCGACGCCGTCGCCTTCGCGCTGCTCGGCGCCATCGAATCGCTGCTGTCGGCCGTCGTCGCCGATGGCATGACCGGCCGGCGCCATCGCTCCAACTGCGAACTGGTCGCGCAAGGCTTCGCCAACATCGCCTCGGCTGTGTTCGGTGGCATCTGCGCCACCGGCACCATCGCGCGCACCGCCACCAATGTGCGGGCCGGCGCGCATGGGCCAGTCTCCGGCATGATCCATTCGGCGGTCCTGCTCTTGCTGATGCTGGTGGCAGCGCCACTCGCCAGCTACATTCCCCTCGCCGCCTTGGCCGGGGTGCTCGCCGTCGTCTGCTGGAACATGTTCGAGAAGCAGGCCTTCGCCACGCTGCTGCGCGCCTCGCGGGGCGACGCGCTGGTGCTGATGGCGACCTTCCTGATCGTCATCTTCCGCGATCTCACCGAAGGCATCGTCGTCGGCTTCGCGCTGGGTTCGATCCTGTTCATCGACCGCATGGCCAAATCCATCGCCGTCGAAGCCGACCACACGCTGGTGCCGGACGATGTCGCCGACGCCACCGACGCCTATGATTCCAGCGAGGCGACGGATACCGACACCGTCGTCTATCGGATTTCGGGTGCCTTCTTCTTCGGCGCCGCGTCCACCGTCGGCACGGTGCTCGACCGTATCGCCGACCAGCGCAGGAACTTCATCCTCGACTGTTCGGCGGTGCCGTTCTTCGATTCCACCGCCGCCAATGTCATCGAAGGCGCGGCGCACAAGGCGAGACGCGCCGGCGTCCGCTTCATCATATCGGGCGCCTCGCCGCAGATCCGGCGCATGCTGATCAACCACGGTGTCAAGCGGCCGCTGGTCACCTACGCCGCCTCGATCAAGGACGCGCGGGCGCAACTGAGACAGAGTGGCACTGCTGAAACGCTCTGATGTCCGGTCGGTCGAGGTTGGCTGCTATTGTTCGTTAAGTGACCTCGGGCCGCTGACGAACGGATTCTTCCTGACATAAAATCGCAACAAGCGCTCCGCATCCTTCGAAATGCCGATCCTGACACTCTCTCCGATTTCGCCGGATTCGGCATCATCGCGTGCGAGCCACACAGGGCCTTCCCGGCAAAGATCGAGCCCGTCGAGCGAACGATCGATCCGCAGTGCCTGAGCAAGCCGCCCGGGTCCCCGCGCCAGGTCGTGCAAGCGCTCGATGCCGCGATTTTGCCGCATGATCTCAATGCCATCGAGCGGCTCGAGAGCCCGGATCAGCACGCCAGTGCCGATGCCCGGCATCTCGCTTGAGACATTCAGCATGTAGGAAATGCCATAGGCGAGATAGACATAGGCATGCCCGCGTTCGAGGAACAGCGAACGATTGCGCGGCGTCATTCCCCAGTAACCGTGCCCGGCGGCGTCGCCGACGACATAGGCCTCGGTCTCGACAATGCGCCCGCTGACAAGCCCTTCAGGCAGCTCCCGCACCACCATCTTGCCGATGAGGGTGCGGGCGAGAGCGACCGTATCGCCAGGCAATTCCGAGCGGGCAAGCGGGCGGGCGGTGCCTATGGTTGCCACGGTTCATGACATCCGCTCGACCCATTGCGCGCGTGACGGCCCCGGTTCGAACGGATCGCCGAAATACTGGGTCTCGCGCGCCACCTTGCCATCGAGGAACTCCATGATGCTGACTGTGTAGGATGGCCGCCCGTCATAGGTTAGCACATATTCGGTGATCCAGAGGTCGCCAGAGCCGACGATCCGCCGCACGGTGAAGCGCTTTCGGTTCGGTTGCGCGGCGCGGGATGACTGAATGTTCTGCCGTCCGCGAATGCGCTCCGCCGATTGCGGATATTCGAGCGCCGCCTCTTCTCGATAGATCTCATGCTCCGCCTTGAGATCGTTGGCATCGGAGGCGGCCCAGTGGTGATTCAGGGCCGCTCGAATCTCGCGATCGTCCATGCCGGACCTCCTTGATCATCGCTGTCGGACCGTCGTAGCACGGCCCGACCTGTCAGCGAATGTCCCTGAGATCGGCCCAGAGAGCGACGTCTGTCGCTCTCAATCGAGCTTCAGCGCCGCCACTTCGCCCTCGTTCATCAGCGGCACATAGATGACCGACTTGCCGTCCGTGCCGATATCGGCGCTGCCCGGCTTGAACCGCGCCACCGCTTCCGGCGCGCCGCCCGCCTTGTAGCGATAGAGCGTACCGGTCATGTAAGCCGTGGCATAGATCGTGTCGCCGATGGCGATGACACCATCAAGGTCGGCGAATTCCTGCGCGCCGGGCAATGGCGTGATCGCCTTGTCGGCGAGATCGACCGACAGCAGGCCGCCGGGTTCCGCGGTGCTGAAGTCGGGCTTGATGCCCTTGCCCCAGGACGCCACGATCAGCCTGTCGCCATCGGCGAAGACACCGTTGGGCGAAGCCAGCGCCGCGTCCTTCACCAGCAGCTCCGGCGTGTCGCCATCGATGCGATAGATCGCGTCGGCCAGCATGTCGGTAACATAGAGCTTGCCGGATTGATCCGATGTCATGTCGTTCAGGAAGACTGCCTTCGGCACATCGATGCTCGACAGCAGCTTGCCGCTGGCCAGGTCGACGACGCGGACCTTGGTGATGTCGGCGACATAGACCTTGCCGCCCGAAATCGCCATGCCCTTCGGCGCGTCCATGCCGTCGGCCCAGTGCTGGGCGACCATTTTGCCGTCCAGGGACAGCAGGCTGAGATAACCATTGCCGTCGGCCTCGCCGGGATTGCCGACGATGTTGGACACGATGATGCGGTTGTTGGCGGCGTCAAACAGCGCCGACTCCGGTTGCTCCAATCCTGTGGCGCGCCAGAGCTCGCCGGCCTGTGCCGGCGGGATTGCGGCGATGCTGATGGCAGCGAAAACTGCCGAAGCGATGAGGGTCTTCATGTCTGCTCTCCTTGTTGCGATGGCGGAGAGCTATGGTTTTCGATACTTTCTTGGAAGATAGATTCCCGCTAGTATCGAATATCGATACGAAGCTGCCAGAAAAGGGGTGCATCTCATGAACAGCCTGATCTTCGAGGCGCTGAAGCGGACGTTGAAGGCCAAGGGTGTCAGCTATCGCGTGCTGGCCGAGCGCATGGGCGTTTCCGAGCCGACGGTGAAACGCATCTTCCATGAGCGCAACTGCAAGCTCGATCGCCTGATGGAAATCTGCGCCGCCGCCGGCGTCGAGTTGGAAAACGTTCTGGGCTCGATGAACAGAGGGCCGGGTCCGGTCAATCACATCGCGCCGGAAATCGAGCGCCGGCTGGCCAGCCGGCCTGCGCTGCTGTTCATCTTTGTCATGCTGTCGGAGAAATTCACGCCGGAAGGCATCATGCGTTCGCAAGGGCTGAGCGAGGCCTCGATGTTCCTCTACCTGCGCGACCTCGAGGAGCTCGGCCTGATCGCACTCGGGCGCGGCCTGTCGGCGAGATTGCTGGTCGAGACGCCGATCCAGTGGAATTTCGAGGGCCCGCTGCGGCCGCTGTTCGAGATGACCAACAAGAACTTCATCGGCTGGGCCATCACCCATATCGAGAATGAAGCAACCTTCGTCAGTTTCTCCAGGCGCATGCGGCCTGAAACCGCCGAGATGGTGCGGCGCGAGGCCGAGGATCTGGCCGGCCGCGCCAAACTGCTCGCCCATCACGACCAGCACACCACACCGGAGGATGGGCTGGTCGGCTACAAGTGGACGTTTGCCTTCGGCGCGACGCCGTTTCCCACGATCATGCCGATCGGTCCGCACCCACGCGACGCCGGGGCGCGGACAAGCGATCAGTCCGCCGCCAAAGGCCGCCGCCCGCTTCCGGCGTAATCAACTGGATTGCCGGGCTGTTGCCCGAAAGAACCCCTGTGGAAGCACGCCGATCGAGCGCGCGACCATCATCGCGGCCAGGAAGCCGGACAGGATGGCGCTGGCCAGCACGAAGCCGGTTTCCTGCGCCAGGGCCGGGTCGATGCCCACGGCGACGCCCTCGGCGTAGCGGATGACGATGATCGCAACGATGATGACCAGCGGCAGCCAGTCGCCTGGCAGAGCCAGTTTGCCGTCGGCAAGCAGCCGGGCGGGACGGCGCCGCGCCACGGCGATGCCGGCTAGCGTGCCGGCAATAGCGCCGCAGACGAAGCCGAGCAGCCCGGCGGCTGACATGCCGGAAGAGGCCAGATTGTGCAGCGCCAGGCCGGCGATGATCACCGGCATGACGAAAAGGCGCGACGGCGACACGACGCGGTCCCTTGTGCGGGTCCAGCCGATGAACACGCCGTAAAGGATCAATGGCCAGACCCACAGCGGCGTGTGCGAAAGGATGTCGATGACGCCTGGGCCATGGCTGTCGGCATCGGCTGCGAATGCCCCGCTGCTCAACGTCAGCGTCAGAACGGCGGCAAGCAAAAGCACGGCCGGCTTGCGGAGCGAAAGGGTCATTCGGGCGGCCTGGGCAAGGTGAAGAGACATGGCTTAACTCCGTCTGCGGTTGAAGGCTTGCCACAGGCGCGGTATCGCTTGGCGCTGTGGTTCGCCGGCACGATGCTGAGCCGGTGGCATTGCATCAAACGTGTCTTCGGGAAGGGACGATCGGCTACGTGAAAAGCGCGCTGTTGCATTCCACGCTTCGCGAAATGCAGGCCTTGTTTTCCGCGCCGCGCTTCTGGGGCGCGCTTTTGGCGGTATCGGCCATCCTTGGCGCCACCGGGCCGTTCGGCACCTTGCTGCAGCTCGACCTGCTGCCGCGCTTCGCCTACTGGCTGGCGCTGGCATTCGCCACATTCTGCGCCGGCTATCTGGCCATGCGGCTGACGCTTGGCCTGGTCTTTGGCACGGCCGGAACCCGGCCCGTCCGCAGCCTGGTCGCCGGCATTGTCGCGGGGCTGCCGGTGACTTTGGTCGTGCTGTTGTTCAACCGCGCGCTGTTTGGTGGTCCGTTTCCGCCCGCCGCCAGCATCGCCGGCCTGTTGGTCAATTGCTGCCTGATCGCGGTCGCGGTGTCTTTCCTCGTCAGCATGGCCGCAAGGAGCCCGCGGGGCGCGCCTCCCATACCGGTCGGTCAGGCGCAAGCAAGCATACCGGCACAGCCTTCGGCGCCGCCGCCCCAGCCCGCCCGGCCGCCGCTGCTCGACCGGCTGCCGCACGCCGTGCGTGGCAAGCTCAGCCATCTGTCGATGCAGGACCACTATGTCGAGGTCCATACCGACAGGGGTTCGACGCTCGTCCTGATGCGGCTCGCCGATGCGATGCGCGAGGTTGGCGATACGCCCGGCGTGCGGATCCATCGCTCGCATTGGGTGGCGCTCGATGCCGTCACCGGCAGAAGCCGCAAGGACGGCAAGCTGTTCCTGAAGCTCGCGGGCGATGCCATGCTCCCCGTCAGCCGCTCCTATGCCGAGGCCGTGCGCAAGGCCGGCCTCGCCTGATCCTATTCGGCTGCCTTTGCTCCGGGATCGGTGGCCGCGTCGTCCCTAAGCTTGCCGTCCGCAATCTTGTCATCCCAAGTCACCGCGCGGTAGTCGAAACCATATTCCAGCGTCGGTTTGACGATGCGGAAATAGGGCGACAGGTCGAAATCGCGCGGCGTGTAGAGCGAGTGATGGCGGATGTGGAGGATTTCCTTGCGCGAAAAATTCGACTGCGCCGAGGCGCGGCCGGGCGCGCGGGTGATCTCCGGCAGGATCGGATAGCGGATCTGGCCATAGGCCTCGGCGATCAGCGAAGAGCAGATGGCGCGGGTCGGATCGCCGGAGCCGAAGGCCAGCATGCGCCGCCGCCAGCGCACCGGCACGGGCGGCGTTGGCAAGAAGTAGCGCAGCATATCGAAAATATTCTTGAGGTCGTATTTCAAGCCGAGCTTGCCGATCATGAAGGCGACGACCTTGTCGCGGTCCTCCGGCGCCAGGCCGCTCGCCCGGCAGATGCGGGTGTTGTAGGTGCGGTAGCGCGACAGCGGCACGGCGATGCAGCCTTCGCCGAG
>JBDSLV010000390.1:0-8093 GCA_039916205.1 Mesorhizobium sp. | reverse complement strand
TCCGAATCCCAGTCGGTGTCGTAGGTCTTGAACGACATCGAGGTGTAGCCCTGCTTGGCGAACTGGATGACGCGGTAGATGTAGTTTTCCGGCACCGCGGACTTCTTGGCCAACTTGATCTCGCGCTTCAGCGCGGTGTTGATCGCCGGGTCGAAGCAATCATCATCATGGCCTTCGCAATTGATGCAGGCCTTCATGATCGCCTCAAGATGCTTCTTGACGATCTTGGAGCCGGTGACCAGCGAGGCGACCTTCTGCTCCTCATTGACCTTCCAGTCGATGAATTCCTCGATATCGGGATGATCGGCGTCGACAATCACCATTTTCGCGGCGCGGCGGGTCGTGCCGCCCGACTTGATGGCGCCGGCGGCGCGGTCGCCGATCTTGAGGAAGCTCATCAGGCCGGACGAGCGGCCGCCACCGGACAGCTTTTCGCCTTCGCCGCGCAGCATGGAGAAGTTGGAGCCGGTGCCGGAGCCATATTTGAACAGGCGCGCTTCGCGCACCCACAGGTCCATGATGCCGCCTTCGTTGACGAGATCGTCCTGCACGCCCTGGATGAAGCAGGCATGCGGCTGCGGATGCTCGTAGGAAGACTTCGACTTGGTCAGCTTGCCGGTGAAGGGGTCGACATAGAAGTGGCCCTGGCTCGGGCCGTCGATGCCGTAGGCCCAGTGCAGGCCGGTGTTGAACCACTGCGGCGAGTTCGGCGCGACGCGCTGGGTGGCCAGCATATAGGCAAGCTCGTCACGGAAGGTGAGGGCGTCTTCGTCCGATTTGAAGTAGCCGCCCTTGTAGCCCCAATAGGTCCAGGTGCCGGCAAGACGGTCGAACACCTGACGGGCGTCGATCTCGGAGCCGTAGCGCTCGGCTTCCGGCAGCTTGGCGAGCTCAGCCTCGTCGGCGATCGAACGCCACAGGAAGGAGGGGACGTCGTTCTCCTCAACCTTCTTCAGGCGAGCAGGAACACCGGCCTTGCGGAAATACTTCTGCGCCAGGATGTCGGCGGCAACCTGGGAGAACTGCGTCGGGACATCGATATTGTCCAAGCGGAACACCACCGAACCATCCGGATTCTTAATCTCGGAAAGCGCCTTGCGGAACTCGATCTCCGCGTAAGCAGATTGTCCTGGCTTGGTGAAGCGACGCTCGATGCGCATTGGTCCGGTCCCTTTTGTCTATATATAGCGCTTTTCCCCAGGGATTTCTCCTCCCCAATGCGAAACGCGCAAGTCCGCCGTTTGCCGGCGTTCGAAAACACCGGCTCTCCTTTTCGCGGTCTTCGTGGCCAGTCGGTCAAAACCTCTTGCGAGGCTTCTGTGCAACTCGCCAACGAACCCCGCGGGTCCATCAACTGAAACTTTTTTGCGATTCCCTCGACCGAGGGAAATTCACACTATCTAGCGTCGAACCTACCTGCAAACACTAAATATAGTATTAACAGACAATTTATTCCAGTCCGACGATTCTCCCTATCGTCCCCAGCCGCCCACGTTCCCAACGCTTCCGCCAGCCTCGTAAACAGGCGGAAATGCGGGAAAAAACTCACATAATCCGGGAAAAAGACCGGCTCTGAACTTTCCGGTCGCGCTCTCAACAGGAGCACATGCCCTATAAAAGGCGACTCGTTTTGCGCCGTCAAGGATTCGTTTGCGTAGCTTTTGTGACCCCAACATCTTGTGTGTCACATATGTGGATAACGGGGATAGAATGAGGGCATCGCAGGCTGTGGTTGCAGCAGACCGCCGCACGTGCCGTCGTGGATCGAACACGAAGTGCGTCATATCAAAGTGGCGAATTCGACCGTCCCGACGCCATCTCATGAAGAACGTCTGGCGCTACGCCACGGAAAACGTGTTTGAAGCGAGGCTCAGCCGTAGTGCAGCTTCGGCTTTGGCTCCTTGCCGGTGAATCGCACTCCGATCCGGTCACTGCGGCGCCAGCGAACCTCGCAGCGATAGGCGACGCCGTCGACCGCGACGTAAAGGAGGAAGCGATCGGGCACCCTGGCCTCGAGCGGGACCTTCAGCTCCGCGCCGCCTTCATGCTGGTTGCGCAGCGTGCAGCCAACCTCCGAGTTCGAAATCCCGGTGATGATCGTCCCGCCCTTGAGCACACGCTGGCGGTGTTCGCGCCGTGGCTCATCGGAGTCTTCGGGAGATGGGTTTGCAGGGTTTGTCATCAATAGGCACCAGAGCAGCCAAACCCTACAGCTGATTCCTTAGCAAAGCATTCACGGTCGCGTGCAGCGGTTGCACCGATTCAACCATAGCTTGTTGAGCGTGTGATTGAACCTCAGCCGTGCATCAATATCCTGTCATGAAAATCGGTGCGGGTCGGCGCAGAAATAGGCAATGATCTGGCAAAGATCCGGCTCGTTGACCATGCGTACGGCTTCGGATGAGCTGACCCATTTGCGGGTGCGGGAGCGTTTTTCCTTCCAGCGGTCGGCGATCTTGTCGACGTGCATCGGAAAGACGAGAACCTCGCAAGGCACTTCTTCACCGGAAGCAAGCGCCTTGGCGTAGAAATAGCGTCCAGCTTCGAGGTTGGAGATCGTCCCGCGCAACCCGGCTTCCTCACCGGCCTCGCGCGCCGCGGCTTCGCAAAGTGGCTCCTTGGCTTCCGGCCAGCCCTTGGGAATCACCCAGCGGCCTGTGTCGCGACTGGTGATGAGCATGATCTCGACGCCATTTTCCGCATCGCGCCAGGGCAGGGCGGCAACCTGCAAACGACACGGTGCGGAGCCGAAGAGTCGCCGGACCCTTTCAGCCAGATGATTGTGCGCCGTCGGTCTCGTCAGCATCGCAGAAGCTAGCCCCAGCCTCCAGAATCGTTTGCCGTCTCATGAATCCTACGGCGAATTGTCAGCAATAAAAGTAAAAACTTTGATTGGACTGGCCAATTTCCGCCAAGAAAGGTCGATTTCACAAGAAATCGTGCTCAGCGAGCCCGTGTCTCGAAGCAAATGCCACTCTTGGGTAGCCGAAAATTGGAAAAACAGTTCGCTCCGAATCAGCCGGCGTGATCGTCGGCGATCGGTTTCTGGTAGGTGAAACCCATGTCCCAGGGGAAATAGATCCAGGTGTCCTGGCTGACTTCGGTGACGAAAGTATCGACCAGAGGCCGGCCCTTCGGCTTGGCGTAGACGGTGGCGAAATGCGCCTTTGGCATCATCGCGCGCACGATGCCCGCGGTCTTGCCGGTGTCGGTCAGGTCATCGATGATCAGCACGCCGGCACCATCATCGACGAGCAGGGCCGGTGTGACTTCCTTCAACACCTGCAATTGCCCCTGGCTGGTATAGTCATGATAGGAGGCGACACTGACCGTCTCGATGATCCGGATGCCGAGTTCGCGTGAGATGATCGCTGCTGGAACCAGGCCGCCGCGCGTGATGCACACGATTGCCTTCCATTGGCCTTTGTTGGCGCCGGCAAGCCGCCACGCGAGCGCGCGCGCGTCGCGGTGAAACTGGTCCCAGGAGACTGGAAAGGCTTTTTCAGGAAGGGACATTTCGCGCACTCCGCCACACGCGAGGACCGCGCGCAAGAAAACAAGGGAATGCGCGCGGAATTAACTGGAAAGCCTTGGCTTTGGCAAGGGCAAGCCAAGCGATCGCTGTGGACCTCGCCCCGATATTGCTTCAGCGTGACAGGAAAGCCGCCACCGGCACCGTCCGCAGCACCGTGCGCGTGACACCGCCGAACAGAAGCTGTCTCAGCCACGAATGGCTGTAGGCGCCGAGCACGAGCAGGTCGGCGCCGGTCTCCGTGATCCTCGTCTGAATGACATCATCGACCGAGGCGCCCGCTGATTGCAGCACCGAGACACTGACATTGGCGCCATGGCGGGAAAGGGCGGACGCGATTTCGGCGCCGGCTGCCTCGGGGCTCTCGTCGAGCGTGTCAGGCGGATCGATGACCAGGATGTCGGTTTTTTCGGCTTCGATGATGAAGGGCAAGGCGTCGAAGGCGGCCCGCGCCGCTTCCTTGCTGCCGTTCCAGGCGAGCAGCACATGCTTGAAGGTGGTAATCAGCGGACCGGAGTGCGGAACCACCAGCACCGGCCGGCCGGCGTCATAGACAAGCGTGTCGACGTCGGCACTTGGATCGCCCCCAGACTCCCGCTGCGCGGCGATGATCAGGTCGGCGGTCCGAACGCTGGATATGCCGGTCAGTGCGCTGTCGCCGGAAAAGCTCTCAAGGCTGCGCCATTCGAAGGACAGCCCGGAATTCTCGATGTGCCTGAGGAAAGCCGCCTGCAATTTCTCCGCCCGCTCGCGGCTCATATCGGCCGAAACCTGCAGAAACTCGGTATCTGGAAAGCCGGTGGCCGAGGTGTAGGGCACGGGAAGCGCTTCGGCATGGATGCCGATCAAATGGCTCTGAAACCGGCTGGCAAGCGGAATTGCGCAGTCCAGAACGCGCTCGGCATCCTGTTCGTTCTGCAAAATGGCAACGATGGTCTTGAAACGCATGGGAATCCCTCATTTCTGACGCGATCGAAATCGCGCCAGGGAAACGTTTCAGCGCCGCGCTTGGTTCCGGCCTGGCTCAGTTCAGACCTCTGTGTTGGCGAAACCCGCGACCATTGCCTCGACATCAGCCCGTGCGGCGTCCAGGGCCTCCTGGCTGCGGGCACGCACGACAAGTTCCGTCCAGAATTTGCCGTCGCCGTATTTCGGATAGGAACCGATGATCGTGTCCGGGTGCGCTTTCTGGATGTCGCCCAGCGGCCCACCGATCAGGCCTTCGCCAAACGGGCAGTGGACCGTGGCCGACAGCATCTTGGTGCCGGCCTTCAGCGTCGGCACGACATTATCGAGCATGGCCTGGAATATGGACGGCACGCCGGCCATGACATGAACGTTGCCGATGCGGAAGCCGGGAGCCACGGACACCGGATTGTCGATGTGGTCGGCGCCGCGTGGCATCCGCGACATGCGCTTGCGCGCCTCGGTGTATTCGATGCCGCGTGCGGCGTAGCTCGCTTCAAGCATGGCAGAGGCCTTGGCGTCGTATTCACAAGGCACGCCAAAGGCTTTTGAAATCGAATCCGCTGTGATGTCGTCATGCGTGGGGCCGATGCCGCCGGTCGTGAAGACATAGGTGTAGCGGGCGCGGATGGCGTTGACGGCGGCAACGATCTCGTCCTCCTCGTCCGGAACGATACGCACTTCCTTCAGGTCGATGCCAATCGCCGTCATGATGTCAGCGAGGTGGCCGATGTTCTTGTCCTTGGTTCGACCGGACAGAATCTCATCGCCGATGACGAGCATGGCGGCGGTAACGATTTCAGGCATGGAAGGCTCCGGCACACGGGTCGTCTTGGGCAGACAAAGTCGCTTGAGATAGCGCGGCGCGAGGCTGGCGGCAATGCCACCTGAGCGGTGAACAATCTGTGCCCATATCCGCGATATCCCTTGAACGCCAGGCTCCGTAGAAAGCCCCGCCGGACCGGGCGGCTCCTGCTCCGGCAAGCAGCATAGAGCATCAAGGAGATAGAATGGCGAAAGTACTTGTAGTCTATTATTCGAGCTGGGGTCATATGGAGCAGATGGCCAAGGCCGCTGCCGAAGGCGCGCGCGAAGCCGGCGCCGAAGTGACCGTCAAGCGGGTTGCCGAACTGGTGCCTGAGGCGGTTGCCAAGGCGGCGTATTACAAGCTCGATCAGGAAGCACCAATCGCCGATCCGCTCGAGCTCGGCGACTATGACGCCATCATTGTCGGTGCCTCGACGCGCTATGGCGCCATGGCCGCGCAGTTGAAGAACTTCTTCGACCAGACCGGGCCGCTCTGGGCCAAGGGCGCTTTGCTGAATAAGGTCGGCTCGGTCATGGCGTCGACCGCCACCCAGCATGGCGGCGCCGAGCTGGCGCTGATCAGCACGCAGGCGATGCTGCAGCACCACGGCATGGTCATCGTGCCGCTGTCCTATGCCTATCAGGGCCAGATGGGCAATGACGTGGTGCGCGGCGGCGCCCCCTATGGCATGACCACGACCAGCGACGGCGACGGTTCGCGCCAGCCTTCGGCGCAGGAGCTCGAAGGCGCGAAATTCCAGGGCAAGCGCGTCGCCGAAATCACCCAGAAATTGCACGGCTGATTTCTTGTCCAGAGCTGCAGGGTCGAGCATCCTCTAGGTTCGCCGCGCTGGGCGCGGGACATCCGACAGCGCGAAGAAGGGCGGCTCGCAAGGTCGCCCTTTTTGCAACCTTTGCCGGCGAGCCGGGGATGGGTAAGGTGCGCCGGTTCAGTTCGGGTGAAGAATGCTGATATCAATTCTGTCGTGGCTGCTTGGCGTGCTTGTTCTGCTGGCAGTCCTGGTCATTGCCAGCCTGATGCTGGCAACGCAGTGGATCGGCGCGAGGGCCGAACGGCTTGTCCCGCCGGTCGGAAAGTTCATCGATATCGACGGCAGCCGCATCCACTATGTCGAAACAGGTGAAGGCCTGCCGATCGTCTTCCTGCATGGTCTGGGCGCTCAGCTCCACCATTTCCGAGACACGCTGTTTGGCCGTTTCGGCCCGGGCTATCGGCTTATCGCCCTCGACCGTCCGGGCGCCGGCTATTCGGTGCGGGCGTGCGACGGCACCGGCCGGCTGCCTGAACAGGCCGAGACGGTGCGGCGCTTCATCGAGGCGCTTGGCCTGGAAAAACCGTTGGTGGTCGGCCATTCCCTCGGCGGCGCCATTGCACTGACGCTCTCGGTGGAGCACCCCGCCGCGATTTCCGGCATCGCCTTGCTGGCGCCACTGACGCGCATGGAAGGCAGCGTGCGCAGGAAATTCGGCTCGCTCTATATCCGATCACGCCTGCTGCGCTGGATTATGGCCCATACCGTAGCGATACCCATGAGCCTGAGATACGCCAGGCCGACGATGGAGTTCGTCTTCTCGCCGCAAGCCTTGCCGGCCGACTACATGACCGAGGGCGGCGGCTGGCTGGGGCTCAGGCCAGGCCACTTCTACGCGACGTCGACCGACATCGTGGCGATCGAACAAGATCTTGGCCGCATCAGGCAGCGCTATGGCGACATTGCCATGCCGGTCGGGATTCTGTTCGGCACCGCCGACCATGTGCTTGATATCGGCACGCAAGGCGATCCGATGGCGTCGGGGATCAAGGATCTGGATTTCGAGAGGGTCGATGGGCTCGGCCACATGCCGCAATTCGTCGAGCCGGAACGGATCGTCGCTTTCATCGAGCGCATCGCCGCCCGAGCCTTTTCCAGCCGGACGCCGCCTCAAAACAGTTTCACTGAACCATCGGAGTAATTGACGGTTTTAGCCGTGCCGCACCGAGCATCGGCCACCGTTGACGTCATCAACTCAGTCGGAAACCTCGGTCTGCGGCCGGTCCCGTCCATCGGCCAGTTCTTCATGCCATTTGCCGTCGGCGTCCTCGTATTGGATGCCGTCGGTGGCACCGGCGACCTGCTGCTCGGCGGACGCAATCTCGGCAGCGCGAAGCGCATCGTTGTGGCTCGGAAATGTCTCCGAAAAAGTCGCCCCGACCTTATAGGCCCAACCGCCGTCATGCTCGACGATCTTGTAAGTCAGCTTCGCCATTAAATCCTCCGGTTGAAAACTCCGTCTGCTCAATGCAGGCGGTCGTCGGCCAGTCTGTCGTCCGGCACCAGCACTTCCGATTCCCGTGCGGCTTCGATCAATGCCCGGCGCGCTTCCGCGGTCGAACGATAACCTTCCAGCACTTTGAGGCAAGTGTCGAGGGCATCACGATGGCGCGGACCGCGATTAAGCGGCCACACCGTCATAAGGCACTCGGCAGCCTCCTGGGTGCTGCGGATATGGCGATACTTGCCGACGTGGCCGAGTTCGACGACGACTGGCACTTCAAAGGGTTTGTTGTCCATGGCGGCCAACGCAAAGCAGCCAATTTGGTTGCAAACGTGGTCGTCAGGCTGCGCCCAAAAGTCGCGTCGCGTTCGCGACGCTTCAAATCTCCGCTTTTTGGGCCAAACAGATTGGCGTCTCAGTAGCCGCAATCGTTGCGCAGCCAGCGCGCATTCGCCCAGCCGGTCGTGCCGCCGATCTCGACCTGGTACCAGTTGCCGCGCCGGTCGAAGAT
>JBDSLV010000389.1:0-15922 GCA_039916205.1 Mesorhizobium sp. | reverse complement strand
GCATGGAGAATGTGGTGGCGACGCCGCATCTCGGCGCCTCGACAGCGGAGGCGCAGGAGAATGTCGCCTTGCAGGTGGCCGAGCAGATGGCCGACTATCTGATCAAGGGCGCGGTCTCCAACGCCATTAACATGCCGTCCATCACCGCTGAGGAAGCGCCGCGCCTGAAGCCATTCGTCAAGCTCGCCGAAGTGCTCGGCGCCTTTGTCGGCCAGGTCACCGAAGACCCGATCACAGAGGTCGAGATCCTATTCGACGGCTCGACCGCGACGATGAACACGCGCGCGCTGATCAGCGCCGCCCTTGCCGGGCTGATCCGGCCGCAGGTCGCCGACGTCAACATGGTGTCGGCACCGATCATGGTGAAGGAACGCGGCATCATCGTCGCCGAGGTCAAGCGCGACAAGTCCGGCGTCTTCGACGGTTATATCAAGCTGACGGTGAAGACCGAGCACAGGACGCGCTCGATCGCCGGCACCTGTTTCTCGGACGGCAAGCCGCGCTTCATCCAGATCAAGGGCATCAATCTCGATGCCGAGGTCGGCCAGCACATGCTCTACACGACCAATGCCGACGCGCCGGGCATTATCGGCCTGCTTGGCACCGTCTGCGGCGAGAACGGCGTCAACATCGCCAACTTCCAGCTTGGCCGCAACCGGCCAGGCGGCGATGCCATCGCGCTGCTCTATCTCGATGCGCCGTTCCCGGAAAACGTGCTTGAGCAGGTCAAGGCGCACAAGTCGATCGACTCGGCCAAGCGGCTGCAGTTCGACGTCAACGCGATGTGATCCTAGCCGCAACGGAAGATCAGGAGGAAGGCGCGGGCTGGTCCCGCGCCTTTCTATTTGTCCGTCATCTTGCGTCCGCTGTATTCGGCAAGCCCGATGCCGCCCAGCACGAGCACCAGCGCCAGGGCCTGATAAAGCTGGAATGTCTCGCCAACGATCAGCACAGAAAGCAGGGTGCCGAAGATCGGCACCAGATTGATGAACAGGCCAGCGCGGTTGGCGCCGATCAGTTCGTTGCCCCTGATGTAGAAGATCTGTGAGATGATGGATGCGCCGACAGCGGTGTAGACGATAACCGACCAGCCGCGTGCGTCAGGCACTATGACCTTGCCGGCGGCGACTTCCCACAGGAAGAATGGCACCGAGGTGACAAGCGCTGCCACCGACAGCGCCAGCATCAGGCTCTGCCATTGCATCACCGGCTTCAACCGCAGCCCGACGGAATAGCCGCTGTAGAGAAGCACCGCGACGAGCATGATGGCATCGCCGAAATTGAGTTCCAGCGTCAGCAGCCGGCGTGGATCACCGTGGCAAGCGGTCAGGATCACGCCGAATATGGTCAGCACGACGCCAGCGATCTGCGCCCAGTTCACGCGCAGGCGAAAGAAAATGAAATTGGCAATGATAATCAGGACCGGCATCGCCGCCTGTTCGATAGAAACGTTGATCGCCGTTGTGTAGTTGAGCGCCGTGTAGAAGATGGTGTTGAACAGCGTGAAGCCGCTGGCGCCAAGTGCCGCGAGCACAAGCCAGTGGTTGCGCACCACCGGCCAGTCCTTTTGTAGCGGTCGCCAGCCAATCGGCAGCATGATCGCGACCGCCAGCACCCAGCGCAAAAAGACGAGCGTCATCGGCGAGACGTGATCGACCGCCAGCTTGCCGGCCACCGAGTTGCCGCCCCAAAGCAAGGTGGTGAGCAGCAGGAATATGTAGGCGCTTCGGTGCATCGCTGGATTCCAGCCGCTGGAAGTGAGTTGCGGTGTTAGCCGGCCTATTGCCCCCGCTCGGTCAAGTAAATGATGTCAAAGCCGAAAATTGTTGTGCCTCAGGGCATTTTCGGCGGCAAAGAAAGGTCGCATCGGCCTGCTCTTGACGCTATAGAGGCCTGTCGTTTCGAACCATATTCAAGCCGCTCAGCGGCGTCTCAAGGGAAAAGAAACATGGCCAATGTGGTGGTCGTCGGCTCGCAATGGGGTGACGAAGGCAAGGGCAAGATCGTCGACTGGCTGTCGGAGCGCGCCGATGTGGTGGTGCGTTTTCAAGGTGGCCACAATGCCGGCCACACGCTGGTCGTCGATGGCAAGGTCTACAAGTTGTCGCTGTTGCCGTCGGGCGTCGTGCGGCAGGGCAAACTGTCCATCATCGGCAATGGCGTCGTTTTCGACCCACATGCCTTCGTCGCGGAAGTGGCGAAGCTTAAGGCACAAGGTGTCGAAGTGGCGCCGGACCGCCTGAAAATAGCCGAAAACACAGCGCTTATCCTGTCCCTGCACCGGGAGCTGGACGGGTTCCGCGAGGACGCTGCCTCAAATTCCGGCACGAAGATTGGCACGACGCGCCGCGGCATCGGCCCCGCCTATGAAGACAAGGTGGGCCGGCGTGCGGTCAGGGTGATGGATTTGGCGGATTTGGAAACGCTGCCCTTGAAGGTCGACAGGCTGCTGACGCACCACAATGCGCTGCGTCGCGGGCTCGGCCATGCCGAAGTCACGCATGAGGCGATCATGCACGAGCTGACTTCGGTCGCGGACGAGATCCTGCCCTACATGGACCGCGTCTGGAAAATCCTCGACGACAAGCGCCGTGCCGGCGAGCGCATCCTGTTCGAGGGCGCACAAGGCACGCTGCTCGATATCGACCACGGCACCTATCCATTCGTCACCTCGTCCAATACGGTCGCCGGCCAGGCTGCTGCCGGCTCCGGCGTCGGCCCCGGCGCCATCGGCTATGTGCTTGGCATCACCAAGGCCTATACGACGCGTGTCGGCGAAGGTCCGTTCCCAACCGAACAGAAGAACGAGGTCGGCGAGTTCCTCGGCACGCGCGGCCATGAATTCGGCGTCGTCACCGGCCGCAAGCGCCGTTGTGGCTGGTTCGACGCGGTGCTGGTCCGCCAGGCTGTCGCCGTCAACGGCATCAAGGGCATCGCGCTGACCAAGCTCGACGTGCTTGATGGGCTGGACGAGATCAAGGTCTGCACCGGCTACCGCCTTGATGGCGAGATGATCGACTATCTGCCGGCCAGCCAGGGCGCGCAGGCGCGCGTCGAGCCGGTCTACGAAACGCTGGAAGGCTGGAAAGGCACCACCGCCGGCGCGCGCAGCTGGAACGATCTGCCGGCCCAGGCGGTCAAATATGTCCGTTACATCGAGGAGCTGATCGGCGCACCGGTCGCGCTCCTTTCCACCAGCCCGGAGCGGGACGACACGATACTTGTGACCGATCCGTTTCAAGACTAGTTTCTGAAGCCTTTCCGGGCATCGCGGCCGATTTGCGGGGGCCGGCGCGGAAAACAAAATACAGGTCGACTGAAGCATGGCAGATTTCGTTGCTGTTCTGAAAAAGACGCTCGACGGTCTCGGTGAGCCGACGCCGGAAGTGCGGGCAAGAGTCTATGACAAGGCTCGCTCGACGATCTCGGCCAAGCTCGCGGCCATCACGCCACCACCGCCAGCGTCGGTGGCGGACAGGCAGAAGCGCGCTTTGGAAGACGCGATCGCAAGCGTCGAACGGGAATATGCCAAGAGCGTTCCGGAGACTGATCCGCTCGCGGAGCTGGAACATATCTTCTCTTCGATCGACCGCAACAAGAACCAGCCGAGCCATTCAAGGCAACCGGCGAAGGCGGAACCGGCCTGGCAGCCAGCGCCGGCGCCCAAGCTGGAACCCTATCGGCCGGCATCACCGGCCGCCAAGGTCGAACCAAGCTGGCAAAACCCGACGCCGGCGCCTTCCGTTCCGTCCCGTGCAGAAACCGCGCTTCCGGGCATGGACGATGACGCGGCGGAAGATCAGGTCGATGTCTTTTCCAATGACGAACAAGCAGTCTCGGACACTTTCCAGCGTTTGCGCCCGGCCGAGCGGAAGCGCAGCTATGGTGGCCTGATCGCCGCCGTTGTCGCGTTGCTCGTGGTTGCCGGCGGAGGCTATGGTGTCTGGCTGAACAAGGATGCGTTCGGCAAGATGCTTGGGCTGGGTGGAAACAAGGTGGTGGCGAAGACCGAACCGGTTAAGCCGGCGCCCGCCAAGCCAGTGACCGACGCCGCTACAACACCGCCCGCGGCTGGTGGCGCCGAGGCCGAGGGTGCCAAGTTCACCCAGCGGCTGACGCCCCAAGGAAGCGAAGTTGATCCTGGCCCGGCCGGCGGGCAGAGCGCCATTGGCGAGGGTGAGTCCGTCGCCGCGTTGACCACGCCGCCATCGGCCACGAATGCGCCGGCGCTTTCGGCGCCTGCGGCCGCTACGCCTGCCGCGACCCCGGATGCCGCGGCGGCCAACACACCGCCTGCTGCCAACACGCCGCCTGTTGCAGGTGCAGCGCCTGCGACGCCACCCGCCACCGGAGCCGCGCCCGCCGATGCCGCGGCTACCCCGCCAGCAGGTGCAGCGCCCGCAGCGCCGGCAGCCGCCCCGGCGGAGACCGCTTTGCCGGTTGGCCAGAAGGCAATCTTCTATGAAGAGCGCACCAGCACGGCCCAAGGGTCGGCGGAGCCGGGCAACATCGTCTGGTCACTGGTGCAGGAATCACCCGGTGGCGATCTGCCGCCTGAACCGGCGATCCGCGCCGAGGCCACCATCCCTGGCAAAAATGTCCAGTTGCGGATGACCATCCGCCGCAACACCGACCAGACATTGCCGGCGAGCCATATCATCGAGATGATCTTCCTGACGCCTGACGGCTTCGAAGGCGGGGGTGTCGACAACATCCTGCGCGTTGCCATGAAGAGTTCGGAACAGGATGCCGGCAGCCCGCTGATCGGCATTCCAGCCAAGATCGCCGACGGCTTCTTCCTCGTGGCGCTGAACGACACCAAGGCGGATGAGGACGCCAACCTGACGCTGCTTCGCGGCCAGGACTGGATCGACGTACCTGTCGTCTACAAGACCGGCCGTCGCGCGCTGCTGACCATGGAAAAGGGCATTCCTGGCGAGAAGGTGTTCGATGAGGCGCTGAAAGCCTGGCAAGCGAAGACGGCGGGCTGAGAGAAATCGCCGGCCCAGGGCTTCCGTCAGAAGCCCCGGAACAGCATGTCGAGCGCGGCGATGTCGTCGTGATGGCTAGAGAGATTTCCCTCCGGACCGGGCAGTTCAGAGGCCATCGTGAAGGCGAACCAGGCTTTCACGGTTCGTCACTTCGGTCGACAAATCGTCGTCGATTGATCGACCGACCGATCCTTACCCTTCCATCTCCTCGCGCAGCATCTCCAGTTCCAGCCATTCCTCCTCGAGCGTCGCCAAGGTTGCACGCTCCTTGTCGAGGGCGGCGATGGTTTTCTGGAACGAGGCCGGATCGCGCTCGTAGTAGGCCGGATCAGCGATGTTGTTCTCCAGCCGCGAGATCGACGTCATGACCGCTTCGATCTTCTTGGGCAGCGATTCCAGCGCGAATTTCTGTTTGAACGACAGCTTTTTGGCTGGACCCTTTTGGGTGGTTGCCTCGCTCTTCACCGATGCCGCCCCGTCGCCATTCTCAGCCTTCGCCCGGGCCTTGCGGTCATCGAGCTTTGTGCCGCCACGCTGAGCCAGCATGTCGGAGTAACCGCCGGCATATTCGATCCAGCGGCCGGCGCCGTCAGGCGCGATCAGGCTGGTGACGGTGCGGTCGAGGAAGTCGCGATCGTGGCTGACGAGGATGACCGTGCCGGCAAAGCCGGCGACCAGTTCCTGCAGCAGTTCCAGCGTCTCCATGTCGAGATCGTTGGTCGGCTCGTCGAGCACCAGAAGATTTGCCGGCCGCGCCAGGACACGGGCAAGCAGCAGCCGGGCCCGTTCACCACCCGAGAGTTCGCGCACCGGCGTGCGCGCCTGTTCCGGCTTGAACAGGAAGTCCTTCATGTAGGAGACGACATGGCGCTGCTCGCCATTGATGACGAGGTTTTCGCCGCGCCCGTCGGTGAGGTATTGCGCCAAGGTTTCGGCGGGGTCGACGGCTTCGCGCTTCTGGTCGAGCGTTGCGATCTCCAGGTTGGTGCCGAGCCGGATCGAGCCGACATCCGGCTTCATCTCGCCGGTCAGCATCTTCAGCAGCGTCGTCTTGCCGGCGCCGTTCGGCCCGACCAGGCCAACGCGGTCGCCGCGCTGGATGCGGGTGGAGAATTCCTTGACCACGGTCAGGTCGCCAAAGCTCTTGGCGATGTTCTTGGCTTCTATCACCAGCTTGCCGGATTCGGCCGCGTCGCTGGCCACCATGGTCGCCGCGCCCTCGGCGCCGCGATGGCCGCTAAAACGCTGGCGCATGGTCTGCAATTCGCCGAGACGCCGCATGTTGCGCTTGCGCCGCGCCGTCACACCGTAACGCAGCCAGTGCTCCTCGCGCACGATCTGGCGGCCAAGCTTGTGCTGTTCGCGCTCTTCTTCCTCAAGCACCAGATCGCGCCATTCCTCGAAATGGCCAAAGCCCTTGTCCAGCCGACGGGTCTGGCCACGATCGAGCCAGATGGTGGCGCGCGATACACGCTCGAGAAAACGGCGGTCGTGCGAGATGACGATCAGCGCGGAGGAGGTGCGGCTGAGTTCTTCTTCCAGCCATTCGATCACCTGGAGGTCGAGATGGTTCGTCGGCTCATCAAGCAGCAGGATGTCGGGTTCCGGCGCCATGACTCGGGCAAGGGCCGCGCGCCTCGCCTCGCCGCCGGAGAGGTCATTCGGCCGCTCTTCGCCGGAGAGGCCGAGATGTTCCATCAGGTAGCTCGCCCGATAGGGATCGTCAGCGGGCCCAAGTCCGGCCTCGACATAGGCGCGGACGGAGGCAAAACCGTCCATGTCGGGCATTTGCGGCAGATAGCGAATCGTCGCGGAAGGCTGACGGAAGACTTCGCCATCCTGCGGCTCGATCAGCCCGGCGGCGATCTTCAGCAGCGTCGACTTGCCGGAGCCGTTGCGGCCGACCAGCGCGATCTTGTCGCCGGCCGAAGCCGTCAAGGCAGCACCATCGAGCAGCGGCGTGCCGCCGAAGGTCAGTTTTATCCCGTCGAGATTGAGAAGAGGCGGGGCCATGTCAGCTTTCAGGCAAGGGGTAGGGATGAGCAAGCAGCAGCGCCCGGCCATGACCGAGCGCGATATGGAGCCTGCCGTTGACTTCGTTGGAGATGGTCAGCGACGAACCGAACGCGACCTCGACATGATCCAGCGGCCATTTGGCACCGATGACGGTCAGGCCGGAGAGTTCGGAAAAACCGAGGATTGAAAACAGCGTGCCGTCGGCAAAGTCGAAGCCGGCTTCTCCGGGCAGCAAGGGGATGCCCTCCTGCGCACCGCTGGTCAGCAGCACTTTTGTTCCAGCCTCGGCCAGCCGCAGGCCGAGCGCCAGATGCAGGAAGGCGTGATCGGCACGCTTGCCGCCAAAGGCGCCGACGAGAATGAGGCTGGTGGCGCCATGCTCCAGCGCGGCCGATATGGCGAGTTCGCCATCGGTCTTGTCTTTCTCGGCGGGAAACGTCCGCCGAGGCACCGAAGCAAGATCATCCGGCAAGTTGGCGGGCACCGAGTCGAAGTCGCCGACCCAGAGCTCCGGCACCAGGCCCAGCATCCGCGCATGACCAATGCCGGCGTCGGCCGCGATGACGCGCGTGCCCTCGACCTGGCGGTCGAGCCGGGGCGTGCGGATGAGATCGCCGCCAAGCAGGATGGTGAAAGTGCTCATATGCGTGGCCCTTACCAGCCCCGCAAAGGAAACGGAAGGCCGTGGCCTATAGGCCTGGCAAACTTCCACTTGCGCGGCACAGTCGCCGGGCCTATGTGTCGAAACGCTCTAACGGGGTGCCGGACGCGATCTTCGCGGGCCGGCTGAGAGGCAGTTTCGCCAACCCGCTGAACCTGATCCGGTTTGTACCGGCGGAGGGATTAGACGTTTCGGTAAGCCGACGCCTCAATTCCTTTCAATTTGAACGAAGGAGGCGCCGATGCGCACGTTTTTCTACCCCGTTGTCCCGGCAATCGTCCTTGCCGCTGTTGGTGTTGCCAGTCCCGCTTTCGCCAAGGACAAGCTCACTGTCTATACCTATGAAAGCTTCACCGCCGACTGGGGTCCTGGTCCCGTGGTGAAGAAGGAATTCGAGGCTGAATGCGGCTGCGATGTCGAATTCGTCTCGGTCGCCGACGGCGTGGCGCTGCTCAACCGCGTCAAGCTGGAAGGCGCCTCGACCAAGGCCGACATCGTGCTTGGCCTCGATACCAACCTGACCGCCGAGGCCAAGGCCACCGGCCTGTTTTCGCCACATGGCGCGGTGGCTGACGCCAATGTTCCGGGCGGCTGGAGCGATGATACATTCGTGCCCTATGACTACGGCTATTTCGCCGTCGTCTATGACACCGAAAAGCTGAAGACACCGCCGAAGAGCCTGAAGGAATTGGTCGAGGGCAGCGCCAGCGACAAGATCGTCATCCAGGATCCGCGCACCTCGACGCCAGGCCTCGGCCTGCTCTTGTGGGTGAAGTCGGTTTATGGCGACAAGGCGCCGGAGGCCTGGGCGAAGCTCAAGTCAAAGGTGCTTACCGTCACGCCGGGCTGGAGCGAGGCCTATGGCCTGTTCACCAAGGGCGAGGCGCCGATGGTGCTGTCCTATACGACGTCACCGGCCTATCACATGGTTGCCGAGAAGACCGAGCGCTACCAGGCGGCCTCGTTTGAGGAAGGCGAGTATCTGCAGATCGAGGTTGCCGGCATAACCACGTCAGGCGCCAAGAACCCACTGGCGGAAAAGTTCATGGCCTTCATGACCGGACCGAAATTCCAGGACGCCATTCCGGAAACCAACTGGATGTACCCAGCCGGCAAGACCGGCAAGCCGCTCAATCCGGCTTTCGACAAGCTGGTGAAGCCGACCAAGACCTTGCTGTTCAGCCCGGAAGAAGTTGCCACCAATCGCAAGGCCTGGGTCGATGAATGGCTGGCCGTGATGAGCAAGTAGGCAGCGCGATGGCGCCGGCGCGTCCGACCGATTCCCGTGTCAACGCCGCCGTCCTGGCCCTCGCGGCAATCGCGCTGCTGATTGGCGGCGCGTTTGCCGGGCTGCTTTTCGAAGGCGCTCACGACCTTTCGGGCGCTTGGGCAGCCTTCGATCCCTTTCTTCTGCGCGTCGTTCGCTTCACCTTGTGGCAGGCAGTCCTCTCGACGCTGCTTTCCGTGGTGCCGGCTCTTTTCGTGGCGCGTGCCCTGTCGCGGCATCCGCGCTTCTTCGGGCGCGGCTTCATCCTGCAACTGTTCGCCGTGCCATTGGCGCTACCGGCCATCGTTGCCGCGCTCGGCATCCTGGCGCTCTACGGCCATGCCGGTTATTTCGCCGGCCTGTTCAGTGCATTCGGAGGCCAGGGCTGGCCTGATATCTATGGCCTGTCGGGCATTCTCATCGCCCATGTCTTCTTCAACCTGCCGCTCAGCGTGCGGCTGTTTCTCGAGTCCCTGCAGACCATACAGGCCGACCAGTGGCGGCTGGCGAGCCAGCTCGGCATGGGTGCGCGGCCAGCGTTCCGGCTGATCGAGTGGCCGACATTGCGTGCGGCGCTGCCCGGCGTTGCCGGACTTGTCTTCATGCTCTGCATCACGTCGTTCACGATTGTCCTCATCCTGGGCGGCGGGCCGCGCGCGACGACACTCGAAGTCGGCATCTATCAGTCGCTGCGGTTCGATTTCGATCCGGCGCGCGCGGTGACACTGACGCTGCTGCAGATCGCGCTGACCTTCGCCGTCGTGCTGGGTTTGGCACGGCTTGGCACCAACACCATCGGCGATGCCAACCTGCCGGTGGCGCCACGCCGCTATCTCTCGGCGAGTGTGGGCGAGACCGCGCTGAACACGGTGCTCATAATCCTGGCGCTGCTGTTCGTTATCGGGCCGATGGCGGCCACGGTGATCGCCGGGCTTGGCGCTGACCTTAGCCGGCTGGCCGGAGAGCCCGCCGTGCGGCAAGCGACGTTGACCAGTGCCGGGCTGGCCTTCCTGTCGGCGCTGCTCTCGGTGATGTTGTCGCTGGCATTGACCATGGCGCGCCGGGCGCTGGCGCTGAGCCGCCGCTCCGGCCGGAAAACCCTGCTTGAACACGCGACGGATACCGGCGCCGGTTTTGTTCTGGTCGTGCCGCCAATTGTCATTGGCGCTGGCTGGTTCCTGCTGCTGCGCCATGTCGGCGATATCTTTGCCATCGCGCCGATCATGGTAGTCACCGTCAACGCGGTGATGGCGATGCCCTTCGCACTGCGCGCCGTGCGGCCTGCCTATGATGCAGCAAGCGAGCGCCACGAAAGGCTTTGCGCACAGCTCGGCATTTCGGGCTGGACCAGGCTGAGGCTGGTCGACTGGCCATCGCTGCGGCGGCCACTCGCCACCGGTTTCGCCTTCGCCATGGCCCTGTCGCTCGGCGATCTCGGCGTCATTGCGCTGTTCGGCAGCGATTCCGTCCAGACATTGCCCTATCTCTTGCTGGCGCGCATGGGCAGCTACCGCACCGAGGACGCCGCCGGCCTGGCGCTGCTGCTCGGTGTCGTTTGCCTGGCGTTGATCCTGGCCGCGGACTGGCTGGGACGAGGGAAAACGGCATGATGACTGGTGGGAAAGACATGACTGGAAAGACCAGCACGGCCAAGGGTGTGGCTGTGCGCCTGGACAAGGTGTCGTTCAGCTATGGCGAAGCGCCGCTCGTCTTCGATGTCGAGTTCGCGGCGTCGAGAATCACCGCCATCATGGGGCCGAGCGGTTCGGGAAAATCCACGTTGCTCAATCTGGTTGCCGGGTTCGAGACGCCCCAGTCAGGCCGCGTTCTGATCGACGGCGCCAATGTCGGCGCCGCACCGCCCTCGGCGCGCCCGGTGTCGATGGTGTTTCAGGAAAACAATCTGTTTGCCCATCTGTCGGTGCAGCAGAATGTCGGGCTCGGCCGCTCGCCATCCTTGCGGCTGACCGAAACCGACAACATGGCGATCGCCGAGGCGCTCGAACGCACTGGTCTTGCCGGCAAGGAAAAGCGCCTGCCGCGTGAACTCTCCGGCGGGGAGCGGCAGCGCGTTGCACTGGCGCGTGTCCTGGTGCGCAACCGGTCGGTGCTGCTGCTCGACGAACCCTTCGCCTCGCTTGGGCCTGCCCTGCGCGGTGACATGCTCGATCTGGTCGCCGCCGTTCATGCTGAGCGGGGCATGACGGTGCTGTTCGTCACGCATCAGCCGGAAGATGCCCGCCGCATCGGCGAGCATGTGGTGTTCCTGGACAATGGCGTTGTCGCTGCAACCGGCGAGGCGGACAATTTCTTCACCGGGGCTGGTCCGGAATCATTCCAACGCTATATCGGCGCAAGTGCCACCGATGCCGTATCACGAGATATTGCCCGGAAGCGGACATAATTTACGGTCAAACCCGTTCAAGGCGATGTGACGCTTGCTTGCCATGGTCGGTGTAGTGTGGCTAGGTCCGCCTTACTGGGCCGGCACAGGCCGTGATTTGCCTGCAGCATCCGCTGTTTGTCCCGAGGGGCGCGCGACGGGTGCTGTAGCAGTTTGATTTTGTGTGTGACGATTCCGAAGATCGCCCCCGGTCTTCGAGGTCACACGCCAAGACCCGAAAGGAAGCCGTTCTGCCGACCGGCGCTGAAAAACTCCGACTGAATCCGCT
This sequence comes from Mesorhizobium sp., assembly GCA_039916205.1. Taxonomy (GTDB): domain Bacteria; phylum Pseudomonadota; class Alphaproteobacteria; order Rhizobiales; family Rhizobiaceae; genus Mesorhizobium. Next base: position 4,315 of record JBDSLV010000389.1, on the reverse strand, counting down.
GGCGCGCTTCTTGGCGCTGGCCGGCTTGACCGTGGCGCTGGCCAGCTGCCAGATGTTCACGCCTCCGGCGGTTCAGGAATCCGGCTTCCAGCCGTCCGACAGGCCGATCACGGTCGACAACGTCGCCGCCAACAGCAAGCTCGCGGAGATGGCGAAGGCGCAGCATCCGCGCATTCTGGCGACTTATGGCGGTGAATATTCCGATCCCAAGCTTGAACGCATGGTGGCCAAGGTTGTCGGCAACCTGACCGTGGTGTCGGCCAACCCGACCCAGACCTACCGTATCACCATTCTCAATTCGCCCAACGTCAATGCCTTCGCCTTGCCGGGCGGCTACCTCTACATCACGCGCGGTTTGCTGGCGCTGGCCAATGATTCGGCCGAGCTTGCCGCTGTCATCGCCCATGAGATGGGTCACGTTACCGCCAATCACGGTCTGCAGCGCCAGCAGTTGGAGGCCGAGGAGGGACTGGCGACCAAGGTCGTCTCGGACGTGCTGGGCGACAGCCCGACCGCCAAGGCGGCGCTGATCCGTGGCAAGCTCAGGCTTGCCCAGTTCTCGCGCAACCAGGAACTGGAGGCCGATGCGATTGGCATAAAGTCGATCGGCGAAGCCGGCTATGACCCCTTTGCCGCCGGCCGCTTCCTGCAGTCGATGTCGGCCTATACCGATTTCCGCTCGATCAGCGGCGCCACCGACGCCAGCCTCGACTTCCTGGCCACCCATCCGAATACGCCGCAGCGTATCGATCTGGCGCAGCGCCATGCCCGCCAGTTCGGCGCGCCAGGCTTCGGCACGCGTGATCGTGATTCCTTCCTCGCCGGCGTAGACGGCCTGCTTTACGGCGACACGCCGGAAGAGGGCTATGTGCGTGGCGAAACCTTCCTGCATCCTGGGCTTGGCGTGTCCTTCTCGGTGCCAGAAGGCTTCATCATCGACAATTCCGCTGCCGCTGTGACCGCGACCGGCCCTGGCGACATGGCGATCCGCTTCGACGGTGTTTCGATCGACAAGAACCGGGCGCTGACCGACTATATCAGAAGCGGCTGGGTCGCCGGTCTCGAAGACAGCACGGTGAAGCTGGAGACCATCAACGGCAACGAGGCGGCGACCGCGCATGCCGGCGCCGAAGGCTGGCAGTTCGACATCGCGGTGATCCGTGCCGGCGGTCAGGTCTACCGGTTGCTGACCGCCGCACCTTCCGCCAGCACATCGCTGGACAGTGTCGCGCGCTCGGTCAGCGGTTCGTTCCGTATTCTGAGTGCGGCGGAAAAGGCGGCGCTGAAGCCGTTGCATATCCGCGTGGTGACCGTGCAGCCGGGGCAGACAATGGGGTCGCTTTCGGCGCAGATGGTTGGCGTCGACCGCAAGCTCGACCTGTTCCGTGTGCTCAACGCGCTGTCGCCGGGTGCTGCTGTCTCTGCCGGCGACAAGGTCAAGATCGTCACCGACAAGTAAGCCCGGCTGCAGGCTCAGGCAGCCATGAATTCCGGGTTCTGCCTGACCAGCGCCACCTTGAGCTTCTCCATGGCACGAGCCTCGATCTGGCGCACCCGTTCCTTGGAAATGCCGAGCGTCTCGCCGAGCGCTTCGAGCGTCGCACCCTCGTCGCTGAGGCGGCGTTCCTCGATGATCCGGAGTTCGCGGGTGTTGAGCGCGCGGAGCGCCTCCCTCAGCCACAGCGAACGGCGCTCGACATCGATCGTGTCGCTGGCGACTTCGTCCGGCAGGGGATCATCCGAGATCAGAAAGTCCATGCGCTCGGTCGAGCCGGACTCGTCGGCCAGCGGAGCATTGAGCGAGGAATCCGGCGCCGAGAGGCGCGAATCCATCATGGCCACATCGGCTTCGGAAACTCCAAGTGCCACCGACACTTCGCGGTAGAGCGTGGCGTTCGACAGTGGCTCGGTGCCATTCGCCAGGCGGGCGCGCAAGCGGCGCAAGTTGAAGAACAGTGCCTTCTGCGCCGAGCTGGTGCCGCCGCGCACGATCGACCAGTTGCGCAGGATGTAGTCCTGCATCGAGGCGCGGATCCACCAGGTCGCATAGGTTGAAAACCGCACCTCGCGCTCCGGCTCGAACCGGGCGGCCGCTTCGAGCAGGCCGACATGACCTTCCTGCACCAGGTCGCCAAGCGGCAGGCCGTAGTGGCGGAATTTCGAGGCCATGGAAATGACCAGCCGCATATGCGCAACGGTTATGCTGTGCAGCGCCTGCTGGTCGTTGTCCTCTTTCCAGCGCAACGCCAGCCGATGCTCTTCGTCACGCTCGAGATAGGGGGCTCTCATCGCCGCGCGGACCATGGTCCGACCTGCCGTGTCCTGCATCATGCCGCGCTCCCTGTTCCGAACGATGCGGGTGGGCCTTGCAACGTTCTTTTCCTGGCTTGGCATCGTGGTGGTTGAAAAGGTGACGCCGGGCCCTACAACAGCCATGAACGTGCCACGTGCGGGAATGGTTCCGCCGTCGCTACGCGTGACTGCGTGCGGTGCGGGAGGCTTTAGAGGTGGAATGCGGCAACGCAAACGCCCTCGGCAAGGTCCATTTTGAGAACCTGATTTCAGAACTGTGTTGTTTTTGAAATTCTGTTCCTTATTTTTCCATCAGACATCTGTCAGTTTCCACCACTCACAATATGCCTGAGATCAGGCCAAGTACGGGATCACAGAAAAATGAAATGGCTCAAGTCGCTCATCGTCGCCGGAACGCTGCAGGCTCTGGCTGTCACCGCGGGCCATGCCGGCGCCAATCTTGATCAGATCAAGCAGGCGGGCACCATCAAGGTCGGTACGGAAGGCACCTATGCACCCTTCACCTATCATGATGCCGGCGGAGTGCTGGCCGGTTTCGACGTCGAAATCGCCAAGGCGATCGGCGACAAGCTCGGCGTGAAGGTCGAGTTCCTGGAAGGCAAGTGGGACGGGCTGATCGCCGGCCTCGACGCCAACCGCTATGACGCCGTCATCAATGAGGTCGGCATCACCGACGCGCGCAAGGCCAAGTATGATTTCTCCGATCCTTACATCGCCTCGAAGGCGGTGCTGATCGTGCGCGGCGACAACACCGACATCAAGACGTTCGCCGATCTCAAGGGCAAGAAGTCGGCACAGTCGCTGACCTCGAACTTCGGCAAGCTGGCGGAAACAAACGGCGCTGAGCTCGTCGGTACGGACGGTTTCGACCAGTCGATCCAGCTTCTGCTGACCGGCCGCGCCGATGCCACCATCAACGACAGCCTGTCCTTCCTCGACTTCAAGAAGCACAAGCCCGATGCCGATGTGAAGATCGCCGCGCAGGAAGAAAATGCCGACTATTCCGGCGTCATCGTGCGCAAGGGCGACCCGGAACTGGTCGCCGCGATCAACAAGGCGCTGGCCGACATCAAGGCCGACGGCACCTACAAGAAGATCGCCGACACTTATTTCGGCCAGGACGTTTCGAAGTAATTTCATAGGCTGGGCCGGTTGCTGGCCCACGCGACAAGCCGAGCGGCGAGCTGTCTTTGACGGCTCGCCGCTTTTGGCATGATATTGGCCATCGTCGCCGGGTGGAGCGGCGCTAGCAGGAGAGGTCTTTCGTGCCGCACTGGCTGCAACTGATGCTGGAGTCGCTGCCCTCGCTGTTGTGGGCGGCGCTGATCTTTACCGTGCCGCTGACGCTGCTGTCCTTCGTCCTCGGACTGACCGTCGGGCTGGGCGCGGCACTGTTGCGATTGTTCGGTTCAAAGCCACTGGTCATGGCGGTGCGCTTCTACGTCTGGATCTTTCGTGGCACGCCGCTTCTGGTGCAGCTGTTCCTGATTTTCTACGGCCTGCCATCGGCCGGCATATTGCTCGACGCATTCACGGCGGCGCTGATCGGCTTCACGCTGAACATTGGCGCCTACACATCGGAAATCATCCGCGCGGCCATAGGCTCGGTGCCGAAGGGCCAATGGGAAGCGGCCTATTCAATCGGCATGACCTGGAGCCAGGCGATGCGGCGCACCATCCTGCCGCAGGCCGGGCGGGTCGCGGTGCCGCCGCTTTCCAACACGTTCATCTCGCTGGTCAAGGACACGTCGCTCGCCGCCGCCATTACCGTGCCGGAGATGTTCCAGGCGGCGCAGCGCATCGTCGCCACCACCTATGAGCCGCTGATCCTCTATGTCGAAGCGGCCATCCTTTATCTGGCGCTGAGTTCGGTGTTGTCGGCCCTGCAGACGCGGCTGGAGACGCGGCTCAACCGCTATGGCGGCTTCCTGGAGGCGCGCTCATGATCGGGCTCAGCAAGATCGAAAAGCGGTTCGGCGACAATATTGTCCTGAAGGGCGTG
>JBDSLV010000388.1:0-8711 GCA_039916205.1 Mesorhizobium sp. | reverse complement strand
CAAGTGTCCCGAACGGCTGATAGCCCTGACGCTTGTAGACCTTGGCTGCCTTGGGATTGAACGTGTCGATCAGCGCGCCATGGCAGCCACGTGCCACGGCTTCCTGTTCGGCTGCATCGAGCATCTTGCCGGCCATGTGGTGGCCGCGCAGCCTTTCATCGACCCAGAGCCATTGCACATAGAGCCAGCCCCAGGCCGTGTAGCCCGAGATGCCGGCGACAACCGCGCCATGTTCGTCGCGGACGAAGACGGCAAGCGCCTTTCTGCCGGAGGCGCCGACATCGCTCTCGTTGAACGCCGCCAGCCGCTCGCCCAGAAAAGCCAGATCATCCGGCAAGGGCTCGGGAGTCGTTTCAAGCGTCGTGTTCATGGCGTCGTGTTCATGGCTTCGTCCAGGCAAATGTCCCGCAAATCGTGTAGCGAAGGACAGCCGGAGGATGCAAGCCTTGCAGCGTCGCCTATACCCGCTGAGGTCGTATTGAGGGCCATGCGGCAGCTAAAGCCGCGATCAGCATCAGCAGCGCCGCCACGACAGCCGAGGCGGCAAAGCCAAAGCTGGTATAGAGCGGTCCGAAGCCGGTGGTGCCGACAAACACCGCGAGATAGGTCACAGCGCTGTTCAAACCCATGACAGTGCCGCGCCGCGCCGGATCGAGCGCCGTCAGGCATGTCACCAGCACGTTCAGCCCGAAATGGTTGGCGAGACCCCAGGCAGCGACAAGCGCCATGGTCAGGCCGAAATTGTCGCTGGCAGCGGCGATCGCCAGATAGACGACCGCAACCAGCAGGTAGGCGAATGGCATGACGCGGCGCGCGCCGAGGCGATCGATGACGCCATCGAGGAGTGCCGCCGTGCCAAAGCCGATGCCATAGGCAAGTGCGGCCAGGCCGTTGGCGCTGACAGGGCGCCCCAGTCCGGTGTGAAGATGATCGCCAAGATAGGCGTAGACGCCGTAGAAGGCAGTCATGAAGGCGCCGCAGGCGATCAGGAGCGGGAGAATTCCAGGGACGCGCAGCGCGTCCAGTGGCGTCGGCGCCGGGCCGCTTTTCCTGGCGTCGCTAAGCGACGTCATGGCCAGCCCGCCCGGGGCCAGAAGAGCGAGAAGGGCGACCGCCGCGAAAACCGCGCGCCAATGCACCAGATCGGCCAACACGGCCGACAGCGAAACACCCGCCACCATGCTGAGCGTCCAGCCGGTCAGCACGACGCCGATCGTGCCGCTTTCGCGGCCAGGCGGCGCAATCGCGGCGGCACTGGCGTAGATCGCCGGCATGGCGACGCCGGCGGCAATGCCGGCGACAAGCTGCGCTACAACGAGCGCCGTCACCGTCGGCGCAAGAGCGCTGGCGGCCAGCGCCAATGCCAGCAGAAGCAGTGCGCCCTGAAGCATGCGGCGGGCACCAACGCGATCGATGTAGCGGGCGAGAAACAAGGCGCTGGCGGATGTGCCGAGGCCGAAGGCCGCCGAGGCGATCATCACCATCGGCACGCTTGTTGCGAACGCGCTGGCCACCGCCGGCGCGATCGGGCCAAGCACCAGCGAGTTCGACCCGATCACCGCGATGCATCCTGTGAGGAGATAGGCGAGAGCGGGAATGGGGGCTGTGGGCGTTGCTATTGCTGTTTGATCGATGTTCGACATATCGTCATAGTCGCCGTATTTGGTTCCGTATCAATTAGAAATTTTCAGATGGATGAAGAAACAGATGGCATTCTGCAGAACAGGGCAGCCAACCGCGAGCTCGACGCGATCGACCGAAAGATATTAGGCGTTCTCGTCGACGACGCCACGGTAAGTTATGCCGAACTCGGCGACCGCGTCGGGCTTTCGCCGCCGGCGGCGCACGAACGCGTCAAGCGGCTGCGGCGCAGCGGCGCCATCCGAGGCACCGTCGCGCTCGTCGATCCCAAGGCGGTGCGCAAGCCGCTGCTTGCCTTCGTCCATGTCGACACCAAGGGTTGGGGCAAGACGCCGGAACTGATGGCGATTTCCGAGCATCCGGAAGTCGAGGAGATCCACTCGGTGGCCGGCGACACCTGCATGCTGCTGAAGGTCCGCACCGAGGACACGCGGGCGCTCGAAGGCTTGCTGTCGCGTCTGTACGAAACACCCGGCGTCACCTCGACACGAAGCTATGTCGTGCTCTCGACCTATCTCGAGCGGCCGGTACAACCCGACAATACGGTGAAATGGCCAACGCCTCGGCACATGACCAAGCCACTATATTAGGCCGGATCGCCGCCATTGCGAAAGTCGGCGGGGGAAATGCCGTAGCGCTTGAGCTTGTCGTAGAATGTCTTGCGCGGCACGCCTAGCGCATCGACGGCACTGCGCACGTCGCCGGCATGATCACGCAGCGTGTCGCGAATAAGCTGCGCCTCGTAGCGGCCAACCTTTTCCGGCAACGCCGCCTCGCCGTCCACATGCGGCGCCCGCGCGGGATTGACAGGAGCCTGTTCGTCCGGCCCGAACCCGAGCGCGATGCGGTCAGCGAAATGGGCGAGTTCGCGCACATTGCCGGGCCAGGCATGCGACTGGAGATGGTCGCTCACCGCCGCACTCATCGCCGGAACCGGCCGGCCGAAACGCTCGGATGCCTTGCCGAGGAAATGGCCGAACAGCATCGGAATGTCGCCGCGCCGCTCGCGCAGCGGCGGGATGCGCAACGTCACCACGTTGAGGCGGAAATAGAGATCCTCGCGAAAATCGCCGCGCTGCGCCTGCTGGCCGAGATCGACCTTGGTCGCCGCGACAACCCGCAGATCGATGCGCCGCGTCTCATTCGAGCCGAGCGGGGTGACACTGCGCGTTTCCAGCGCGCGCAGCAGCGTGACCTGCAGCGCCAGCGGCATCGACTCGATCTCGTCGAGGAACAGCGTGCCGCCGCCGGAATGCTCGATGCGGCCAACACGCCGCTTCTGCGCGCCGGTGAAGGCACCCGCCTCGTGACCGAACAGCTCGCTTTCGATGACGGTCTCCGGAAGCGCGCCGCAGTTCAGCGCCACAAAAGCCTTTGCACGGCGCCGGCCCCATTTGTGAAGGAGGTCGGCGACCACTTCCTTGCCGGTGCCGGTCTCGCCCTCGACAAGCACGTCGACATCCATGTCGGCGATCTGGCGCAAGGTCTCGCGCAACCGCCGGATCGCCGGCGCTTCGCCGATCAGCGGCAGCCCGTCGGCGGCTTGCGCGGCAGCGTCGCGCAGCCGCCGGTTTTCCATCACCAGCCGCCGCTTCTCGCTCGCCCGTTTCAGCGCCTCGATCAGCCGGTCGCCCGAATAGGGTTTGGGGATGAAATCGTAGACGCCATCCTTGAGCGCTGCCACCGCCAGATCGATGTCGCCATGCCCGGTCACCAGGATCACCGGGATGTCCGGATCCGTCGCCTTGATGCGGTCGAACAGCTGCAGTCCATTCATGCCGGGCATGCGGATGTCGCTGACAACGACGCCCTCGAAATTCCTGTCGACGACACCGAGCGCGGCTTCCGCCGCATTGAGGGCGATCGCGGTGAATCCGGCAAGTTCGAGCAATTGCGTTGTGGCGCGAAGCAGGTCGGCATCGTCGTCAACCAGTGCGACAAGTCCCTCTGTCATGCTAACCGCCCGAGATCGAGGGTGAAGGACGCGCCCCGGGCACCGCCGGGGTCGAGCACAAGCGATCCGCCCAGTTCCTGGGCGATCTCCTGCGAAATCACCAGGCCGAGGCCAAGACCCTTTTCCTTGGTTGTCTGGAACGGCATGAACAGGTTGCCGGCCGCTTCCGGGCCGAGGCCGGGGCCGTTGTCGCGCACCGATATCAGGACGCGATCGTCCTTTTCGGCAAGCTCGATCTCGATGCGGGGATCGGGCTGATCCTTCAGCGCGTCGAGGGCGTTCTGCAGCAGGTTGACGAGGATCTGTTCCAGCCGGATGCGGCTGGCCATGACCATCGGCGAGGCCCCTCCTCGCGGCCTGATGATTGTCACGCCGGAATCGCGGATGCGTCCCGACAGCAGCGACAGGGCACCGTCAACCGCCTCATGCACCGGCAGTGGCGAGGCGGCGATGCTGGCGCGCCGCGCGAAACCGCGCAGCGTGTTGGTGATGGCGCCGATGCGTTCGGTCATCGCCACGATCGAGCTCAGGTTGCCGGACGCCGGTTCTGTCTTGCCGCCATCAAGGAAGCGGCCGGCATTCTCGGCATAAGTGCGGATCGCAGCCACCGGCTGGTTGATCTCATGCGCCACACCGGCGGCGATCTGCCCGAGGATGGAAAGCCGATTCGCCTGGGCGAGATCGTCGCGCAACCGACGCACCTTGGCCTCGGCGTTTTCGCGCTCGGTGATCTCCCCGGCAAGCGCCGTATTCGAGCGAGTCAGCTCGGCGGTTCGCGTGCTGACCCGGCTTTCCAGTTCGGCATTCATGCGTGCCAATGCTTCCTGCCGCAGCCGGCGGGTGCGCCGCCGCCGCAGGATGACGAAGGCCATCAGGCCGGCGAGCAGCAGCGCCAGCAGCGTGGTCAGCCGCGCCGTGTTGGCGGCGGAGGAGAGCGCCGCATCGGCGGGCGTCAGCAGCCAGAGACGCCAGCCGGGAACCGCGCCTGGCAGGTCCTGCACCACTTCGACGAACTGGCGCGACTTCCCCAAGCTTTCTATTGTCGCCAGACCGTCACCGGCGCCACGCCGCAACGGCAGCGGTTCGAAAGCGGCATCGGCCAGTTGTAGCTGATCGTGGGCGGTGGCGGCATCCTGAGACGACAGCGGCGCCAAGGCGTGAAACCGCCATTCAGACTGGCTGGTGGCCAACACCACGCCGCGCTCGTCGGTAACAAAGACAAGGAACCCGCTTGACCGCCAATTGGCTTCGACGCCGTTCAGTTCGACCTTCAACACGGCGACGCCGAGCGGCGTGGTGCCGTCGTCGACGCGGCTGGCGAGATAGAGCCCCGGTCTGCCGCTGATCGTGCCGAGGCCGTACTGGCTGGCCGCGCCCTTGGCCATGGCTTCGTTGAAATAATGCCGGAAGTTATAGTCGATGCCGACAAAGCTGCCGGGCTCGCCGGCATTGCTTGCAGCGATCGCGATGCCTGCGGTGTCGATGACATAGATTGCGGATGCCGATGCATCAGCCGCGATGGACCTGAGCTTGTCGTTGAGCGCCGGTTCGTCGGATTTTCCGGCCCGGCGCAACGCAGCGCGCACCGCGTCATCGCGCGCCAACACCAAAGGCACCAGGCGCTGCTTTTCGATCTCGCCAGTCAGGGTTCCCGCCGCCAGCGGCAAGGCGGCCATCGCGCCGTCGCGCAGATTGTCGGCCGCCTGGTCCGTTGCGATACGCCCGGCAGTCGCGACCGCACCGGCCAGAACCGCCAGGGCAATCGCGACGATGAGCCAACGGCCATCGCGCAACCGGGCCACCGCTTCACGCAGCAAATCACGGCCGCCAAATCCAGCGGACCCACTCTCGGTGCGCGCCTGCGGCGTCGGCCCTCTCCATTTTACTCGGCAGTCTTGCGATCACTGTAATGCGAAATTCCGCCCAGGCAAACAGAGCCTGTGCGGAAATCCGCACACGCTTGGCTCGAAAGACACGCGAGAAAGCCCGAAATCCAGGGATTCCGGCCTTGCCCCGATCTGGCATGGCGCTTGCAAAACTCCTTGCAGCGGCGGGCGACCGGAGCGCCGTCATGGGAGAAGTCTTGCAGGGCGGTGCATTCCGTCCCATCCGGCAGGGAGACATCAGATGCAGATCGCAGATCAATCAGGCGTGCCTGCCGCGCAGCGCAAGCCGTTCTATGCCCAACTCTACGTGCAGGTGCTCTTCGCGATCGTCGTCGGCATCGCACTTGGCCATTTCTATCCGTCGGTTGGCGAAAGCATGAAGCCGCTCGGCGATGCCTTCATCAAGCTGGTCAAGATGATCATCGCGCCGGTCATCTTCCTGACGGTCGCGACCGGCATTGCCGGCATGAGCGACCTGCAAAAAGTCGGGCGCGTCGCCGGCAAGGCGATGCTCTATTTCCTGACCTTCTCGACACTGGCGCTTATCATCGGCCTCATCGTTGCCAATGTCGTCCAGCCCGGCGCTGGCTTCAACATCGATCCAGCGACGCTCGACGCCTCGACCGTCAACACTTACGCCGCCAAGGCGCATGATCAGTCTGTCACCGGCTTCCTGATGAACATCATCCCGACGACCATTGTCGGCGCCTTCGCCGATGGCGACATCCTGCAGGTGCTGTTCTTCTCGGTTCTGTTCGGCATCGCGCTGGCGCTGGTCGGCGACAAGGGCACCCCGGTGCTGAACTTCCTCCAGGCGCTGACGACACCGATCTTCAAGCTGGTCAGCGTGCTGATGAAGGCAGCACCGATCGGCGCCTTCGGCGCCATGGCCTTCACCATCGGCAAATACGGCATCGGCGCGGTCATCAATCTCGCCATGCTGGTTGGCACTTTCTACGTGACATCGCTGCTGTTCGTGTTTGTCGTGCTGGGCGCGGTCTGCCGTTACAACGGCTTCTCGATCCTGGCGCTGATCCGCTACATCAAGGAAGAGCTGCTGCTTGTGCTGGGCACCTCGTCATCCGAGGCCGCACTGCCCTCGCTGATGGAAAAGATGGAAAAGGCCGGCGCCAAGCGCTCGGTGGTCGGTCTGGTCATTCCGACCGGCTATTCCTTCAATCTCGACGGCACCAACATCTACATGACGCTGGCAGCGCTGTTCATCGCGCAGGCGACGAACATCCATCTGTCGATCGGTGACCAGATCCTGCTGCTGCTGGTCGCGATGCTGTCCTCCAAGGGGGCTGCCGGCATCACCGGAGCCGGGTTCATCACCCTTGCCGCGACGCTGTCCGTCGTGCCGGCCGTTCCGGTCGCCGGCATGGCGCTGATCCTCGGTGTCGACCGCTTCATGTCGGAATGCCGGGCGCTTACCAACTTCGTCGGCAACGCGGTCGCGACGCTGGTCGTTGCCCGCTGGGAAGGCGAGCTCGACGAGGCCAAGCTGGCCAGGGCGCTTGGCGGCATAGCCGACGACAGCCTGCCAGCGGAAGGCCTTCAGGCCGCCGAGTAAGACCGCCGCCGACTCCCATGCCAACGTTCAGGAGATGGGAGGCGTCGCAGGCGCCTCCCATCTGGTCCGTCATTCGCCGCGCATGGTCGCCTGGAAGGTCGGCAGATGCTTCTGCTGCGCTTCCAGCATGCGCTCACGGTAGACGCCGTAGATGACATCGGTGTCGTGTAGCGTCACGCCCGCAATCGTCGGCGAGGCGAAGACCGGCAGTTCGATGCCCCTCTTGGCCAGTTGCTCGGCGGTGCGGGCGATCAGCTCGTGCGCCAGGATCATGGCAAGCACCGTCGATGACCCCGACACCGGACGGCTCCAGCCTTCGACCGGAACGATCGCATCCTCGATCGGCGAGCAGGTGTCGATGACGAGGTCGGCGGCATCCGCCAGCCGCTTGCCGGAGGAATGCGTCGCCGGCTTGTCGAGATTGTTCTTGCTGGTCACCGCGACAACGAAGATGCCACGCTTCTTGGCATAGAGCGCCGTGTCGATGCCGGACGAATTGCGGCCGCTATGACCAAAGATGATGATCGAGTCGCCTTTGTTCAGCGGCTGGTGGTCGAGGAATTTCTCGGCGTATTTCTCGGTCCGCTCCAGCCACAGAAGCTCACGCACGCCGCCGGCGCCCAGCACATTGTGCCACATCACGCGCGGGTCGGTCAGCGGGTTGAAGCCGACATAGCTGCCGTAGCGCGGGAACACTTCCTGCACTGGCAGCACCGAATGGCCCGAACCGTAGAGATGAACCAGCCCGCCACCCTCAAGCGAGTCGGCAAAACGGCTGGCGGCCTGGCCGAAGGCGTCTTCATTGGCTTTCGAAGCCTGTTCGATGAGGGCGGCAAGGCGGGGGATGTAGAGATCGGACACGTGGGTACTCCTGTTATGTGTCGGCTTGTGATGATGGATCAGCTTCGTGGGTTTGCCGGGACGCGCCCGGCGCGCAGCGTCGAGCGGATTTCGTAGCGGTCGCCCCGCATGATCGAGACGGTGAATTCGAACGGGCCACGCTCGTCGGTGGTGATGCGCTCGACGACGAAGGCGGGACTGCCGACCGCGAGATCAAGCAGTTCGGCATCGGCCGCCCCGACCGCGCCAACACGGTAGTTTTCCCGCGCGGCCACCGGCACGATGCCGTAATGGCGCTCCAGCGCTTCATAGAGCGAGCCCTGCAGCAGGCCGGCATCGAGGAAGCCCGGCACGCGCGCAGCCGAAAGCTGCGCCGTCTGGATGCCGATCGGTTCGTTGTTGCCGAGCCGCAGCCGCCGTATGCGCACGACCGGATCACCTTCCTCGATCTCCAGCGCGCCGGCCGCTGCCGCACTGGCAACGGTCAGGCTGCAGTCGAGCAGGCGCGAGCCGGCGACCACGCCCATATTGCCCATCTCCTGCGTAAAACTGGTCAGCTCGCGGGTGCCGGCGACCAGCGTCGTCGAGCGCACGAAGGTGCCTCGGCCATGCTCGCGCCGGAGCAGCCCGCCTTCCTCGAGATTGCGCAGCGCGTGGCGCAAGGTGATGCGGCTGACCCCGAACAGAGCACATAGCCTGTCTTCCGCCGGGATCTGGTCGCCTGTCGCCCACTCACCGCTCTTGACGATGGCGCGAATCGCTTCCTCGACCTGATACCATAGTGGTTCCGGCCGTCTGCGGTCCGGCTGCTGAAAGC
>JBDSLV010000387.1:0-12261 GCA_039916205.1 Mesorhizobium sp. | reverse complement strand
CCTTCCTGGTAGCGGCCGATCAATCCAGCTTCGAGCAGCAGCTTGAGATGCCGCGACACGCGCGGCTGCGACTGGCCGAGGATTTCAGTGAGATCCGAAACGGTAAGGTCACCGCGCGAAAGCAGTGCCAGGATGCGCAGCCGGCTGGATTCAGCCGCCGCCTTCAATGTATCCACCATGGTGTCGAGCGCGACATGCATCAGCGTATTCTCTTTGAAAAAGATATAAACATATGTTTATGTCGATTTTCACCTCATGGCAAGGCCCATGTCGCTGTTTGACAAGAAAATGGCGCATGCGTGACCCTTGCTCCCACACGGGCAGAAATAGGCGCGGTTCTCTGACAGGATCAGGCCAAACTGCGGAGTGAGTCGTCACCATGTTCGAAATGCGCGAGGGCGAGCAGAGGCTGGAACACGATCCGGCGTCGATGCCGGCGGATGGCCAGATCGTCTTCATCGGCCACATCACCTCGCCGTGGACGACACGCGAGACCTGTCCGAAGAACATGCGCGCCGCACGCGAGACGGGGCAGCCGGCGCTACTGACCATCGACGCACCCTATCGAGCCGGCCTGCAAGGACTGGAACGGGCGAGCCATGTCATCATCCTCTCCTGGCTGCACCACGCGCCGCGGAATCTGATTGTCCAGAAACCCCGCCATGCGGCTGAGGCGAAAGGCGTATTTGGCCTCCGCTCCCCTGCCCGCCCGAACCCGATCGGCCTGCATGTGGCGAAGCTCGTCGCGCTCGACCAAAGCACTGGGCGCATCGATCGCGATGCCATCGATGTGTTGGACGGCACGCCGGTCATCGACATCAAACCCTATTTCGCCTCGACCGACGCTATTGCCGAGGCAACCGTTGCCGGCCGGGACGAGCCCAAACGAGAAGAGCAATGACCGCGCCAACCGGGCGCCGCCGCGCCATCGCCAAGGCGCTGACAGCACTTCTGCCGCTGGCACCCTATGCCGACATGGAAAAGATCCGCACTGATGCCGGCGCGGTGCACATGAAGACCTTGCCGCCAACCATCGCCGTCTGGCTGGCAACGATCGCCCATATCCGCCACGTCCACACCGATTACGAAAAGCTGCTTGCCGAAGGTTACGACCGCGACTCGGCGCGCTTCTTCGTCATCGAGAAAACCAACATCGTGCTCACCCGCTGGCGCGCGACGCGCCTGCTCGATGCCGATGACGAGGAGGAATAGTTCCAGCTACTTACGCGTCAGAACCGCGACCGCGTTGTAAGACTGGCCATCAGCCTTACCGACCCAGGTCCAGGACAGATTTCCCTTGAAGAACCTGACAGTGACGGTGCCGCCGTCGATGCATTTGTCCTGACCGTAGGTGATGCTCTCATGGTATTCCGCCGAGGTATCGTCCCTTGACGTCTGCGACAACGACCCGCCGCAGCTGAGCGACGGGTAGTCGATCGATGCGCTGCCGTCATTGATCGTCATGGCGATCGCCCAATCAGCGCCGCCGGCCCCAGCCGGGCTCTGATGGCCCTTGCCGATCCACGTGCCCGTCAGAGACTGCGCATTCACCCCACAAGGGATATTCTGGAAGATCGGCGTCAGTTCGCTGCCGGTTTTCTCGCAGCGGTAGGTCTGGCCGCCCTGGCACATTTCCTCACCTTCGCGCGTGCATTCGGCGGCGAAGGCGTCTCCGGCGGCGGCAAGAATGAACAGCACAACAATCACAGCGCCAAGCCGAATGCCCATTTTTCCCCTCCCGGCCAGATATTGCCCAGGAAGCGTAGGGCAATTCCATGGCTCGATCCAGGATGAATGGCGTCATCCGGCCTGGCTCTATGACTTCCCTCGGCAGCCGATAGCCTCTGATATCAACGCGTTGAGCGAGGAACGAGGGACGTTCGCATGAGCCTGAAGATCGCAACACCGGGTTTGGCGCCGCTGCCTTCCGTTTCCGAACGGCATATCGACCCGCATGCCTACCCCGAGGGCATCGCCTTTCTCGACGGGCAGTATCTGCCGATGTCGCAAGCCAGGATTTCGGTCCTGGACTGGGGCTTCCTGCACTCGGACGCCACCTACGACACGGTGCATGTGTGGAATGGCCGCTTCTTTCGCCTCGGCCTGCATCTCGACCGCTTCTTCGGTGGCCTCGAAAAGCTGCGCATGACGATCCCGTTCGATCGCGACGGCGTGGCGGAAATCCTGCACAACTGTGTCGCGCTCTCTGGCCATCGCGCCGCCTATGTCGAGATGCTGTGCACGCGCGGCGCCTCGCCGACCTTCAGCCGCGACCCGCGCCAGGCGATCAACCGCTTCATGGCTTTCGCCGTGCCGTTCGGCTCTGTCGCCAATGCGGAACAGTTGCAGCGCGGCCTGCGCGTTGCCATCAGCGACAAGGTGCGCATTCCGCCGGCTTCGATCGACCCGGCGATCAAGAACTACCATTGGCTCGATTTGGTGCGTGGCCTCTACGATGCCTATGACCGTGGTGCGGAGACGGCGCTGATCCTCGATTTCAACGGCAATGTCGCCGAGGGGCCGGGCTTCAATGTGTTTTGCGTCAAGGACGGGAAACTGTCGACACCGGCCATAGGCGTCCTCCCCGGCATCACCCGGCGCACCGTGTTTGACCTGTGTGTGGAAGAAGGTCTTGCCGCCATCGCGGTCGACGTCAGCATTGCCGCGCTGCGCGGCGCCGACGAGGTCTTCATCACCTCGACCGCCGGCGGCATCATGCCGGTGACGATCATCGACGGCGCGCCGGTGGCCGACGGCAAGGTTGGCGCGATCACCAGCCGGTTGATGTCGCGATACTGGCAAAAGCACGAAGACCCAGCCTGGTCGAGCCCGGTAGATTATCGCTGATCAGGCTTGATCAGCCGGGCTCCTGTTCAAAAAGATTTCCCCTCGCCTCTGGAAAATCGTGGGATAGGCCGTATATGCCGTAAGCGGAGAAGCCTCCGCTTACATCAAAATCACGCCCGCACGGGCAAGGACTCCACATCATGACATCAAAGGTTTGGTTCATCACCGGATCGTCGAAAGGCTTTGGCCGCGTCTGGGCAGAGGCAGCGCTGGCCCGTGGCGACAGCGTTGCCGCGACCGCACGCGATGTCGGCACACTCGCCGATCTGGTCAAGACCTACGGCGACAAGATCGCCGCGATTAAGCTCGACGTCACCGACAAGGCGGCCGTCGATGCCGCTATCGCCGAAGCGCACAAGCGCTTCGGCCGGCTCGACGTCGTCATCAACAATGCCGGCTACGGCCATTTCGGCGCCATCGAGGAAGCCAGCGAACAGGAAGCCCGCGACCAGATCGAAACCAATGTGTTCGGCGCGCTGTGGGTCACCCAGGCGGCGCTGCCGATCATGCGCGCACAGCGTTCCGGCCATATCATCCAGATCTCGTCGATCGGCGGCGTCAATGCCTTCGCCTCGCTCGGTCTCTACCACGCCTCGAAATGGGCGCTGGAGGCCTTCAGCCAGTCGCTGAGCATCGAAGTCGCGGAGTTCGGCATTCACGTGACATTGGTCGAACCGGGCGGCTTCTCCACCGACTGGTCCGGCGCGTCGGCAAAGACCTCCAAGCCGATCGAGGCCTACGCACCCGCCCGCGCCAAGATGGCCGAGCGCCGCGCCAACTCGGTCGCCGGCGATCCAGCAGCGACAGGACCGGCGATGCTGGCGATTGTCGATGCCGCCGAGCCGCCGCTTCGGGTGTTCTTTGGCGATGGCGGCCTGCCGATGATCAAGCACGAATACGCCAACCGCCTCGCCACCTGGGAGAAGTGGGATCACGTTTCGGTCATGGCGCAAGGCGCGAACAAGAACCGCAAAGGCTAAAGGCCAGTACTTTCGCTACGCCGCTTTCGAGCGGCGTAGCGCTAAGCCTTATAAATCCACTGCTCCGGCACCCGCGCCGAAATCTCCTCGCCGGCTCTGATAATGCCCGGCTTTTCGACCCAGGCGACGACCCCGCGCAGCCGCTTCGCCGCCTTCGGGAACAGCAGCGCGCCAGCCTCGATATCGGCCATTCCGGCGTGTTCCGCGATTGACCGGCCGGCGATGCGGCAGGGTCCGTTCTGCGCATCGACCTTGATGGTCACGCCGCCCTTGAAAAACAGCAGCGTTCCGGAGGGCAGCATGGAGAGATTGGGCAGGCCTTCGATCAGAAGATTGGCACCGATCCACTCCGGCTTGATCTCTGCCAGCCCCATGCGCTCGGCGACGATGGCCAGTTCATCCGCCGCCACGATCGACAATTGCCGTTCGTTGCGCATTTCGGTGCCACGAGGATACCAGGGTTCGCGCCCGCCGGAGCGCCGGGTAGGGCCGGCATGGAAATCGCCTGATATGCCGTCGAAGCCCAGCCGCAACTCATCCACCGGACGCGTCTCGAAATGATCCAATGGTGCGACGTAGAGCGACGCGACCTTGGCGGCAAGCTTGCACCCCGGGATGATTTCGATCGGTTTCTCAGCTTCCGGGAAGAGATCCAGCATGGCTTTATTCCTTGGACGGGGCTTTGTTTTGCCCTTCGACCGGCAGCGCCGCAAGAGCGATTTGGGCCAAACTGCGCAACGCTTCGACCGATGCGCCGTCCCGTGCCTGGATCGACATGCCGTTCATGACCCCGGTCAGATATTTGGCAAATCCGCCGACGGCCAGCCCTTCGGGCAGGTCGCCTATTGCCTTGCCCTTCGCCAGCCGCTCCGCGATCGCCGCTTCACTCGCCTTGCGGTAGGTCTTGAGTTCGTCCGCGATGGCTTGCGCCTGCGGCGATGTTGCCAGCCCGCCACTGATGAACAGACATCCGCCGGGCTTGCCAGGTCTCGAATAGGCCTCCGCTGCCCCGAGTAGAAGCCGCCGGATCGCCTCGCGCGTCGGCACCGGCGCGCCAAGCGCATCCAGTGCAAAGCCGATCTCGGTCTGGTGGTAGCGTTCGAGCGCCTTGCGAAAAAGCGTCTCCTTGTCGGTGAAGGCATTGTAGATCTGCGGCGGCGTCAGCCCCATCGCCTCGCGCAGCATGGCAAGCGAGGTCGCCTCATAGCCATGTTCCCAAAACAGATGCATCGCCGCATCCAGCGCCCTGTCGGGGTCGAATGCGCGCGGCCGGCCGCCTCGGGGTTTTTCCAGCTCATCCATAATGATCGATACGAAACCTATTGACTCACCTTCTCCACATAACGTAGCAATTGATACGAAACACGGCAAGGCCAACGCCATAGTGCGATGGAAGCCTGACAAAGGAGAACGAAATGCCCATCACCGTGACCGCGCCAGAGGGCGTTTTGACCTCGACTGGCGAGCGTGAAATCCTGCCGCGGCTGAGCGCCGCCCTTATCGAAGCCTCCGGCGCCGCTGGCAATGCGTTCTTCACCGCCATCGTCGGCGGCACGGTGCACATCCTGCCGGCCCATCACATCTATGCCGGCGGCGCCAATCGGCCTGTCGTCATGGTCGAGTTGAAGCTGCCCAACATCGGCCTGTCATCGATCGAAGCCCGTAACGCCTTCATCACCGCTGCCGCAGCGATTGTCGCCGAACTCTGCGTGCCCGGCCACAAGCCGGAGAACACCTGGGTCAACATCGTCAATGCGCCTGACGGCGGCTGGGGTATTGGCAGCAGGCAATATACAGGCGATGCCCTTATCGCCGCCGCAACCGCCTCCGCGTCCTGACCAATGGACGGAAACGCACCGATGCGGCTCTCCCCTTCACTGTTCTACACCACGAATTGCGAGCCCGCCCTGGCCTTCTACGAGCAGTGCGGCCTTGGCCAGGCGACGATCCTGCTGCGCTGGGGCGACAACAACATGCCGGTGCGCACAGAAGCCATGCGTGGGAAAGTCATGCATGCCCGCTTCGAAGGCCCGGGCGTGCTGTTTCACGCCTCGGACAATGATGATGCGGAGCCGATGAAAGGCTCCGCCATGATGCTGGAATTCGATGAGCTTGACCCGATGCGGCGGCTTTTCACCCGCATGTCCGAGGGCGGCCGGATCACCGTGCCCCTGGCGCGGCAAGTCTGGGGAAGCAGCTTCGGCATGCTGGTCGACGCCTTCGGGGTACAATGGATGTTCAGCTGTTCTGGTGAATAGGCAGATGGTGCGGGGTCGCGGACGCTGGGCATTTGCCGGGGACAGGCTCATCACATTTGCTTGAATTCGCCATCTGTTCCGTGGCGATGCCGTCATAAAACCTGGCCATCGAAGATGCTGGTCATTGTTTCGCCGACTTGTTCGCCTTACGAGCGGTAATGACGTCCATTTCGCGCATTGTCGCCCTAGTTTTGCTCGCCGTGATTGTCTTCGCGACGCTGTCGCCAATTCAATTGCGGCCCCACTTGGGCGATCCGAATTTCGAACGCGCCCTCGCCTATGTCCTGTTCGGCCTCGCGTTGGGCCTTGGTTTTCCCAATCGTCTTGCCGGAACTCTTGGCTCTGTCATTGTCGTGGCCGCGGCGCTGGAGTTCATGCAGGTCTTCGATCCCGGCCGGCATGCGCGCTTTTCAGACGGCTCGCTGAAGGCACTTGCAGGCATCCTTGGAGTGGTTGTCGTTCACGTCGGCCTTCAGTTGGCCAGCCGTTATTGGCCACGCAGGGCGACATGGCCGGCGGACTGAGGTCCAGCAGTCTCAGGCCACCAGGCTAATTGCTCTCCAGCAGGGCATCCCTGATCGCATGCGCCATGAACATGGCGTGCCCGTGCCCCAGGCCAAAATCCTGCTTGAGCCATGCGATCCGCGCACCCGGCTTGATCGTGGGGTCGCCAAGGCCCTTTGCGACAGCCAGGGCCACGAAATCCTTGGTCGTCTTTCCCGTCTTCTTCTCAATTCCAGGCAGGTAATTCAGGTCGAGTGGCATGCAAGCTCTCTCCGTTTGTGATGCAGCGGGACCGCCAAACGATCAATACCCGGGCTTGGGGGTCGTGATCGACCAGATGACACCGAACGGATCGACCAGCCGTCCAAAGCCGCCGTGAGACATCTGCTGCCAGGGCGTCACGACACGGCAACCGGCGGATTTGCCTCTCGCCATCCAATCGCTGCCGTCAGGCACCTCGAGATGCAGTGCAATGCTGGGAGTTGGCTGGAAAGCCGCCATCGGCTCCATGCTGAAATCCGTCAGGTAGACCGGACCGCCGTTGATCCGTACCTCCGCATGGCGCAAGTGGCCATTTTCTTCATATGCCGCGATCTGTTCGGCGCCAAAGGCGCGGCCCCAGATCTCGATCGCTTCACGCGCGCGGCCGGCAAGAGACAGATATGGCACAACGCCGGTCGGTTCCTGAGTGTCGGTCATCATCCTGGTTCCTTCAATCGCAGTTCGAGATAGTGTCTCAGGTGGCCGAGGCTGCTCCGGGCGCCTTGGGTGCCGCCTTCGGCCTTGGCGATCAGCAGCGACCCCTGAATGGTCGCCTCGATATGTATCGCAAGGTCATGGGCCTCGGCGGCGCCGAGCGCCGCCGCCAAATCCTCTTCCAGCATCGCGGCCTGCGCCAGCAGCGACGCCGCGCTGTCGGCCGCAAGCTCGGGATGCGTGTCATGTACCTCTTGCAGCACGGTACCGACGTAGCAGGCATAGGTTGCCACCGGGCCGGCGAGCAGCGAGATGCGGAAGTCGACATAGGCCAGCACCCTCGCCGCCGGGCTGTCGGGATCTCGGTGTCCCGACCCCGCGAAGGCCGCTTCCGACTGGGCGGCCCAGTAAATAGCGGCGGCTCGCGCGCATGCTTCCTTCGTCGCAAAATGGTGAAAGAAGCTGCCCTTCGTCACTCCAGCCGCGGCGGCAATGTCATCGACGCGGGTGGCCGCGTAACCCTTGACCCGGATTACATCGATCGCCGCCGAAAGAAGCCGATCCCTGCTGTTCTCTTCCATGCCACCATACTCGTCGGTATGGCAGATACCATACCGACGAGTATGGCGCTGTCAATCCCAGCATCTCGCCGTGGTCGGGCCGAAGTCGCGACTATGGATCACGATTTTCTGAACGCGCCGCCGCATTGCCGCCGCGTCGCGCCGGTCTCATGGTGCGACAGGAAAGCCTGAGGTTACCATCATGCGTCCCGGCACAGTGATTGTTCTGCTTTGGCTGATCTGGGTTGTGTCATGGGCCGCTGCCGCCTTCTGGGCTGACCGGGCCGCGAAGCGCGCCGGAGCTCAGGCAGAGGCGCCTTACCGGGCGGTGCTGGTGCTTGGCACCATCCTGTTCTTCATTCCAGCACACAACTATGTCGGATGGCTTCGCCTGTGGGCGCCGGACCGCGCCGAAGCCTGGATCTGCGTCGTGCTCATCGCTGTCGGCCTCGCCTTCTGCTGGTGGGCGCGCGTGCATCTTGGCCGGCTCTGGTCGGGCACGGTGACCGCCAAGGCCGAGCATCGTGTCGTCGACAGCGGTCCCTATGCGCTGGTCAGGCACCCGATATACACCGGGTTGCTGCTGGCCATCCTTGCCACCATGGCGGCGAAAGGCACGGTCTGGGGCGTTGCCGGCGCCATCCTGCTGACCATCGGCATCTTCATGAAGGCTAGGCTGGAGGAGCGCTTCCTGCGCGGCGAGCTCGGAAGCGCCTATGACGACTACGCCAGGCGCGTCCCAATGCTGGTGCCCTTCGCGCCAGCCTGACGCGCGGCGAGGTGCGCGCTCAGAGCATTCTCAACAGCGCGCCACCGATCGAATACCCCGCGCCAAAGGCGCAGATCAGCCCGAAATCACCCGGCTTCATGTCGGCATGGTTTTCCGACAGGGCGATGATGGCGCCGGCGCCCGCAGTGTTGCCCAGCCGCTCCAGCACCATCGGTGCGCGATCATGGTCAACCTCATGGCCGAACGACAGTTTCAGGATCATCGCATTCATGCGCGCGTTGGCCTGATGCAGCCAGAAACGTCGGACCGCCTGCGGCGTCAGCCCGTGCTCGGCGAGGAATTCGACAATGAACTTGTGCCCGGCGACGGTGACTTCCTTGAACACCTTGTTGCCGACCTGCTTGATCAGGTTGCCTTCCAGCTTGATCATGTAGGGATCGTCTTGGGCGGTCCGGGTGTGGTAGCCGAGATTGGTGCGGATGTTGTTCGACATCTGCGTCCAGATGCGCGTGTCGAGCACCTCGAACCGGCCTGGCCGCTTCTCGCCCTGGGCCAGCCCCTCGACGACCATCGACACCGACGCATCGCCGAAGATGAAATGCGTCTGCCGGTCGCGGAAATTGAGGTGACCGGTGATGATCTCCGGCGTCGTCACCAGCACCCGTTTATGCGCGCCCGAGCGCACCAGGTTGACCGCCATGTGCAGTGCCGCCGCCGCCGAGGAGCAGCCGAGCCCCATGTCGAAGCCTGCCCCTTTGGTGCCCAACGCCTCCTGCATTTCAATGGCGATGGCTGGATAGGGTCTCTGCTGGTGCGAGGATGAGCAGATGATCAGATCGATATCCGACGGCTTGAGACCGGCGTGGTCGAGCGCCTTCCTCGCCGAGGCAATGCCGAACTCGGCCTGCAGCGAAAGAGCATCATCCGGCCGCGCCGGAATGCGCGGCGCCATACGCGTCGGATCGAGAATGCCTTCGCGCTCGATCACATGGCGGGTCTGCACCCCGGAGGCGTGGAGGATGAAGGCGCTGTCCGATTTCTGCAGCAGCGGTTCGACCGTCTCCGCGCGGCGTGCATTCTCCGTATCGACCCAGGTGTTGAAGCTGGCGACCAGTTCTTCGTTGGTGATTTTGGGCTCAGGGATTTCAACGCCGATGCCGCTGATGATGACGCGATGCATTTCCAGTCTGTCCCATGCGCAGGCGTTGCGATTTCATGTGGGCGCCGAAACGCTCCGGCGCAACCGTTTTCTCACCAGGTCGGTTTACGCCGCCTTAAGCCACAGGTTTACGTCCGGCGTAAACCCGACGTCACCAGGCGCACAGCTTGGTGTTGGTCTGCGGGTTGTTCCAGCAGGCGCCATCATCGCGGCTGCGTACAAACTGCCCCGGCAGCGGCACGTTGCGGCTGCCAAGATTGACGAAGCCATAGGCGAAACCCGGCCCGTCGATCTCCAGGACATAGGACGGGTAGCCCGGCGCCGAAATGCGGAAGCTGCCGGCATCATCGATGCTGCGGTAATTGCATGAGTAATAGCCGTCATCCGTGCTGAAGCAGCGCGCCCGCTTGGCCTCGGCCGTCATTGAGAACGCCAGCAAGGCCGCCGTGCTTACGCCGACGCCGAAAATCAGCTTCTTCAGTACCATCATCCGCCCCTGCCCATCAGCAATTGATCGTGATCCAGAGCCATGAAATGCGCATGGTGGCGAAACCCGGTCAAGCATCGGCGATCGGCGCCGCCCAACGTGGCCAATCAGGCCCGCTTGGCGACGATGAAAATGCGGGGGAAGCGCAACAGCACCTTGCCGTTGGCCGTCTTCGGGTAGGCCTTGGCGATCCTGGCCGTGTAACTGTCCAGGAACAGCTTTCGCTCATCCGGGTCCAGCGGATCAAGGAAGGGCTTCAGCCCTGTCGCCTTCACCCACTCAACGATCGCTCCGGCATCGGCCAGCGGATGATTGTAGGCGGTGTGCCAGATATCGAGCCGGTCGCAGAGCGGCGACAAAAGATCATAGTAGAACGACACCGGCGGCAGTGGTCCGCGCGCGGCACCTTTCAGTTTTGCGGCGAACGGCATCTCCGCCGCCGTCTCGCGCATCGTCCGATGCGAGGCCTCGCCTAGATTGTCGGGCATCTGGATGGCAAGCGCGCCGCCGGGCGCCAGACACCCCATCAACCGCTGGAACACCTGCGGATGATCGGGCAGCCACTGGAAGACCGCGTTGGCGAAGATCACGTCCACCGGTTCCGCCGGCTGCCATTTGGAGGCGTCGGCAAGGTCAAAGCTAACATCGGGAAGCCGCGCCCTCGCCTTCTCGATCATGTCAGGCGATGTGTCGAAGCCACTCACTTGCGCATTCGGCCAGCGTTCCACCAGAAGTTCGGTCGAGTTGCCCGGCCCGCAGCCGATGTCGACGACGCGGCGCGGAAAATCCACCGGCACCTGCGCGACGAGATCACGCGCGGGCCGCGTGCGCTCGTCCTCGAATTTCAGATATTGGGCGGCGGACCAATCAGCCATTTCAGCTCCTCATAAATGTTGAGAATTCGCCGCCCTTAAGAACCCCCTTACCGCGTCAGCCTCTTGTACGTCATCCTGTGCGGGTTGACGGCGTCGGGGCCGAGACGGCGGATCTTGTCCTGCTCGTAATCCTCGAAGTTGCCCTCGAACCACTCCACGTGGCTATCGCCCTCGAAGGCGAGGATATGTGTCGCCAGACGGTCGAGGAACATACGATCGTGGGAGATGATGACCGCGCAGCCGCCGAAGTTTTCCAGCGCGTCTTCAAGTGCGGCCAGCGTTTCGGTGTCCAGATCGTTGGTCGGTTCGTCGAGCAGCAGCACATTGCCGCCGGTCTTCAGCATCTTGGCCAGGTGGACGCGGTTGCGCTGGCCGCCGGACAGGTTGCCGACCTTCTGCTGCTGGTCGCCGCCACGGAAGTTGAACGAGGCGCAGTAAGCGCGGGTGTTGGCTTCGAACTTGCCAAGCTTGACCACTTCGGCGCCGCCGGAAATCTCCTCCCAGACGGTCTTCGACGGATCGAGCGCATCGCGGCTCTGGTCGACATAGCCGAGCTTCACCGTCTCGCCGACGCGGACGGAACCGGCATCCGGCTTTTCCTGGCCGGTGATCATGCGGAACAGCGTCGTCTTGCCAGCGCCGTTCGGGCCGATGACGCCGACAATACCGCCGGGCGGCAATTTGAATTCCAAGCCGTCGATCAGCAACGTATCGCCAAAGCCCTTCGACAGGCCTTCAGCCTCAATCACCACATTGCCGAGCCGCTCACCGTGCGGGATGACGATCTGCGTATCGCTCGGGCGCCGCTTGTCGGCGGCATCCAAGAGATCCTGGAACGCCTGGATACGCGCCTTGGACTTGGTCTGGCGGGCCTTCGGGCTGGACTGGATCCACTCGCGCTCGCGGCCGATGGCGCGCTGGCGGGCATCGTCCTCGCGGCCTTCCTGCTTGAGGCGCTTGGCCTTGGCTTCGAGATATTTGGTGTAATTGCCCTCGTAGGGAATGCCGCGGCCACGGTCGAGTTCAAGGATCCAGCCGGTGACATTGTCGAGGAAGTAGCGATCGTGGGTGATGATCATCACGGCGCCCGGATAGGCGCGCAGATGCTTTTCCAGCCACGCCGTGGTTTCGGCGTCAAGATGGTTGGTCGGTTCGTCGAGCAGCA
>JBDSLV010000386.1:0-4865 GCA_039916205.1 Mesorhizobium sp. | reverse complement strand
GGCCCATAGACTAGATACCAGGACTTCGTCCCACCTGCCGACACACGTAAGACGAGCCCTTTTACCAACGTGTCGAAGTAGTCGACCTTTCGGCCAGAGGTCGCCTTCGCAGACAGGCAGAATTTGTCCGTAAGCTCGTTCTGCGGCATCCGTCCCTCGACCAACCGGTTCGTGTGATCTACACAATGATCTACAGGAATCCACGCGCTTTGTCGAGATGCGGTGCGACGACTTGAGGTACGAAAGAGCCAAAAAAACTCTGCATAACATGGACTTCTTATGTTTCAGGCCGTCGCAAGACGGCTCAGAGAAAGCCAGCGGAAAACCTCTGTTAACCGGTTGGTCGCTGGTTCGAATCCGGCCCGGGGAGCCAAATTTTTCAAAGAGATAGTTATCAGCCACGAAACCGGCGTTTCCGGCCTTGTGCGGCATATATGCGAAGTTTGGCCGGTCCTGGTGGCCGTGTTCCTCCGCCGATCGATTTCCAAGCAACCCGGAACACGTCTGAAATAGACCCGCGACGGGTCCTTGCCGCATCGGAACAGCCGAAGCAAATCGTTGCGAGTAGCCAGCCTCGATTGCATCGCAGATGGTTCCGGCGGATGATGAGCCGCCTCCAGATTGGAATGGTGCCGCAGCCGGAATGTGTCCGGATCTGGCTGTTTTCCGCAAACGTGAAACCTCGCGGGCCATTGCGCGTTACCTGTGTTCAATCAGGAGAGATCCATGGATTCGGCAACGGCGGCAGTCATGGTGTTGCTCTCATGCAACCAAGGCACGACGTTGTGCCGGCCCATCGACGCACACCCGGCGGTCTATTCGTCGATCGATGATTGCCGGACGGCACTTACAGCCAGGTTGGCACCGTGGCCTCATGGCGAAATGGTTGGCCGGTGCAAACAGATCGACTCCGATGCGACCGGCTCAATTCCACCAGAAGGATATGCGGCGGTTCAAGTTACACGCGGCTTGAGCAGCGATGCGCTTACGACCACCTACTTTGTCCTCAAGGCCGGCGAATGAAGGGAGGCCCGCGGCTCAGTGTCGGAGCTATGCTCGGCCGCGCCGTGAACCAAAGCGCCGCGGTTGAGAAGTCGGCATGACCGGCTCTTTGTAGACAGCGTCCGCGTCTGGTTCCGCCTGTTGATCGGCAGGGAGATTTGAGATGCGCCTGACCACCACCGCGAAGTAGCCGACCTGCAAAACAACAGCGGCGATGATCGTCCAGACAAGGGCTTTCCAGACTGATCCGGTGGCCGTGTAGGCCCAGATCGCGACGAGGCCAGATGTCGTGAACATTCCGATCAGAAATCGCGGGAAATACATAATTGCCCTTGTACTAAAGCTCTGATGCCATTCGCCTTGATTTTAATCAAATGCGACTTTTGGCATTTACTATTCATTCAGGCTGCGAAACCATATGGGCGTGCACAAGCTGCTTTTGCGCGCGCTGCCCGGTTTCGCCCACTCCATTGTGCTGTAGGCCGACCGGGGCGGCATTTTTGCCGCTCCGGTCGACGCGGGCCCAGAGCACATCCCAACAAATGCTGCCTCCAAGTCTGCGTCGACCACCACCATGCAATCGCGGTGCCATGCACTCTGACCCATTGCGGGACATCTGGAGGGCATGCGCGCTTCGCTGGGTGCACTTCGGCTCGCTACTGTCCCAGCATGGGGGCGACACGCGACTAGATATGCGCTCAATCACCAATTTAGACGCCTGGAACGCTTCCCGGCATAGGACGTCGTCGGGCGCCGGGGTTCGATTTCGATAGAGAGAATTAGCTAGATGTCGTCGAGTGAACCGAACCCAACCCCGCCCACTGGCGGGGCAGCGAACGACAGTCAAGCACTCGCGCCCGAGGAATTTTCGCTGGTCGGCCTCGTTCCTGACGACGTCGACATGGGCGAACTTTCAAGGCGCGCGGAACGGCTGGGAAATATTGTCGTAATTGGAATGGTCGCCTGTTTGACCGTTGGCCCCTTGGTGTACTTCGTATTTATCCACGGGATTTGAAGGGACGTTGCGGAACGCGCGATGATTTCAGGCTCAGGCCTCGAGGGCTGGCCCTGCGCTCTTTCAACTCGCGCTTCCTGCATGGCTATAGACTACCGCACCGTCGGCTTTGCGCACTTCGACGGCAACAACCCCATCACTGACGATCTTGATCGGCAGCATCGAGGTCACGTGGGTTTTGGCTGACTTCTCATCATCAAAAGGCAGGCGTGCCAATTCGCCTTTCTTGCCATACCAAATCACAGTGTAAGGCACTCTCTCACCCCCCTGGCGCTTAGACTGGTCGGAATAAATCCGAGCGGTCGCCACTGTCTCTCATGGGAACGGGCACTTCCTGTCCGCCGAATTGTTCACCCCAGCGTCAGTCCGGCAATGAGCACAACAAGTATAAGTGCCATCGGGACTGCCAAAAGCCACGCTGCTTCCAACACGCTATTTTCTCGATACATCGCAGGCTCCTCCGTCATCTCCACAGGTGCAACAGCGTGCCTATCTCAGACCCATGAAACTCAGTATTGCTCCAACGATTACGATTGCCCCCACGATCCAAATGATGCCGTTCATCGAAGTGCTCCATATTTAAGCCTCAGCTAAAACAACAATTCATCTCCTGAAAAAATGTTCCGTCCTCGGTGAAGAATCTGAAATCCTGGCTCAAATCCGGCTCATCGTTCTCGCTCCGCCGGAGACAGTGCGGCAACTCCTGTCTGCGTCACGCTTGCGCGGCAAGATGCGCCGCGCGATGCTGGCGCGGGGTGGAGAGAATCATGCAAAAAATCCTGGTGTCATTGCTGCTGATCGCGGCTTCCTTGTCCGCGAATCCCGCTTTGGCGCTGGACAGCAGCGGAACCCCGGTTGTCGTGACGCCACTGGCGTCACGCACGCAGACGGCCTCCGGCCAGCCGATCACACTGCCGCAAAAAAATGTTCAGGTGCTGGTTTCAACCTATGACATCGCACCAGGCGCGACGTTGCCGGTCCACAGGCATCCGTTTCCCCGCTACGCCTATGTCCAGGCCGGCACGCTTCAGGTCACCAATGTCGAGACCGGCAAGAGCAACACCTACAAATCAGGCGACTTCATCATCGAAATGATCGGACAATGGCATCAGGCGACCAATGTCGGTGACGGTCCGGTCAAGCTGCTGGTGATCGATCAGGTCGAAGAAGGCGCCAAGAACACCGAGCTGCGCCAGTAATCGCGGGCCGGCTTCCGAGGAGCCGGCCACATAGCAAAATCAGTCTCGTCCGATCCAAGTCAGCCCCAGGTGCCAACCACCTGCCTTGTCGTGGCGTTGAGGCGGTTGAAAGCGTTGATCAGCGCAATCTGGATGACCAGGGCGGCAAGCGCCTTTTCATCATAGTGGCGCGCAGCCTCGTCCCAGACATCGTCCGGCACCGCATCCGGCTTATCGGCGAGCCTTGTGCCGGCCTCGGTGAGTGCAAGAGCGGCACGCTCGGCATCGGTGAAGTATGGCGTTTCCCGCCATGCCGCCAGCGCAAAGATGCGCTCGTCCTTCTCGCCGGCCTTCTTCAATTCGCGCGCATGCATGTCGACACAAACGCCGCAGCCATTGATCTGGCTGGCCCGCAGATGGACGAGCTTGCGCGTCACATAGGATACGTCGGCAGCCTCCGTCGACTTGTCCAGCGCCAGCAGCGCCTGCAGGGCGCCAGGGATGAGCATCACCGGGTTCTTCAATCGTGCTTGCATGGCGAGAGTCCTTCCTTCCTGGCAGGGTTGATAAAATACATAACTTACAAGCTATGGATTTCTCATAACTGAAAAGTTATGTATTCGTCAAGACAGGTGTTGCCCCTGGACCCGAGCCGCGATCACGCTTTCGCGGCGCCCGGGCCGATGCTAGGGCTGTCCGCGAAACCATGAATGGATAGAACCTTGACCCAAAGCCCTCACCTGCCGTTGATCGAAATCTGTGTTGAAGGCATTGATGGCCTTCTGGCCGCGCAAGCCGCCGGTGCCGACCGGGTCGAACTCTGCGCCAGCCTGGTTGAAGGCGGTATCACACCCAGCCTTGGCACAGTGCGCGCGGCACTCGATCAGGCGACGGTGCCTTTTCACGTGATGGTGCGGCCGCGCGGCGGCGACTTCCTCTACAGCGAGACCGAATATCGCTCGATGCTCGCCGATGTCGCGGCACTGCGCGACCTCGGCGTCGCCGGTGTGGTGTTCGGCTGCCTGAACAGCGACGGCACAATTGACGAAGAGCGCATGAGTGCGCTGACCAAAGCCGCGGGCCCAATCAACGTCACATGCCATCGCGCCTTCGACATGACGCGCGACCCAGCCGAGGCGCTGGAAACGCTGATTCGCTGCAAGGTCGGCCGCGTGCTGACTAGCGGCCAGCGCGACACAGCGGCTGAAGGCGCGGCACTGCTGGCGGGTCTGGTCCGGCAGGCTGGAAGCCGCATCATCATCCTCGGCTGCGGTGGCCTAGACCTGAACAACATCGCCGATATCCGCGCGAGAACCGGCCTGTCCGAAATGCATTTCGCGGCACTCCGGGAAGAGCCCAGCGGCATGGTCTACCGCAATTCCAAGGTCGGCATGGGCGGCTCCGACCTCGACCGCGAGTATCGCAATACGCTGACCGACGAAGCAGCGGTGGCGGCGACGGTCGCCGCGGCCAAGGCGTGACTTCAAGAACAGAAGGCAAGGCCCGATGACTGGCCCGTCTCCAATCGACCACATCTTGCCGGATGATGAAGCCGCGATCCTGGCGCTCAACAATGAGCATGCGGCCGAATTGTCCTGGCTTGAGCCCGAGCGGCTGTCCTTCCTGCTTGGCGAGGCGTTTTACGCGCGCCGCATTGGCAATCTCGAAGC
>JBDSLV010000385.1:0-22766 GCA_039916205.1 Mesorhizobium sp. | reverse complement strand
ATTTCGAGCAGTCGGCAAGTGCCTATCGTCAGGCGCTGGAGGTCTACACCGCCACTGCCGCGCCGTTGGATTTCGCCAGGGCCGGGCACGGCCTTGCCGGCACGCTGTCGACCTGGGGTGACCGCGCACAGGATATGGCGATCTTGCGGCAGGCGGTCGCCACCTATGATCAGGTGCTCAAGGTCCGCACCCGCGACAGCGACCCGGCCAACTGGGTCAAGACGGAGTTCCGGCTCGGCTATGCGCTGATGATGGCGGGCAAGCTGGCCACCGACGATCAGTTGCTGCAGCGGTCCGTCGACGCGCTAAAGGCGGCGTTGCAGGTCCAGGTGGCTGGCGGCGATGCCAGCCAGATCGGCCAGACGCGGCGCGTGCTTGGCCAGACCCTCTTGAGCCTGGGCATCGATACGTCGAATGCCGCCACGCTGGCCGAGGCGGCCGACACGCTTGAGGCGTCGCTGCCCGCCTATTCCAGGGACACCGATGCGGAGGAATGGGCCAACATCAACTACGACATCGGCTTCACCCGCTATAGCCAGGGCCAGGTGGCCGGCGATGCGGCTTTTTACACCGATGCTGTCAGCAGCTTCGAAATGGCGGCACGGGTCTACGATGGTTTTGCCGATCGCATGCAATGGGCAAGGACACAGGGCGACATCGGCAATGCCTTGCTGGTGGCCGCCGACGGCAAGAATACCGAGCTGTTGAGCCGATCGGTCACCGCTTATGATGCAGCACTCACCGTGGTGACACGCGAGAACGCATTGCCCGTCTGGCAGAACAACCAGAACAATCTCGCCAGCGGCCTGTCGAGCCTCGGCTACTGGACGAACGACGTGGGCAGGTTGAAGCGGGCAGCCTCGATCTATCGCAGCCTTGGCATGGTCCGTAGCCGGGCCCGCGACCCCGACGCCTGGTCGACCACTCAGGCGAGCCTGGCCAATGTGTTGAGCATGATCGCCGCGCGGGAACCGTCGGCGGCCGTGTACAACGAGGCGGCCGCCGTCAATCGGGCACTGGCTGACGCGGTCGGCCGCGACCGTGACCCCGACCGCTGGGCGAACCTGCAGAACGAGGTCGGCTATGCCCTGACGATGGCCGGCCGCACCGAAAACAATGTCGCCCGCTTCGAGGAGGCGGTGCCGATCCTGCGCGAGGCGATCGCCGTGCAGAAGAAGATCAATGCGGTGCCGGCAGTCGCCTTCACCGAGGACAGCCTATGCGACGTGCTGACTGACCTCGGCACTGCCCGCAAGCAAAAGGCGATGGCCGAGGAGGCAATTGCAGTTTGCCAGGACGCGCTCGCCATCTTCAAAGAGCGCAAGATGGATGACCTCGCCGCCGGCTCGACCAAGAACATTGCCGAAGCACAGGCCTTGCTGGCCGAGTTGCACTGACAAGCGACAAAAATAGCCGTGGGCTATCGGTCTCGTTGGCAAAGGGGTGCTGGTCCGGCTATACGACGAAAGCTGCGGGAGACAGTCAGCTTTTCCGTTGGAGCGCACCATGACCCTATTCACACGCCGCGGGCTTTTGAAAACGGCCGCGGTTGCCGGCGCGGGTGGGGTTGGGCTCGCCGCCATGGGCAGGCTTGGCGGTTGGGCTGCCGCTGGGCCTGAGCAGGTCGTGTTGCAGACGGCCAAGATCCAGGCGCAACTGATGGATGGCGGCCAGACCAGGGATGTGCTGACCTATGGCAATGCCGGCATGCCGCCGGTGCTCAGGATGAAAAAAGGCGAGCCCTTCGCGGCCCGGCTTGTCAACGCCATCGATGATCCGACGACGATCCACTGGCATGGCATCCGTCTTCCAAACAAGATGGATGGGGTGCCGTTTCTGGTTCAGCCCTATGTCTATACAGGCGACCATTTCGACTACGCATTCACGCCGCCGGACGCCGGCACTTTCTGGTACCACCCCCATTGCAACACGCTGGAGCAGATGGGCCACGGCCTGACCGGCGTGATCGTGGTGGATAACCCGGACGACCCGCAATTCGATTCCGAGGTGGTGATCAATCTGCGCGACTGGCGGCTCGGCGACGACGGCCAGTTCATCGACCAGTTCCGCCCGCGCGATGCGGCGAGAACCGGGACCTACGGCACGGTGCGCAGCGCCAACTGGCTCGATCAGCCGCAATATGATGCGCCGGCCGGCGGACTGGTGCGTTTGCGGGTGGCGATAACTG
The DNA here is from genome assembly GCA_039916205.1 of Mesorhizobium sp. Classification (GTDB taxonomy): domain Bacteria; phylum Pseudomonadota; class Alphaproteobacteria; order Rhizobiales; family Rhizobiaceae; genus Mesorhizobium. The sequence continues at coordinate 20,578 of JBDSLV010000385.1, read as the reverse complement.
ACGTCACCCGGATCTATGCCTTTCGTGTCGATGGTGCCGAAGCAGCGATCATCGCTCTGGATGGAAATCCGGTGCCGGCGCGTTTTGCACCCGATGGCCTGCTGCTTGGACCGGGCCAGCGGATGGAGCTGGCGATACGCATGCCTGACGAAGAGGGGGCGGTGGTCAGCTTGCGCGACGTCAGGGGCACCAAGCCCAAGGTCCTGGCTACCTTGCGTTCGGCCGGAAGTTCATTGAAAAGAGACAGTCGCGATCTTGCACCACTGGAGGCCAATCCGGTGAAGGAGGCGGACCTCGCCGCCGCCGAGCATATTTCGCTGGTGCTGAGCGCCACGGCGGAAAACGTCCCGAGCGACGGCATCTGCGGCTCGCTCGGCTACAGCTTCTGGGCCATCAACAAGGTGCCGTGGCCGGGCGATACGAAAGATCCAACCGCGCCGCTGGCCGAATTGAAACTCGGCAAGAGCTATGTCATCGACATGGAAAACCTGACCTCGCAATCGCATCCGATCCACCTGCATGGCATGAGCTTCAAGGTGCTTGCGTCGTCGACGCGGCCGGTTCTGCCCCTGATCTCGGACACCTATCTCGTTCAGCCCAATGAGAAAGTGAGCCTTGCCTTCGTCGCCGACAATCCTGGCGACTGGCTGCTGCATTGCCACATCATCGAACATCAGAAGTCTGGAATGACGAGCTATGTCAGAGTGGTTTGAGGTCACGTCCGAAGCAGTAGCGGCTTGAGCCGCACGATGTGATCGACATGGCTTCGGGGCCGGTTCCCTGCTATTGCCGCCTCAAATCAAGAAGCATGGACATCCCAGCATGACCAATGTCGCCCTGACCGGCCTTGCCCGCGACCTCGCCCAGCGCGCCACCGAGGGCCGTCCGGTGCGCATCGGCGTCATCGGCTCCGGTGAAATGGGCACCGATCTGGTGACGCAAGGCATGCTGATGCCGGGCATTTCGGTCTGTGCCGTCTCGACCCGGCGCCCGCACACGGCGCGCGACGCCATCCGCATCGCCTATGGCGACGAGGCGATGGCGGTCGAGGCTGACAGCCCGTCGAAAGTCACCGCCGCGATCGAGAGCGGCAGGATCGCCATCACCTCGAATGAGATGCTGGTCACCAACCCGCTGATCGATGTCGTCATTGACGCCACCGGCAAGCCGGGGGTAGCCGCCGATTTCGACCTGATGGCGATGGAGCACGGCAAGCATCTGGTGATGATGAATGTCGAGGCCGACGTCACCATTGGCTGCTATCTGAAGCAGCAGGCCGACCGCCTCGGCGTCGTCTATTCGGTCGGCGCCGGCGACGAGCCGTCAAGCTGCATGGAGCTGATCGAATTCGCCTCCGCGCTCGGCCTCACCATCGTCTCGGCCGGCAAGGGCAAGAACAACCCGCTCAACCATGACGCCGTGCCCGACGACTATCGCGCGGAAGCCCTTCGCCGCAACATGAACCCGCGCATGCTGGTCGAGTTCGTCGATGGTTCCAAGACCATGGTCGAGATGTGCGCCATCGCCAACGCCACTGGGCTGGTGCCGGACGTTCCCGGCATGCACGGCCCGAAGGCCGACCGCGACGACCTGGTCAAGGTGCTGATCCCGCGCGAGGATGGCGGCTTGCTGTTGAAGAAGGGCGTCGTCGATTACACGATCGGCAAGGGTGTGGCGCCCGGTGTCTTCGTCATTGTCGAGGCGACGCACCCGCGTATCATCGAGCGTATGGACGATCTTCACATCGGCCATGGTCCCTATTACAGCCTGTTCCGGCCGTATCACCTGACATCGCTGGAAGTGCCGTTGACCGCTGCCCGCATCATGCTCTTTGGCAAGCCGGACATGGTGCCGCTGCCCAGGCCTGTCGCCGAGGTCTGCGCGGTCGCCAAGCGTGATCTCGCCGCCGGCGAGACCTTCGATGCCATCGGCGAAACCTGCTATCGCTCGTGGACCATGACCGTTGGCGAAGCCCGCGCCCAGCGTGCCGTTCCGGTCGGCCTGCTCGAAGGCGGCAAGGTGCTGAAACCGGTCAGGAAGGGTGCATTGCTGACCGCCGAGAATGCCTCACCAGACCAGACGACAAGGCTGTTCGCGCTGCGTCGGCTCCAGGACGAGATGCTTTACGGAAAATAGTCCCTCATGGCGCCGTCATGACAAATGCACTATATTGTATTGACGGACGAAACGAGGGTCGGTGACATGAACCTTCAGATCAGGGATCCGCGCGCCCGCGCGCTGGCGCAGCGGCTTGCTGCCAAGCGCAACATCTCGATGACCGAAGCAGTTATCGAAGCGCTTGAATCGGAGTTGAAACGGGAGAGCGGACGCATTCCGCTGTCTGAGCGCCTCGCTGCCATTGCCAAGGATATCAGCACTATGGCTGGCCAGGGCGGCCGGGCTGTCAGCAAGGACGAGATCGACGACATGTGGGGCCACCCCTGATGTTTATCGACACCTCGGTGGTTGTCGCGTTTCTCTCTGGAGAAGAGGATGCCGCCGAATGGAGCAACCGCATCGAGGCCGCACCCGCAAGGATCAGCTCCGCACTGGTGGTGCTTGAAGCGACGATGCGCCTCTCCACCATGCTCGCTGTCGAACCACTTGTCGCGGAAGCGGCGATAGAGGCGTTCCTGCGCGAGGCCGAAATTGAGATTGTCCCGATCGAAGGCGGCGAAGCCAAGCTCGCGATCCAGGCCTTTTCAGACTATGGCAAGGGGCGTGGGCATCCGGCGCAACTCAATCTCGCCGATTGCTTGTCCTACGCCTGCGCGAAAAGCCGGGGAATGCCCTTGCTCTACAAGGGAAACGACTTTTCCCGCACTGATCTGGCATAGCCGGGGCCTGGACTACTTTACCAGTCGTTTACTTCCCCAGTTCGATAGAACGCAACCGTGCAGCCTCGACAGCCTGGGTGAGCAGATTGGTCAGCCGGTCTTCGCCCATCAGCACACCAAGGGCCGCTGCCGTGGTGCCGTTGGGGCTGGTCACCTGCTGGCGCAGCACGCCCGGCTCCTCGCGGCTTTCGACGGCTAGCGATGCAGCGCCATAGACGGTCTGCATGGCTAGCAGCTTGGCGGTTTCGTTCGGCAGGCCTGCCTTCTCCGCGGCCACGGTCAGCGCTTCGATGAAATGGAAGATATAGGCAGGTCCCGAGCCGGACACCGCCGTCACTGCATCCATCAGGCCCTCGTCGGCGATCGTTGTCACCTCGCCACTTGCCGACAAAAGGTCGGCGACGAAACGTTTGGTGTCCTCGGAAACCAGGCTGTTGGAAAACAGCACCATCATGCCTTTGCCGATGGCGGCGGGTGTGTTGGGCATGCAGCGCATGACCGGCGCGCGGCCGCCAAGAATTTCCTCGAATGTGGCAACAGGGGTACCGGCGGCGATGCTGACAAAGGTAGTACGGCCATCACCGAAACGCCTGTAGGAGGCGGTTACATCGCGGATCACTTGCGGCTTCACCGCGACGACGACGAGATCGGGCACGGCGTCGGCAGGAATGCCACCGGCATCCACGGCCGAGCCACAGCCGAGCGCAGCGGCCCGCTGGCGCAGTTCGGCATTGGGCTCGACGACAAAAACCGCCGCCGGCGCGAGCTTGCCGGCTTTCAGCCAGCCCGAGAGCATGGCGTAACCCATATTGCCGCAGCCGGCGAGAACAAGCTTGATCGTCATTGGAAACCCCTCCGAAGGAAGCTTTCCATAAACACTCAAGACCCGCTGGGGAAGCCCCGTCAGGATGGACGGGACGGATCGCGAACCGCGATTGGCCGCAACGACACTTGTCTCAAGCCAAGCACGCCGAGCACGAAGAACAGCCAGACCGGATCGCCGCGGTGGAAGAAGAAACTTTCGAGGAAGGCGTTCAGCGCGGCGAACAGCACCACCATCATGAAGAAGTCGCCGAGATAGATGTTTTCCTTGCGCAGCGGAATACGCATGTAGTCGCGCAGCGGTGCGACAAGGAACGTGTAGACCGCCACGCACAGTGCGGGAATGCCCATCAGCACGGCGATATCAAGATAGCCATCATGGCCATGCACGATGGTGCGGATATCCCAGGCGCGGTCGAAAGGCTGATCCTGGCTCGTCAGCAGCGGTGTTCCCCAGAAGCTTTCATAGCCGTAGCCGGTCCACGGCCGCTTCGCCAGCATATCGCCGGCGAACTCCCACAGCGTCGTTCTGCCGGTATAAGTCATCCCGGGGAAATAGATCGCCGCCAGATGTTTCACCGGGGGCAGGAAGACAATGCCGAGCGTGCCGACCGCCGTGGCGATGATCGCCAGCGCAAACAGGATCGGCGTGCCGACCCGCATGCCGATGACGCTCGGAAACATTACGATCATGATTGAGAACGGCACCAGTCCGACAGTCGTCTTGGAGCCGGTGTGCAGCATGAAGATCAGCGCCGCGCACAGTATTCCCGCTCCCCACAGCCGCTGTCCCCGTCGGAACAGATAGAGCCCGGCAAAGCTGAAACACGCCATGATCGGGCCGGCGATGTTTTTGTGGGTGAAGACACCACGCCACAGGCCGGCATGTTCCGGTTCCTGCGAATCGGCGGTGTGCAGGGCTTCATGTGGAAACACGATAAGGCCGATATAGGACAGGCCCAACACCACCACGATGGTGAAGATAATGACCTTTGAGAACGCCTCGGCGTCGCGCGGAAGCGCCAGCACCGCCGCAATCGTCAGGATGCCGATCAGCGTGAAAGAGGCCGCGCGCGCCGCCGAGGGCGGGTCGGTCGCCAGCACCACCGAGAGCATGAAGAAGCCGAGCATCAGCATCCATGATGGACTAAGCAGCGAGCGCACGACGCGAGGATTTGCAAAGGCCATCAGCGAGAAGACAGAGATCACACCGAGCGAGCCGAAGCCAAGCTGGTTGACGATGTCGCCGCCATCCCCGGTCAATTCGGCGCCGGCAGGCTGGAAGGGCCGGAAGGAAACCAGGATGACGGTGAGCAGCAAGGCGGCGATCGCCGTGGCGATGCCGTCGCGCGTGAACGCGGCGCTGAGCGGCGCCCGTTCAGTTCTTCTCAGGCTGTCGGTACTGCTCATTGGCATATCCGAATTCGGCCATCACGCGGCCGAGGGCTACATGGATCGGGTAAAGAGCCGTCGCCGGCGATCCCGTGCGCGCCAGTCGGGCAGCGCCTCGAAACGGCGAGGCGGCCAGCAACGCCAGGCTTTTCGCGAACACCCTGGCCCCGGCCAACGGCGTGCCGGCGCGTTTCTTCTTCTCGACCAGCGTTGAAATCACGCCGTTGCGCAGGCTGCGGGCGCGAATCCAGTCGGCTTCGACGCGCCGAGCCGGAACGGCCTCATGTACTTTTGCTTCCGCACACCAGCCGAGCACGAAGCCGCGTTGCGCAGACCGGCTGAGGAAGTCGGAATCACCGCCGCCCATGAAGTTGAATTTCAGGTCGAGAAAGGGCGGCCCCATGGCGACCAGCACATTGCGGCCGATCAGCAGATTGCCGGACGAATAGAGTGCCGGCACGCGGCCGGTTTCCCGGTAGGGTGGCGCAAAGACAGGATGCTCGGCCCATTTGGCGTGAGCCGGATCAGCGAACACGGGCAGCTGTGGGCCACCAACAATGTCGGCGCCGAGCGCTTCGGCGGCGCCACACATATGCTCGAGCCATTGCGGATCGGCGATCTCGTCGTCATCGATGACCAGCAGGTATCGAAAGTTCGGGAATTGCTGGATTGCTGTCTGCCAGCCGGCATTGTAGGCGCTGCAATTGCCGCGTTCATGCGCGATGATGACCAGGCCCGGCATCTCGCCGCGCTCGAACAGTGGCAGCGCCGCCTCGGCTCCGGCGCGCGCCTCGGCCTCATTCTCCATGACGACCACCGCGAAGCGTCTGGTGGTTTCCTGCGCCCGCAGCGACGCCAGCGTCGCCAGCAGCTGTTCCGGCCGCTTGAAGGTCGGCAGCGTAACGACCACGTCGACATCCCCGGAGACAAGTCCCCCGGATCGTCCAGCGATCGATATCGAGGCGTCTGATGGCAAAGCGAGCATCCGTGTCCAGCCGCGTGGTGAGTTGATTCTGATAGCACCGACGATGACAACGTTTCGTTAATCACCTTTCACAAGAGCCGTGTGAACTGTGAGCTTTCGCCCATCGATCATGCCCGCTTAATCAAGGGTTCATCGCGGTTTGGTAGCCGCTACGGCACAGGAAAGGTGTGATGCATCTGTTGTTCGCCACATCGATCGTGCCCGATGGAGATCTCGCCTCGGGTTACGAGATTGCCAACGCGGCCATCATCGCGGCGCTGCGCCGCGCTGGCGCGCGCGTGACGGTCATTGGCTTCATCTGGCCGGGAAAGGCCGCCGCCGATCCTGAAAACACCATTGTGCTGGATGCGATCGACGTGCGCACGGAAAATGCCTCATCGCTTCAGAGGCTTGCATGGGTCGGCAAGGCGATGCTGTCCGGCCTGACTTTCGCGTCGGTCAAGTTGCGGGTGGTCTCGGACAGCGCGGTTCTTGCTGCTATCCAACGTGCCGGTCCCTTTGACGGTTATGTCTTGAATTCCGTGCAGTTCGCTGGCGCCTTCAACAAACTCTTTGGCGATCGGCCATCGATCTTCGTTGCCCATAATGTCGAACACCGTTCGGCGATGGAGAACGCTGATGCCGCCGGCGGCATCTTTCAGCGCCTGCTGTTTCGTCGCGAGGCGAGGCTGCTCAAGACCATGGAAGAATGGCTCTGCCGCCGGGCTCGTTTCGTCTTCACGCTGGCCGAGGAGGACCGCGCCGCACTCGGTGTCGCCTCCGACGATCGCTCTGCGGTGCTGCCGCTGGTGACCGGCGCTGTGGCCCAGAAAGATCCTCGCGTCATCGACTGCGACGCGGCGCTGATCGGCACCTGGACATGGCAACCGAACCGTATCGGCCTTGATTGGTTCCTGGAGAAAGTCGTGCCGCATCTGCGGCCCGATTTCCGCATCAGGATCGCCGGCCGAATGCCATCTGGCGTAACGTCGTCGCATCCAGGAGTCACTTTCGTCGGACGCGTGCCGGACGCCCAGGCCTTCGTGCGCGGTGCCGCCGTGATCCCGCTGATCAGCACCGCCGGCAGCGGCGTGCAGTTGAAGACGATCGAGACGTTCGAACTCGGCCTGCCGTCCGTCGCAACCAGCCGCTCGTTGCGCGGCATCGGCCACCGCCCTTCCAATTGCGTTGTCACCGACGATCCGGTCGCCTTCGCGGCGGCGCTGGAAGCCGCGGCCGACAATATCAATGACGTCGATGGCAGTGCGTTTCGCAGCCAGCAGTTGAACGCGCTCGATGGTGCGATCAGGCTTGGGCTCGAGAAACTCGCTCCCGTCAGCCAGGCGGTGCTTGCATGAACATGCACGCCGTCCGCACCGCGTTCGGAGTTGATACTTTGAAAATGATCCTCGGCATCTCGGTGCTCGCCATTCATTGGGACGATGCGATTGCCTTGCTGACCCGCCTGATCGACGAACGGCGTTTCACCAAGGTGAGCTTCCTCAACGCCCACAACGCCAACATCGCCTACACCGATCCGGTCTTTGCCGAGGCGCTCGATGATTTCCTCATCTTGCCCGATGGCGTCGGTGTCGATCTGGCGGCGAAGCTGCTCTATGGGGCGCCGTTTCCCGACAATCTCAACGGCACCGATTTCGTCCCGGCATTCCTGCAGGCCTCGACAAGGCCGCTGACGGTGGGACTTCTCGGCGCAACGCGCGTCAATGCCGAGGCTGCGTCGGTCAAGCTGGCGGCGCTGGCCGTGCAGCACAGGTTCGTCGTGATCCATGACGGCTACTTTTCCGGCTCGGAGGAAACCACTGTCGTCGACCGTATCGCCAGCCTGAGGCCCGACGTATTGCTTGTTGCCATGGGAGTACCGCGTCAGGAACTGTGGATCGCGCGTCACATAGATGCCAGTCACTGCACCTTGCCGATCGCGGTCGGCGCGTTGCTTGATTTTCTGAGCGGCGCAGTGCCGCGGGCACCGCTGTGGATGCGTCAGCTGCGGCTGGAATGGCTCTTCCGGTTGTTGGTCGAGCCGGCTCGCCTGTGGCGCCGTTATGTGGTCGGCAATCCCTTGTTCCTATGGCGCGTCGTCGGCCAGAAACTGTCGCGCCGGTCCGAAGCCGCCGGAGATGTCGAGTGAACAGCCGGTTCATGCCAGGCACAGCCGTCGACCCAGGCCCGCTTCGGCAGGCGCCGACCGCAGCGGTGGTGACAGCAAGCTATGAGCCGGACTTCGAGCGTTGCCGGCTGCTGTGCGAAACCCTTGACCGGCATGTCACCGGTGCGGCGCATCATTACATCCTGGTCGAGCATCGCGATCTCAGGCTATTTCGCCAACTGGAGAACTCCCGTCGCAGCGTCGTCGACGAGCGGGAATTGTTGCCGCGCTGGCTGCATGCGTTTGACGATCCGCTCAGCCTGTTTCGTCGGCGCATCTGGCTCAGCCTGAAGACGCAGCCGTTGCGTGGCTGGCATGTCCAGCAGTTGCGGCGCATCGCCATTGCCGCGCATGCTTCGGAGGATGTGCTGGTGTTCTGCGATTCCGATGTTGCCTTCCTCAAGCCGTTCGATTGCAGCGCCTTCTGGCGCGACGGTAAGGTGCGGCTGTTTCGCCGTGACGGCGTGCTGGCGCAGGAGGATCATGACGAGCATCGCATCTGGTCGCGCAACGCCGGCTCGGCGCTGGGCATCGATGGCTCCCGGGTTTCCCTTGACGACTATATTTCGACGCTGATTGCCTGGCGTCGTGAAACCGTGAACGCGATGTGCGCCCGGATCGAGGCGGTTCATGGCCGCAATTGGGTCGAGGTCATCGGGTCGGCGCGAAAGTTTTCCGAGTGCATGATCTATGGCCGCTATGTCGACGATCTGTTGCAGGGCGCCGGCCATTTCCATGGCTCGGAAGAGTTCTGCCGCGTGCATTGGACGGGCAAGGCCCTGTCGGATGAAGAATTCCGCGACTTCGTCGCTACCATGGCGCCGGAACAGGTGGCGATCGGCATGCAGTCCTTCATCGGCACTGATATCGGCCGCATCCGCCGCCTGATCGGCTTGGAGTCCTAGACCGGCTTCGCTGGCTTTCGCATTGCCGAATAGGTGAGCAACGTCGAGGCGAGATACAAAATCAGGAAGACAACATTGAGCGACAGCACCATGCTGGGTATGTCGAGGATGGTCTTGAGCACATAGGTCAGCAGCAGCGCCTTCAGCCCGGCCAGGAGGCCGAGATTGACGGCCCGCACCAGCGTCTGGCCGCGTGCGAACAAAAGCTCGGCCTGGTATTCGACCAGGTTGCGCAATCCCGGAACGCAGATCGCCAACGCGACCAGCGGGGCGGCCTCCGAGACATTCTTGCCCAGCGCATTGGGGAAGAAATGCAGAACGATGCCAAGCGCCATCAGCGCCAGCGTCGAGACCGCGAACACGCCGCCTTCGATGCCGCTTTTGACCTTCAGGCGCGAGAGCATTTCGGGCGCTCGCATCATCCGCTGCACCAGCATCATCGAGAACGTGCGGATCGGGATCGCCGTCAGGTCGACCAGCCGCATGATGATGGCATAGATGCCGGCAAGGTGCGGGCCGCCGATCGCCAGCACCAGCAGCTTGTCGAACTCCGACTGCAGATAGAACAGCACTTCGGCGCCGGCGACGTAGAGCGAATCAGCCAAGCGCCGCAGATAGAGTTCCGTCCGCAGCCGCAGGCGCTGGCGCGGATAGAAAAATCCGAAGGCAATCAGCAGCGAGGCGGCGTTGGCGCCGATATAGTACCAGGACCAGACGCCTACGTTGCGTTCCGCCGCGAACATGAAGAATGCGGCACCAAGCGCCCGCAGGGCCGTTGCCAGGATTGTCAGAAAGGCCGCGCGGCCGAATTTGCCAAGACCGTTGTTGACGATCAGCACCACCTCTACCGGCCGCCACAAAAGCGCCTCGGCAAAGACGATGGCCGCGAACACCGGCAATGGCACCGTGCCGGCAAAGAAGATCAGATAGACGCCGAACGATGCCGCGGCCAGAAGCGGCAGCGACAGCACGCCGAGCATCAGGAAGCCGGCGGTGAATGTGCCGATAAGATTGGGCCGGATGGTGGCGGTGCGATAGAGAGCCGAGATGAAGCCGAAGGCAAGGATGCGCGATAGCATCACGCCGGCGGCCGAAGCGGTGGCGAACATGCCGAACTCGGTAATCGACAGCGTGTTGGCCAGGGCTATGAAATAGGCAAGTGAGAACACCAGACGGCCACCGGCGCCGCTGATGGCCGAGAAATAGTCGCGGACGAGCCCCCGTCTCTCGGCCAAAAAGCTGCCGATCCGGGCGAGAGGCCGCCTTTGCGGTATGTCATTGGCCTGTGTCATATCCTGGCGAGAACCATAGGCCCGGAAAGCTTAACGTGCCGTTTTTCAACCTGTGGATGCTCATTGCGTGTCGCAGTTAAAGAGGTAAACTATAGTTGCGATGCCCCAAAATTAACTTTTTGTTTCCTATGCTTGTTTAGCGTGGGTTAACGAATGGCTGACCGCCGTTCCCAAGCCGGCAGGGACACGCTCCAAGACAATGGTCGACAGGGAAAACCGTGAGGACTGGAAGCGCGAGCGTTCGTTGCTCTCGCTGGGCCAGGCTGTGCGCGGCGAGGAAGAACCTTCGCCAGTTTCGATCGGAGACCGCGCGGACCAGTCATGGCACGGCGACGCGGCGTCGCGACATCGCCTAGCCCGCTCCCGACGCGAGGCGCGGTCGGACTCGAGCCTGCCGGAATCTGCTGAAATCGATATGGCTCAGGCTGGTTTCGAGCCCGCTTCATCGCACTATGCGCAAACCATGCCTGGGGCGGAGTCTTCCACCGCGGAAACCCGTCGTGCCCCAGAGTCTCATCGAACTGACGAAACAGGTGCTCCCTATGGCGAGGGCGACAACCAGCAATGGAAGCCCTTGATCGATCCGATGCTGGTGGGCCGCGGCATTGCCAAATCGAAACCGCTGATCGTGACGACGACGATACTGGGCGCCGCGCTCGGCATCGCCATAGCCTTGTCGATGCCGAAGAAATACGAAGCCACGACCGAGCTGGTCATCGAGCCGGGCGACCTGAAGCTTTCCGACCGAGATCTCACCCAACCGGTGGGGCAGCCTGATGCCGCGTTGGCCGTGGTCGAAACCCGGATCAAGATGTTGACGTCGGGCACGGTTCTCGACCAGGTCGTCAAGAATCTCAATCTCGTTGATGATCCGGAGTTCAACGGGCAGGGTTCCGGCGGCCTCGGCGTCATGTCGCTCGTCCGCTCCATACTGTCGCGCAATGATGGGCCGGGCGGTGCTGATGAGGTTCGCCGCCAGGCACTGGCCGTTGGCAATCTGGCTAGGAGCCTGTCGGTCGAGCGCTCGGGCAAGACATTTGTCATCTCCATCAGCGCGACTACCCAGAATGGCGAGAAGTCGGCCCTCATTGCCAACACGACGCGGACTGTCTTCCAGCAGGAGGCTGCCAAGTATCAGTCCGACATGGCCGGACGCGCGACGACCGAACTGACGTCCAAGCTCGATGACTTGCGCAAGGGTGTCGAAGCGGCCGAGCGCAATGTCGAGGATTTCAGGGCCACGCACGGCCTTGTCGATGCGCAGGGCCATTTGATCAGTGACGACCAGATGCTGAAGCTCAACGAACAGCTTTCCGTTGCGCGCGCCCGCACGCTGGAGCTCAACGCGAGGGCGGCCTCTGCCCGTTCGCTCGACGTCAATTCGGTTCTCAATGGCACCTTGCCGGAAGAGATCAACTCGAACACCATGAGCGATCTGCGCTCGCAATACGCGACGCTGAAACAGGAAGCCGATCGTGCCGCGGTCCGGCTTGGGCCGCGTCATCCCGAATTCCAGGCACTGAGTGCCCAGCTTGATGGCGCGCGCGAGCGCATCGCCGGGGAACTTCGCCGCATTGCTTCCTCACTGCAGGTTGACCTGAAGCGCGCGGTCCAGCTTGAACAGGACCTCGCGTCCCGCCTGGCTCAGGCCAAGGTCCAAAGCGGCGACGTCAACAGCGATTTGGTGAGCTTGCGGGAACTGGAGCGCGAGGCCGCCGCCAAGCGTTCCGTTTACGAGCAATATCTTTTGCGCGCCAAGGAGACCGGCGAGCAAACGGGCATCAACACCACCAACATCAATGTGATAACCTCGGCGCAGCCTCCACTCGAACCGAACGGGCCGTCGCGCGCCGTGGTGGCGCTTGCCGGCCTGCTGCTGGGCTTTGCCTCCGGTCTCGGCCTTGGCGCCATGCGCGGTGCCTACGAGAGCCTGCGTGAGACCGCGACGTCACGGTCGCGCCGTGGCGCCGGTATGGACAAGCGCCAGCCTCCTTTTGAGGACAAGGCATATCAGGCGGCACCGCCGGTGGCGGCGCCACAACGGCTCGCCTCGGCACCGGCTGTTCCAACACCACCACCTGCCGGACCGACACCACCTGCCGCACCGATGCCGCCTGCGGCACCGACGCCGCCTCCAGCACCGCCGCCTGTTGCACAGGCTACTGCGCCTGAAGGGCCCGACCGGCTCGGTTCATTGATGTCGATGCTGCGCAAGGCCGTATCCCGCAAGCCGGACGCGGAAGATTCAAGCGACACGCTTTCCAGTGACTGGGTCTTGCCTTCTGTCGCCAGCAGCGCGAGGACGCCGGAAAATCAGGCATATCCGGGCTACCCGGAGCCGAACGCTCGCTTTGCTCCGCAACAGCCGTCGGCTTTTCCGCCGCCCCCGTTCCAGCCTGGCGCGAGTGCGCCATATCCGCAGCCGCCCTTGCCCCCGCATATGATGCCACGGTCGGGACCGTATTCAGGTCCACAGCCTTATCCCTATGGGCAGCCTATAGCCTATCCGCAGGCACCGCCCTGGCAGATGCCACCTCAGGCCGGCTATCCCTATCCGCAACCCATGCCGGCGCCTCAGGCGGGACAGGTACCTTATCAGCCTCAGCCCACACCGCCGGCCTATCCCCAGCCCGCGGCGTCTCATTCGCCGTTGGCGCAGGCGCCGCAGGTCGCGGAAGCCACTGAACCGCAGGCGCCGATCGAGGAAATCCGCGCCAGCCTGCGCGAATTCCGTGAAGCGGTCCGCGAACTCACCGAAAACCGCGCGCGCCGCCGGTATTTCTGAACATCGAATAAAAGCCGCTGGTTTCGAGTTAGCGGCATGGGACGGCGTTTTGACGGGATTGCCCGATCGAATTTTCGTGAAAATGCCGCACTGATGCATGTCGCCCAAAAGTGCGTAGCGGTTTTGGGATTACGACTTGCATGAAGGCAAAGAATCAACGCGCGCCGTTTCCAACGTGACGCGCTTGAACAATATGCTGTTGAAGGTGGTTCATGGCCGAAGTGATTGACGGAAAGAGCGTCGCCGAAGACGTGGTGCGGACGGTCAAGGCGCTGACGGCCGAACTCGTCGCGAAGGGCAAGGCAAAACCTGGCCTCGCCGTGGTGATCGTTGGCGAAGATCCAGCAAGCCAGGTCTACGTCGCCTCCAAATCCCGTACCGCCAAGGAGTGTGGCTTTCACTCGGTTCAGCACACGCTGCCGGTCGAAACCTCCGAACAGGCGTTGCTCGACATCATCGGCGCGCTCAACGTCGACCCGGCCATCAACGGCATCCTGGTACAGCTGCCGCTGCCGGCCCATATCGACGCCGGCAAGATCATCCAGACCATCGCACCGGAGAAGGATGTCGACGGTTTCCATTTCATCAACGTCGGCAAGCTCGGCACTGGTGAGTTGGAGACGGCTTTCGTTCCTTGTACGCCAGCCGGCTCGATGCTCCTGATCGAGCGCGTGCGCGGCAAGGACCTGTCCGGCCTCAACGCGGTTGTCGTTGGCCGTTCCAACATTGTCGGCAAGCCGATGGCCAATCTTCTGCTCGCGGCCAACTGCACCGTCACCATCGCGCATAGCCGGACCAAGGATCTGCCGGCGTTGGCCCGCACCGCCGATATCCTGGTCGCTGCTGTTGGGCGGCCTGAAATGGTCAAGGGCGATTGGGTTAAACCAGGCGCAACCGTCATCGACGTCGGCATCAACCGCATTCCGGCGCCGGAGAAGGGCGAGGGCAAATCCCGCCTGGTCGGCGATGTCGCCTATGCCGAGGCAGCCACGGCCGCCGGCGCCATCACCCCGGTTCCCGGCGGCGTCGGCCCGATGACCATTGCCATGCTCATGGCCAACACGCTAGCCTCAGCCTATCTTGCCGCCGGATTGAAGCGGCCGTCCTTCTGACCCTGAAAGCCGCAGCTTTGCCGAACCCCCCTGTTTCCGTAGAACGGTCGGTCATGAGTGACCCCGTTCAAGGCGGCCGGCAATTCGCCTTCCTGCTGGTCGACAAGTTTTCGATGTTTTCGCTTGCCGCCGCGATCGACACGTTTCGCTCGGCGAACCGGCTGCTCGGCCGCGATTTCTACGGCTGGACCACGGTCTCCGCCGACGGCGATCCGGTCATGGCCTCCAACGGCCTGCCACTCAAGATCGACTACAGCGTAGCCGACCTGCCGCCGGTCGATATCCTCTTTGTCTCGGTTGGCCTGACGACCGAGTTTCCTGGCAAAAGCAAGGTTCTGGCGGCACTGCGCAGCTGGGGCCGGCGCGGCAACGCGCTCGGCGCGCTGTCTGTCGGATCTTATCTGCTCGCCGAGGCTGGCCAGCTCGAGGGCTATCGCTGCACCATCCATTGGGAGAACCGCGCCGGCTTCGTCGAGCGGTTTCCGGATATCAACTGCACCGGCAATGTCTTCGAGATCGACCGCAAGCGTTACACCTGCGCCGGCGGAACCACTTCCATCGACCTGATGCTGGAAATCGTGCGCGGCGATTTCGGCTCGAGCCTTGCCAATGGTGTCGCCAACCAGTTTCAGCACGAACGCATCCGCTCGGCGGGCGACCGCCAGCGTGTGGGCCCTGAACGCGACCTGACCGGCAAATCCGAAAAGCTGCGGCGCATCGTCGAATTGATGGCCGACCATCTCGACGAGCCGCTGTCGGCGGTACAATTGGCCAAGTCGGCCGGCCTGTCGGTGCGGCAGGTGGAGCGCCTGTTCCTGCGCCATCTCACCGTTACGCCGGGCCGCTACTACATGCGGTTGCGGCTGGAGCGGGCGCGCGAACTGCTGCGCCAGACCAACATGCCGATCCTTGACGTGGCGATCGCCACCGGCTTCACCTCGCATTCCTATTTCGCGCAGAGCTACCGGCTGCAATTTGGCCGGCCGCCCTCGGAAGAGCGCCGCACGACATATTGAGTTCGATCCGGCAGCTGACCGCGACGCCCGGGCTTGTGTCCTGACGCGGCGTCAAATAGCTTCCTTTCGCGGACCAAGGGGCTCACTCAGGAGATTTAGATGGCGGGATTTGCACGGAGCGTCGCTGCGGCGATCCTCCTGTTTTGTATGACGACGGCCGGCCTTGCCGCCAACCGCGTCATCATCATTCTTGATGCTTCCGGCTCGATGTGGGCGCAGATCGACGGCAAGCCCAAGCTGGAAATCGCCCGTGAGTCGCTCAGGACCGTGCTGCAGTCGATCCCGACCGATGAGGAAATCGGCTTCATGGCCTATGGCCATCGCGAGAAGGGCAGCTGCGATGACATCCATCTGATCGTGCCGCCGCAGGCGGGTTCGGCCAGTGCGATTTCGTCGGCCGCCGACAGTTTGAAATTCCTCGGCAAGACGCCGCTGACGGCAGCCGTTAAGCAGGCGGCCGAGGCGTTGAAATACACCGAGGACAAGGCCACCGTCGTTCTCATCACCGATGGGCTCGAGACCTGCGGCGGCGATCCTTGCGCGCTCGGCAAGGAACTTGAGGCATCCGGCGTTGATTTCACAGCCGACGTGGTCGGCTTCGGCCTGACCGCCGACGAAGGCAAGCAGATCGCATGCCTCGCCGACAATACCGGGGGCAAATACATCCAGGCTTCCGACGAAAAGGCGCTGCAGGAAGCGCTTGTCGAGACGGTGGCCGCCCCAGCGCCAGCCCCTGCGCCCGAACCGGCTCCTGCACCCGCCCCGGCGCCGGCGCCTGAAAAGCCCGAGTTCAACTTTCTCCCGACTGTCGTACTGGCCGAAGGCGGCGATCCCGTTACCGATGGCAATGCCTGGGAAGTCTACAAGGCGAAGTCCGACGGTACGCGTGGCGACAATGTCACCACCGAGTATGGGGCATACAAGGCCAATCTGGAGCCGGGCGACTACGTCATCGTCGCGCGGGATGGCGAGGCGAAGGTTGAGCAGAAGGTCAAGATCGAAGAAGGCCAGGTGGCGAAGCCGCTGTTCACCTTGAATGCCGGCACGCTGATCCTGCATCCGCGCCCGAGCCAGGGCGCTGATATTGCCAGCGGCGCGGCTGTTGTTGTCGCCTATCCCGGCGCCAATTCTCCCCCGACCTACTATGGCGACACGAAAGCGGTGTTCCCTGCCGGCGATCAGAAAGTGACCGTGACGCTTGGCAGCGGTTCGATCACAGAAACCATCCAGCTGGCGGCCGGCCAGACGGTCGAGAAGGACATCATCGTTGGTGTCGGCCATGTCGTCGCCAACGCCTACTATACCGCCGGCGGCGACAAGGCCGATGGCTCGGGCGTCGGCTTCAAAATCTTCAAGGCGAAGAAGAAGATCGATGGCACCAGGGAACAGGTCACCTATGCCTATGGCCCTGACAGCCCCTTCGACCTGCCGCCGGATGACTATGTGGTCATCGCGACGGTCCAATTGGCCGATGTCGAGCAGCCCTTCACTGTCAAAACCGGCGAATTTCTCGACCTGAAGGTCGCCATGAATGCCGGCGTGCTGGTAATCACCGCGCCTGGCGCTTCCAAGATCGAGATCTTTGACGTGAAGAAGGACATCAACGGCAATCGCAAATCGATCGGCTACAATTACGACGCGACGTTCCAGACCACGCTGCCGGCCGGCGACTATGCAATAGTCGCCGATACGTCCGACAACGGCTCGAAGGAAGGCACGGCGACCGTCAAGGCCGGCGAGCGCGTCGAAGTCACCGTCAAGTAGCGGCACCACTTCTGTACGAAAAAGGGCGGCCATGAGCCGCCCTTTTTCATGCCAGGAGAGGAATCCCGTCAGGCGTTGCCGAAGGCGCTGGCGCCATGGTCGGCGCGGCTCACCAACTGCCGGAAGCCGGCGAAAAGCTCGCGGCCGAAACCGAATTCATTGCCGATGAGGTCGGCATCCGCGGTGCGGCGCAATGCAAAATCCCCAGCCGGCACCAGCACTTCCAGCGTCCCGGCATCGGCGTCCAGCCGAATGATGTCGCCCTCATGGATCCTGGCGATCGGCCCCTCTTCGACGGCTTCCGGCGTAACGTGGATTGCTGCCGGCACCTTGCCGGAGGCGCCAGACATGCGCCCGTCGGTGACCAGTGCCACATGCTGGCCGCGATCCTGCAAAATGCCGAGCACGGTGGTCAGCTTGTGTAGCTCCGGCATGCCGTTGGCTTTCGGACCCTGGAAGCGGATGACGGCGATGAAGTCGCCGGTCAGCGAACCAGCCTTGAACGCGTCGTTCAACCCCTGCTGACTGTCGAACACCTTGGCTGGAGCCTCGATGATCCGCCGCTCCGGCTTGACCGCCGAAGTCTTGATGACGGCGTGGCCGAGATTGCCCGACAGCACCTTCAGGCCACCGGTCGCCTGGAACGCCTTGCTGAACGGAGCCAGCACCTTCTCGTCGCCGCTCACGCGAGGGGAAGCCTCGCGTACCACGCTGCCATCCGCGCCGAGCTTCGCTTCGACCGCATAGGGCCGCAGGCCTTCGCCCCAAACGGTCTGGACGTCTTCGTGCAGGATGCCTTCATCAAGCAGCTCGCGGATCAGGAAGCCGAGCCCGCCGGCAGCATGGAAATGGTTCACATCGGCAAGGCCGTTCGGGTAGACCCGCGCCAGCAGCGGTACGGCTTCCGAAAGGTCGGAAATATCCTGCCAGGTAATGGCGATGCCGGCTGCCGCCGCCATGGCGATCAGGTGAATTGTGTGGTTGGTCGAGCCGCCTGTCGCATGCAGCCCGACGATACCGTTGACGATCGAGCGCTCATCGATCATCCGGCCGGCCGGCGTATAGGCGTTGCCAAGCGCGGTGATCGCCAGCGCGCGCTTCGTCGCCTCCCGGGTCAACGCCTCGCGCAGTGGCGTGCCGGGATTGACGAAGGAGGCGCCCGGCGTATGCAGGCCCATGATCTCCATCAGCATCTGGTTGGAATTGGCTGTGCCGTAGAAGGTGCAGGTGCCGGGGCCATGATAGGATTTGGACTCGGCCTCGAGCAGTTCGGGCCGTCCGACCTTGCCCTCGGCATAGAGTTGGCGGATCTTGGCTTTCTCGTCATTGGGCAGGCCTGATGTCATCGGCCCGGCGGGGATGAACACGGCCGGCAGATGGCCGAAGGTCAGCGCGGCAATCACCAGTCCGGGCACGATCTTGTCGCAGACGCCGAGATAGACGGCGGCGTCGAACATGTTGTGCGACAGGCCGATCGCCGCGGACATGGCGATCACATCGCGGGAGAACAGCGACAGTTCCATGCCCGGCTGGCCTTGTGTGACGCCGTCGCACATCGCCGGCACGCCGCCAGCCACCTGGGCGATGCCACCGGCTTCGCGGGCGGCATCCTTGATCAGCGCGGGAAAGGTCTCGAACGGCTGATGCGCCGACAGCATGTCGTTGTAGGAGGTGATGATGCCGAGGTTCGGCACCTTGTCAGCGCCGAGCGCCAGTTTTTCCGAAGGGCTGCACACCGCGAAGCCGTGGGCGAGGTTGCCGCAGGACAATACGGCCCGGGCGGCGCTGCGGCTGGATGCCTCGGCGATGCGGCCGAGATAGGCCTCGCGGCCCGGCTTCGAGCGCAGGCGGATACGGTCGGTGATGGCTTCGATGTCGCGTCTGGCGGTCATGGCGGTCGGTCCTTTCAGGTCCCGGAACACCTTCCAGCGCTCGCCGGGACCGTCGGCAAGTTCAGATCAAGGGGCCCAGAAAACCTCAACGGGCCGCGGCGAAGCATCGAACACGGCGCGGATAGGCTTCTGCGCTCCGGGTCCCATTGCACTCTCGAAGGCAGTGCGCTTGTCCTCGCCCTCGATATGCAGCGCGACGAACCGGGCATCGATGATCCGTGCCAGGGAGAGCGTCAGCCGTGGCTCGCCGGCGCTCGCCGCATGAACCGGCAGCACGATGCGCTCCGAAGATGGATCGAGCAGCTTTGCCAGGTCATCGGCGTCTGGAAAGAACGAAGCGGTGTGGCCATCGCCCCCCATGCCGAGCACGACGGCATCGAGTGGCCAGGCCAATGACCGGAGCGCGGAATTGTCCGCTGTCGCGGCATCCTCGATGCTGACGGCCTCATGGTAGAGCGGCACGAAACGCGCGGCAGCCGCGGCGTTCTGCAACAGGTTCGCCCCAACCAACCCGGCGTTGGAACGTGGCGAGGAGGCCGGCACGAAGCGCTCGTCGACCAGCGTCACCGTCACCTTGTCCCAGCCAATGGGCAGCGCGGAAAGCGCGGCAAAGAACTTCGCCGGTGTCGTGCCGCCGGAAACGGCCAGCAGGGCTGTGCCGCGTTCAGCAATCGCCTTTGTCAGCTGGCCGGCAACGCGGCCGGCAAGTGCGGCCGCCAGTTCAGGACGATCGGGAAAGCCGTTCCAGCTGTAGCCGGCGCTCGTCAATTGCTCTCGTGCCATGTCCGTCCGTCACGTTCGATCAGCGCGATAGAGGCCGACGGCCCCCATGTGCCGGCGGTATAGCCCTGTGCCTCTTGTCTTGCGCTTTCCCAGGCATTCTGGATCGGATCGATCCATTTCCAGGCAGCCTCGACCTCGTCACGGCGCATGAACAGCGTCTGATTGCCCCGGATGACATCCATGATCAGCCGCTCATAGGCATCGGGCGCGCGGCCATCGAAGGACTGGGCAAAGCTCATGTCGAGCGGGATCTGGCGCAGCCGCATGCCACCTGGGCCCGGGTCCTTGATCATGATGAACTGCTTGACGCCTTCGTCGGGCTGCAGCCGGATGACCAGTTGGTTGGCGAAAATCGGCCCGGCGGTGTCGCCAAAGATGGAATGCGGGATCGGCTTGAACTCGATGGCGATTTCCGAAACGCGGGTCGCCAGCCGCTTGCCGGTCCTGAGGTAGAAGGGAACGCCCGCCCAGCGCCAGGTGCCGATCTCGGCCTTGATCGCGACGAAGGTCTCGGTGTCGCTGTCGTGAGCAAGTTCCTCGACATAGCCTTTCACCGGGCCTCCGGCGGAAGCGCCGGCGCGATACTGGCCGCGCACGGTGTGTTTGGGCGCTTCATTGCCGTTGATCCGCTTCAGCGCTCTCAACACCTTCAGCTTCTCGTCGCGCACGGCGTCGGCGTCCATCGATGATGGCGCTTCCATCGCCACGAGGCAGAGGAGCTGCAGCATGTGGTTCTGCACCATGTCGCGCAGCGCGCCGGCCTTGTCGTAATAGGTGACGCGATCTTCCAGGCCGACGGTCTCGGCCACGGTGATCTGCACGTGGTCGATATGGGCGGAGTTCCACA
>JBDSLV010000384.1:0-2587 GCA_039916205.1 Mesorhizobium sp. | reverse complement strand
CCAAGGAAACCGACATTTCCGTGTCGGTTCATGTCGACGGATCGGGCAAGTCCGACATGTCGACTGGTGTCGGCTTCTTCGATCATATGCTCGACCAGTTGTCGCGCCATTCGCTCATCGACATGACCGTCAAGGCCAAGGGCGATCTGCATATCGATGATCACCACACGGTCGAGGACACCGGCATCGCCATCGGGCAGGCGCTGAGCAAGGCGCTGGGCGAGCGGCGCGGCATCATGCGCTATGCCTCGATCGACCTTGCCATGGATGAAACGCTGACGCGTGCGGCGATCGATGTCTCGGGCCGGCCGTTCCTGGTCTGGAACGTCACTTTTTCGTCGCCCAAGATCGGCACCTTCGACACCGAACTGGTGCGCGAATTCTTCCAGGCGCTGTCGCAGCATGCCGGTATCACCTTGCATGTGACCAACCACCATGGCGCCAACAACCATCACATCGCGGAAACCTGTTTCAAGGCGGTGGCGCGCGCGCTGCGTGCGGCGCTTGAGCCCGACCCGCGCCAGCCGGACGCGGTTCCTTCCACCAAGGGCTCTCTGAAGGGATAGCTCAATGGCAATCTATGTCGTGATGGAACCGCCCCGCCTTGGCGAGAAGGCCGATACAACGGCTTTTATCCGCGACGGGTTTTCGTGGCTCGGCTTCCTGGTGCCGCCGCTTTGGCTTGTTTGGAACCGGCTGTGGATCGAAGCCGGGCTGACCTTTGTCGTCATGGGCCTGCTTTCGATGCTTGGCGAAAAGCTTGGCCTGGGCCTGGCTGGCTCGTTGTTGTCTCTGCTGGTGTCCTTCTATGTCGGACTGGAGGGGCAGGGCCTGCGCATCGCGGCCCTTCGCCGCCGCGGCTGGCATGAGTGGGGCACGGTCGAGGCCGGCGGCCTCGACGATGCCGACACGCGCTACACGCTGGACGCCGAGGCGCTCTCGGATGACGTTCCGCCCCCACCGCGCATTGTTCCCGATGCCGCGTTGGCACGGCCGGCCCAGATGGGCATGGCACTTGGTCTGACCCATATTCCCGGAAAGCCCTGACATGCGGGTTGCTATCATCGACTACGGTTCGGGCAATCTCCGCTCGGCCACCAAGGCCTTCGAGCGTGCCGCGCGCGAAGCCGGCATTGCCGCCAGCATCGATCTGACGGCGGATGCGGACCGGGTCCGCACGGCCGACCGCATCGTCTTGCCGGGTGTCGGCGCCTATGCCGACTGCGCCGCCGGCTTGCGGGCTGTGGCCGGCATGTGGGAAGCGGTGGAGGAAGTCGCGATCGTCAAGGGGCGGCCTTTCCTGGGTATCTGCGTCGGCATGCAGCTGATGTCGGAGCGCGGCCTGGAAAAGACGATAACCAAGGGGTTTGGCTGGATATCCGGCGACGTCAAGGAAATCACCCCGGCCGATCCGGCGCTGAAAATTCCGCAGATCGGCTGGAACACGATCGAGCTGAAGCGCGAGCACCCGTTATTCTCAGGCATTCCGACCGGGCCGGATGGATTGCACGCCTATTTCGTCCATTCCTACCATCTCGACGCGCAAAAGCCCGACGAGGTGCTGGCGGTTGCCGACTATGGCGGGCCGGTGACGGCGACCGTCGCCCGCGACAATCTCGTCGGCACGCAGTTTCACCCGGAAAAGAGCCAGGCACTCGGCCTCGCCCTCATCACCAATTTCCTGCGCTGGAGGCCCTAGGACCATGAGCAAGAAGGGCTACTGGATGGCCATGATCGATGTGCGCGACCCCGAAGTGTACAAACAGTACATTGAGGCGAATGCGGTGGCTTTTGCCAAATACGGCGCCAAATTCCCGGTGCGGGCCGGTCGCCACGAGAATCCGGAGGGGCCGACCGGAAACCGCCATGTGCTGGTCGAGTTCGAATCCTACGACAAGGCGGTCGAATGCTATCATTCGCCCGAATATCAGCATGCCTCGAAGTTCCGGCTTGCCGCTTCGACCGGTCATTTCGTCATTGTCGAAGGCGCCTGAAACGATGATCCTGTTTCCCGCCATCGACCTCAAGGACGGCCAGTGCGTGCGCCTCAAGCACGGCGACATGGCCACCGCGACGATCTACAATGACGACCCGGCGGCGCAGGCGCGCGCCTTCGAGGACCAGGGCTTCGAATGGCTGCATGTCGTCGATCTCAATGGCGCGTTTCAGGGCCAGAGCGTCAACAGCGCGGCGGTCGGCGCCATCCTCAAGGCGACGAAGAACCCGGTGCAGCTTGGCGGCGGCATCCGTACCTTGCCGCAGATCGAGGACTGGCTCGACCGTGGATTGGCCCGCGTCATCCTCGGCACGGTCGCCGTGCGTGATCCTGACCTGGTCAAGCAAGCCTGCAAGGCATTTCCGGGCAAGGTCGCCGTCGGCATCGACGCCAAGGGTGGCAAGGTCGCGGTCGAGGGCTGGGCCGAGGCCTCCAGCCTCGGCGTCATCGAGTTGGCGAAGAAGTTCGAGGGGGCCGGCGTCGCCGCCATCATCTACACCGACATCGATCGCGATGGCGTGCTGACCGGCATCAACTGGAACGCCACCATCGATCTGGCCGAAGCCGTTTCCATTCCTGTCATCGCCTCGG
>JBDSLV010000383.1:0-11077 GCA_039916205.1 Mesorhizobium sp. | reverse complement strand
GATGGTGATCGGGAACTTGAAGGCGCCGGTCTCCTCGACGATGTGTGAGCCGGTCAACTCGCCATTGCCGTTCTGGCTGAAGATACCGGCAAAGACCGGCGTGGCGAGTTCAGCGCGTGGTCGGGGCAAGATGGCGGTCACGCCGGTGCGCACCGGGCCGTTGCCGACAACCAGCGGGCCGTCGCCCGAAATCAGCGTCGAATAGCCGACCGCGACACCGGGCACATCGGTGATCGCGTTGAACGTGCCTGGAGTGCCGTCAAAGCCGATGCCAAAGCTTCGCGCTCGGCGCTTGCCGGAGGGTGTTGTGCGATGATGCGAATTGTCTGTCATGGCTGCGTCTCAGAACAGGGATCCCTGGTTGCCGGGCTCTTTGACCTTGGCAGCGGGCTTCGCCACCGGTTTTGGCTTTGCCGCGCCGCTGGTCGCAACCGCTTCAGCGGTCCCATCGGCGAATTCCAGCGAAAGCGCCATTCCCGCCGCCACATCGGCAGCCTGCTTGACGACCGCGCCGTCAGCGTCCTTCACCAGAGCGAAGCCGCGCGCCAGAACGGCCTTGTGCGAAAGCGTCGCCAGCAGCCGGTCGGCCTGGGTCAGTTTTCCGCGCAAGCGTTCGAGCCGTACGGAAATCACCTGATCATTTCGTCGCGCCAAGGCCGTCAGCGCATCGCCCAGCAGTTTCTGCCGCCTTGCAATCGGCGCCGGAGACAGCCGCGCCATTGTGCGTGAGAAACGTGTGCGACGCTCGCGAACGATGGCGAAGAACGCCGCCTGCGCGCGGGCGAGATCGCGCCCGGTCAGCGTGCGGGTTTCGTTAATGCGCCGCGACAAGGTGGCCGGCGTCAGCCGCTGTGCGGCAAGGCGGGCCCGTTTGCGCTCGACGCTGACCGAGAGCGCGCGGCCGAGCCGGCTGGTCGCCTCGTCGAGACGGCGGCGCGGCAGCGCCAGCAACTGGTCGGGCGAGGGAAGTGCGCGTGCAGCCGCGCGTGCAGCCTGTCGCTTGCGCTCGAAATTGCGCGAGACCGCCGTCTTGAGCCGTGCGCCAAGACTGGCCAGTGTCGCTTCAAGGTCCGCTCGAACCGGCACGGCGATCTCGGCCGCGCCCGTTGGCGTCGGTGCGCGCACGTCCGCCACCAGGTCTATCAGCGTCCAGTCGGTCTCATGGCCGACCGCCGAAATCACCGGAATGGCGGAGGCCGCGACAGCGCGGGCCAGCGCCTCGTCGTTGAACCCCCAGAGGTCCTCGAGACTGCCGCCGCCGCGCGCCACGATCAAAAGGTCCGGGCGCTGGATTGCGCCGTCCCAGGCCAGTTCATTGAACCCATTGACGGCGGCAGCCACTTCGGCGCCGGCCGTCTCGCCTTGCACCCGCACCGGCCAGACAAGCACGTGCAGCGGGAAACGGTCCTTGATGCGGTGGATGATGTCGCGGATAACCGCGCCCGTTGGTGACGTAACGACACCGATGACGCGGGGCATGAAGGGCAGCAACTGCTTGCGGCTGGCATCGAACAGGCCCTCGGCCTGCAGCCGGCGCTTGCGCTCCTCCAGCAGCGCCATCAGCGCACCGGCGCCTGCCGGCTCAAGGTTGTCGATGACGATCTGGTAGTTCGATTTTCCGGGATAGGTGGTGAGCTTGCCGGTGGCGATCACTTCCATCCCTTCTTCAGGACGGAATTTCAGCCGGCTCATCGTGCCTTTCCACACCACGGCGTCGAGCCGGGCACGATCATCCTTCAGTGCGAAATAGGCATGGCCCGACGAATGCGGCCCGCGATAGCCTGAAATTTCGCCACGCACCCGCACATTGCCGAAGACATCCTCCACCGTGCGCTTCAACGCGCCGGAAATCTCGCTCACCGTGTATTCGGCGGCGTTGGTGCGTGATTCGGATGTTGCATCGCTCATTCGGCAATTGGCAGGCGGGTGGGGGGGCGCGTCAAGACGCCTTGCTTGACTCAAGGGGGCATAACCCGATCTTAAGTCCGCTTTGGTTGACTTGGGAACAACGGAGCAGGCTGGGGAAGCATGAGCCTACGCGCATATCGCAGCCCTTTGACGTATCAGGTCACGCTGACAGTGCTGGCGCTTGCCGCCTTTGCGCTGGTCATGGTCGTTGGCTTTGGCTTCTATGCCGCCATCCAGGCCGACCGCGTTTCGCTTGAGCGACAAAAGATATTCTTCGCCAATGGCTTGCAGGACAGGATCGCCGCGGTCGAACGCGAGCAGGAAAGCGTCTCGGTGTGGGATGATTCCGTCGTTAATGCCAAAGCCGGCAACCAGGCCTGGATGGCGGAAAACCTCAGCGTCTGGATGTATTCCTACTACGGCCATAACCGGGTCTATGTGCTGGACGACGCGAACCGCCCGATCCATGCGATGCATGAAGGCAAGGTGGTGCCGCCGGCCGTCTATGGCGCCGATGAGCCAGCACTGCTCCCGACCATCGAAAAGTTGCGTGCCCTGCTCGCGCAACCATCGACAGAGGCTCCGTCCGCCGGACCGACGAAAATGGTCGCCGAAGACCTGGTATCGCTTGGCGGAATGCCCGCCATCCTGAGTGTGATGCCGCTGGTACCGAACTCGGATCGTGTCAGCCAGGCACCGGGAAGCGAATATCTGCATGTCTCGGTAGAGTTCATCAACGACGCTGTCGTCGGCAGGATTGGTGAGAAGTACCTGCTTGATGGCGCGCATCTGGTGCCGTTGTCGCAGCCCATCGGCTCGGCCGTGATCCCGCTGACGGATTCCAGCCAGGTCATTCTGGGCTATATCAGTTGGGACCAGGAGCGCCCTGGCCTGACGCTGGTGCGCAAGGCCGGTCCGGCCTTGGTCGGCGGCATGCTGCTTTCGGCTGCCGCCCTGGCCTTTCTTCTGAGGCGTTTGCGCCGGGCTTCACTCGCGCTGCAGACCAGCCAGGCTGAAGCACAGTATCTGGCCTTTCACGATACGCTTACCGGGCTGCCCAACAGGGCTCTTTTCGAAGACAGGTTACGAAGGGCCTTGCTCGCCGCAGGGCATGATTCCGCACGGATGGCGCTGCTCTATCTCGATATCGATCGTTTCAAGCATATCAACGACACGCTTGGCCACCCAGCCGGCGATGAACTCGTGCGTCAGACGGCAGCCAGGCTAAAGCGGGCCATTCGCGAGATCGACACCGTTGCGCGGCTTGGCGGCGACGAATTCGCGATCATTCTGATCGATATTCGCGATGCCAGGGCGGCCGAGGATGCTTCGGAAAAGCTGCTGGAGCGGATACGCGAGCCTTTCAAGCTGATGGACGATCAGGTCTTCGTCAGCGCCAGCATCGGCATAGCCCTGGCAACAGGCCCCGAGACTGACGCCGACGATCTGCTGCGCAAGGCTGACATCGCGCTTTACGAAGCCAAGAAAAACGGCCGCGGCCGCTATGAGGTTTTCGCCGGTGACATGGACGATCTCTTGCTGCGCAAGCGCAAGGTCGAGAGCGAGCTTCGCAATGCGCTCATCAGCGGCACCGGGATCAAGTTGGCCTATCAGCCGATCTTCGCGGCGGATGGCAAGACGATGCTTGGCGCGGAAGCCCTGATCCGCTGGGCGCATGAGATCCATGGCGCCTTGCCGCCACAACAGTTTATCGCCATTGCCGAAGAGCGCGGCATGATCGGTGACCTCGGCAAATGGGTGCTGCAGGAGGCCTGCCAGTTCGCGGCCGGCACGAAACTGCCTTGGGTTGCCGTCAACGTGTCGCCGCTGCAATTGCGCGACGCGGCCTTTGCGGGTCAGGTCGCGTCGATCCTTGAAGAAGCCGGCCTGGCGCCGGGGCGGCTGCAGCTCGAGGTCACCGAAAGCGTGCTTCTGGAGAGCAACGACACAACCAGGATGGTTCTGGCGACATTGCGCCAGGCAGGCATTCGCGTGGTGCTTGATGATTTCGGCACCGGCTATTCATCGCTGAGTTATCTGCGCCGCCATGTCATCGACAAGCTCAAGATCGACCGGTCCTTCGTGCGTCTTCTCGATGGCGACCGAAGTTCAGCCGCCATCGTCAAGGCGTTGATCGACCTTGCCATCGCCCTCGACGTTGAAGTTACCGCAGAGGGCGTCGAGACCGAGGAGCAAAAAAACCTGCTCGTCGGCATGGGTTGTCATCAGCTGCAAGGCTATCTGCTGTCGCCGCCGCTTGAGCCTGCCCAATTGCTCGGCCTCAGCGGTCGCGCATCGGGTCGGGGTGGGCCAACCCGAGTCCGCGTCTGACCTTTCTTACCAGCCCGGCAGAATCTGGTTCGGCTTGGTCCGCTTCATCTTGGTGAAGGCGAGTGCGGCGAAATCGAAGCTTCCGGCCTCTTCGCTGGTCGGCACGGAGATGTTGTCGAGGCTTTCCGAGATGTGGCGGGCAAGCGCATCGACGATCTCCGGCCGGGAGGTCTGGCCGCGCATGATGCCGATCCGGCAATCGGGCAAGGCGCCGAA
This sequence comes from Mesorhizobium sp., assembly GCA_039916205.1. Classification (GTDB taxonomy): domain Bacteria; phylum Pseudomonadota; class Alphaproteobacteria; order Rhizobiales; family Rhizobiaceae; genus Mesorhizobium. The sequence continues at coordinate 6,622 of JBDSLV010000383.1, read as the reverse complement.
GCCGTCGGCCTCGCCCAGCACGCGCATGCCGGGGCGCAGCGCGCATTCCGGCAGCACCGAGATGGCGAGACCGGAAAGCACCGCCGCGGTAATGACGGTCGCCGAGAAGCTGGTGAACAGGATGCGATAGTCGCGGCGCTGCCGGTCGAGCACATCGACCGCGGCGCGCCGCCAGATGCAGTTCGGCCGGCCGAACGCCATCGGCAGCGTTTCCTGCTCATGCGTCGCATGGTTGACCGAAGTCACCCACAGCAGCGGCTCGCGCCGCACCACTTCCGACTGGCCGCGCGTATCGTTGTGCGTGACCAGTGCTAGGTCGAGATTACCGCGCTTGATATGCTCGACAAGCCCCGGGGTCGGCTCGCAGATGACGGTCAGCTCGACGCGCGGGTTGGAGCGGGTGAACCGCGCCATGATCTCGGGCAGGAAGCGGTCGGCATAGTCGTCGGGCGTGCCGATGCGGATCGTGCCTTCGAGCCGCCGGTCGTCGAACGCGGCCAGCGTTTCGCGGTTGAGAAAGAGCATTCGCCTTGCATAGGAGAGCAGCTTGTCACCTTCCTCGGTCAGCCGGTTGGTGCGCCCATCTTTTTCAAACAGCGGCTTGCCGATCCGCTCCTCCAGTCGGCGCATCTGCATCGACACCGCCGACTGGGTGCGATGCACCTCTTCCGCCGCGCGCGTGAAGCTGCCGGTGTCGGCAATCGAGATGAAGGTCTGCAACTGATCGAGATCGAGAGGCGCTTTCATCGATATGATCCATCACTAGTGTTGATGTTAAAGATTAGAAACATTCGTTGGATTAATCAATCGTACGATGGCAAATAGCATCATCCACATGAAGGCATGTGAATTGGAACGGGAACGGCCGCTTTCGCGCCGGTTGCCTGGCTCCGTACGTTCGAGTCTGAAGGAGACCGACATGACCACGTTTGATTTCGCCACCGAGACCTCGCGCATCACTTCGCGTCCGGCTGCTGCGACGCGCGTGGTCAATACTGTCACCAACTTCTACCGCGCCTTGAAAAATCGCCGCGCCTTCTATCGCCTTGGCGATATGTCCGACGCCGAACTCGCCGACATTGGGTTAACGCGCGCCGACCTGCACGTTGCCATCGATGTGCCCTTTGGCCGTGACCCGACGGTGATGCTGCGTGAAATCGCCAGCGACCATGTGGAAACGATCGAGGATATCGCCCGCAAGGTGGCCTGATCGCGTCGACTGGTTGCCTATCGTTTCGGTGGCCGTGAACCTTTTTGAGGTTCAGTGCGACTGATGAGTATGCAGGCCCCACTCCCTGCCGGATCCCCGCCGGCCCGCCTGCACTCTGCCCGGTCCTCCCAGGACCGGGCTTTTCTTTTGGAACCGGGATTAGCGCCGGTCCATCCCGCGCTTGAACTGGTCGAAGATCGATTCCATGCCCTTCTGGTAATCGTCGCGCTGTTGTGCGCCGGTCTCGAACATCTTGCCGAACACATCGTCGAATGGGTTCCGTGGCCGGCCACTGGGATTGGCCTGTGGTTGCGGCGCCTGCGGCTGCGGCGGCGCCGGTTGGCCACCCGGCATACCACCGCCGCCTTGCCGCAGCATCTCCTCGAACATCTTTCCGAGCGGATTGTCGCCGTAGGGGCTTTGCGGTTGCTGGGGCTGCGCGCGGCCCTGCGGCTGCGCGGCGCCGCCACCGAACATATCCTGCAACACCTTGCCAAGGGGGTTTCCGCCGTAGGGGTCGGGTGCCTGCTGTGGTTGGCTTTGCGGCTGTTGTGCCCCGCCGCCGAACATGTCCTGCAGCACCTTGCCAAACGGATTGTCCATCGGGTTCTGAGGCTGCGGCGCCTGGCGCGGCTGTGGTGCCGTCGCGCCGCCACCCAGGCCACCCCCTTGGCGCATCATCTGCTCGATGATCTCGCCGAGCGGATTGTTGCCACCGCCGAATCCACCCGCTGCCTGCATCTGCCCCCTTGCAAGCTGATTGCTCGTTTGTTTGAACAGTCCGCCCATGACCATCGAGGCGATGGCCGGAAGCATCTGCTGCAGGATCTGCTGGCTGACGCCGCTGGCCTGCGCCGCCTGGCTGGCAACGGCGCGCGACAGGTCCTTGGAGCCGAACAGATGCCCGAGAATGCCATTGCCCTCATCGACACCTTGCGGGGAGAAGGCTCGGGTCGCGTCCTCGAAATACTGGGCGTGCTGACCGCTCGCCATCGCTGTCATGAAGGCGCCAAGCCCGTAGGGATCGGCGGTGTTGCGTTGCAGGCCCTGCGAGAAGGCTGGCAGCAGCGCGGCGACAGCGGCTTGCGCCTGTTGCTGCGAAAGGCCGAACTGGCGGGCGAGCGCATCCATCCCGTTGCCGTTCTGGGCCTGCGCCAGCATGTCGAACAAGGTAGGCATCAGCTTCTCCTCCGGTAATCCTCGGCGGAGAGCCTAATTCGTTTCGATGGCCGATTGAAGCGGCTTTTCGCGCGGTGTCAGCCGCGCGGATAGCGACCTTTAATAGGCATATTCCATGAACACCGGCTCGATCGAACCGCCCCAGCGCGTGTGGTAGGCGGAGAGCATCTCTTCGGCGCTGGTGGTGCCACGCGCGACGACTTCGTCGAGCGTGTTGAGGAACGAGGTCTCGTCGTAGCCGTCGCGGTTCTTGCGGCCGCGGTTCTTCAACCCCATGCGCGAAATGGTCATCACGTCACGGGCGATCTCGCGCAGCGTCGTGTTGCGGAACGGCGCCGAAATGCCTTGTTCGGGCACCGCATTGCGCATCGCCAGCACTTCCGCGTAGCTCCAGCTCGACGTCAGCGCCTCGGCGGCGTCGAGGGCTGCCTCGTCATAAAGCAGCCCGACCCAGAAGGCCGGTAGCGCGCAGATCCGGCGCCAGGGTCCGCCGTCGGCGCCGCGCATTTCAAGGAAGCGCTTCAGCCGCACATCCGGAAACAGCGTCGACAGATGGTTTGCCCAGTCGCCCATGGTCGGCAGCCCGTCCGGCACTTCATTGCGGGCCGCGCCGGCCATGAACTGGCGGAAGGTGATGTGCGTCATGTCGTGGTAGTGGCCGTCGCGAATGACGAAATACATCGGCACGTCGAGCGCCCATTCGACGTAGTCGGCAAAGCCGAACTCGGGCGAGAAGCAGAATTCGAGCAGGCCGGAGCGCTGGTTGTCGGTGTCGCGCCAGATGTCGCCGCGCCAGCTCTGCAAGCCGTTCGGCCGGCTCTCGGTGAAGGGGGAATTGGCGAATAGCGCCGTCGACAGCGGCTGCAGCTTCAGCGACACCTGCATCTTGCGGCGCATGTCGGCTTCGCTCTCGAAGTCGAGGTTAACCTGGATGGTGCAGGTGCGGTACATCATGTCGAGGCCCTTGGTACCGACCTTGGGCATATAGCGCGTCATGATCTCGTAGCGGGATTTCGGCATTTTCGGCGTCTCGGCCAGCGACCACTTCGGGCTGCCGCCAAGGCCGAGGAAGCGGATGCCCATGGGCTCGGCGATCTCGCGCACCTGCGCCAGGTGGGCATTGCCTTCGCGGCAGGTTTGATGGATCGTTTCCAGCGGTGCGCCGGACAATTCGAACTGGCCGCCGGGCTCCAGCGAGATCGCGCCCTGGCCGGTCGGTTCGACCAGGCCGATGATGCGGCCGGCGTCCATGATCGGATCCCAGCCGAGCTTGTATTGCATGCCTTCGAGGATGGCGCGGATGCCGCGCTCTCCGCCATAGGGCACCGGTGCGTTGCCGTCGACATAGAACGGGAATTTCTCGTGCTCGGTGCCGATGCGCCACTTGTCGCGCGGCTTGTTGCCTTCGGCCAGGTGCTCGACGAGTTCGTCGATGTTCTCGATGGGCCGGAAATCGGTTGTATCGCGCGCCATGAAACCCCTCCGGAGCATGATCCCGAAAATCGCCTTCGATTTTTCGGAAAGGATCCCGCACCAAAATCAAGTACTACAGCGTCCTGTGCGCGTCTGAAAGAACGCGCGGCGCTGTACGCGATCGGACGACCGCGGCGCTAGATGGACGAAATGTCAGCAGACGATCAAGCAAAAAATCCTGAGCCACAGTTCAACAGGAATTGAACATTGATGCTGCTCCCCACCCCTTGAAGAAGAGGAGGCCTCACCAGTCTCCGATTGTTGCCTGTATGACCGCCAGCGCCGCCACCGCCGCGGTGTCGGCGCGCAGGATGCGAGGACCGAGCGGGATGGCTGTCACGAACGGCAAAGCGCGCAGCATCTTGCGCTCCTCGTCGGAAAAGCCGCCTTCCGGCCCGACCAGCAGCGCAAGCTTTTTCTCCTGCACCGCCCGCAGCGTGGGTAGGGGATTGTTGGTGGCCGCGTCCTCGTCGCAGAAGATCAGCCGCCGTTCCTTGTCCCAACCGGCCAGCAGCCGATCGAATTTCTCCGCCTCGCGCACCTCCGGTACCGCCAGAATGCCGCATTGCTCGGCGGCTTCGACGACATTGGCGCGCAGGCGATCGATGGAAGGCTTCGCCACTTGCGTGTGCTGGGTGATGACCGGCTGCAGGACACCAGCGCCCATTTCCACTGCCTTTTGCATGAGATAGTCGAGCCGTCCCTGCTTCAACGGGGCAAAACAATAGACAAGGCCGGGCAATGGCGGCTGCGGTCTTTGCCGCGCCAGAACGCCGAGCTTCACTGCTTTCTTGGATTTTGCGGTGATGGCCGCCGACCATTCGCCGTCGCGGCCGTTGAACAACAGCACTTCGGCGCCTTCGCCAAGCCGAAGCACATGCATCAGGTAGTGGCTCTGCTGCTGGCCGAGCTCGAATTCGACGCCTGACCCGAGATTATCGGGCACGAACAGCCGTTGCATCTTGTAATTAGCGCGCATCGGCGAGGAATGAGCGAGCCGGCCTCTGGCGTCAAGCCTCGGCGGATGGATGCCACACCGGTTGAAAGCCTTGCCTCAGGACGGCGATCGTCGTCGCTGGCGTCAGCACCAACAGTTCCGTCCCGCCGGTGCGGGCGAAATCGGCAGGCGGCCCATACCCGGCAAAGGACCAGGACAGCGCCTTGCCGCAGCGCACTGCGAAGGCATCGGTACCGTCGGCAACCATGGTGCCGTCCGGCAGGTCGGCGAGCTCTTCGAGAGCTACCTTAGGCGGTTTGCCGCCGGCCGCCAGCCGCTCCTTGTGAAGCCGCTTGTCGACCTGCGGCGCCCGTGGCTCGGCAATGCCGAAGGCTTCGCCAAAGCGGCCGACGAAATCCTTGGCCCTTTCGCGCTGGCAAAAGAAGCAGGGGCGATGTCCCGCCGCCAGCGCCGTCACCTCGTCCACGAAGAAAAGCTCGGTCCAGCCGGCCTTGCCACCGGCCCGGTTGCGGCCCATCGGATCGCGCCGCACGTTGCGGAACTCGCAGACACAGATGATCCAGGCGTGAAGCGCCCAGCGCTTTTTCAGCAGCGTCTTGGTTGCGGGATCATGGATGATGCCGCGATTGCCCATGAACAGACCGCGCTCGGGCGCTACGTGAATCGCACCAAACGGATCGACCCGGTTCTGCAGTGGCATAGCTTTCTCTCCGAATGCGCATCTTGGCTGTATTGCCGGCAACATGATATCGCTCGTTCCATCGTTTTCATGTCAGCAGGGTTTTGCGATGCGGGTGCTGGTGATCCAGAACTTCGACAATACCGGCCTCGGCCAGGTCGGTGCGGCGCTTCAGGAAGCGGGTGCCGATCTCGATGTCCGCCTGCCCTACAAGGGTGATCCATTGCCGGATGACGCGGCCGGGCATGATGCGATGGTGGTGCTCGGCGGCGGCCAGAATGCGCTGGCCGACGATGACTACCCCTATTTTCCCGCCTTGCTCGAACTGACTCGCGATTTCGCCGACAAGGACCGCTCCGTGCTCGGGATCTGCCTGGGTAGCCAGCTCGTTGCGCGCGCTTTCGGGGGCGAGAACAGGATTGGCGCTGCCAATGAATTCGGCTGGCACGGTGTTTCCCTGACGCCGGACGCCAAATCCGATCCGGTGCTGGGCAAGCTTCCCGAAAAATTCCCGATCTTCCAGTGGCATGACGACACGTTTGTGCTGCCTGACAACGCGGTGCGGCTCGCCGGCAGTGAAACGGCGGAGAACCAGGCGTTTCGCGTCGGCCGCGCCGTCTATGGTTTCCAGTTTCATTTCGAGGCCGACCGGCCGTTGGTGAAGGACTGGAGTTCGTCCTTCGCGCCGACCATCGCCGCGCGCCATCCCGACTGGGCCGGCAAGCTGGATGGCGAAATGGCCCGCAACGGACCGGCCGCCGATGCCGCCGGTCTGGCCATTGCCCGCGCCTGGGTGGCAACAATCTAGCGCCACCTCGCGCCAACCCTCTCAAAGGACCGGTTCCCGGTTCGCAAGCCTGCGCTGGTGCCGTTGCATATTTGGCACGCGGCGGTGAATCCGCGCGGGAAAACCTGTTTCATGCTTGGCTTGTGTCCGCCCCCCATCCTAGAAGGCGCGCGCTCTGCATGGGCTGTGCAACCGCGATGAACCTTTTGTGTGACCCGCACGACACACCGTCGATACAGAACGCGTCTAGAAGCGCGAAAACGTTGAAACTTTGAAGCGAATTCTCCGTTTCAACGCATTGGTAACCACCTGATGCACAGATGCAGGAAGCTCAAC
>JBDSLV010000382.1:0-22708 GCA_039916205.1 Mesorhizobium sp. | reverse complement strand
CAACGATCTGGTCACCCGCTTCCATTTCCGCCGCCGTGACGGGCAGCTTTTGCCGACCTTTTCCGGCGGCGCCCATGTCGTCGTCGAGATGCGTGACGGCGAGCGGACCAGGCTCAATCCCTATTCGCTGATGGGCTCGCCGCTCGACACACGCGAGTATACGATCTCGGTGCGCCGCGACGATGCCGGCCGTGGCGGCTCGCTGTTCATGCACCGGAATGTCAGGCCGGGCCACGGGATGGTGGTCAGCTACCCCGTCAATCTGTTCTCGCTCGACCTGCGCGCCAAAAAGCACCTGATGCTGGCGGGCGGCATCGGCATCACGCCGTTCATGGCGCAGACCGCGCAGCTAGCGGCCGAAGGCGGCAATTTCGAACTGCATTACACCTGCCGCACCGCGTCGCTCGGCACCTATGCCGATGTGTTGCGGGAACGCTACGATCGCCGCGTCAGGCTCTATCACGATGACCTGGGCGAGCGCATCGAACTCGACCGCCTGCTGTCGTCGCAGCCGCTTGGCACGCATCTCTACGTCTGTGGTCCGGCCGGCATGATCGGCTGGGTGAGGGACCGCGCCGCCGTCTTGGGCTGGCCTTCGGAAACAGTGCATTTCGAGCATTTTGCCGCGCCGCAACCCGGAGCGCCCTTTGACGTGACCTTGGCCGTCAGCGGCAAGACCATCCGCGTCGGCGAGCAACAGAGCCTGCTCGAGGCGATCGAAGCAGCCGGTGTCGATCCGCCTTATCTCTGCCGGGGCGGCGTCTGCGGGCAATGCGAGACCAACGTCATTTCCGCCGATGGCAAGTTCATTCACAACGACCATTGGCTGAGCGAGGAAGAACATCGTTCGGGCAAGAAGATCATGCCTTGCGTGTCGCGCTTCGAGGGCCGGTCGCTGGTTTTGGAAAGATAGGAGGCGAGCTTGGGAATTACCTTTCGCAAGGAAACATTCCGCGACGACTTCACCTTCAAGAACAGCCCGGAACACATCCGCCGGTTTCCGTTCCCATTCCACGAAGACGCCTACATGTATGCGGTCAATATCGAGCCGCATGTCGTTGGGCCCAAGGGCAGCGTGCTGGAGAACCTTATCGACGTCGACGAGCACTATGTCGCCGAGATGCAGGACCGCGCCTTGGTGCTGGCCGAGGATCCGCTGCGCTGCCAGTCTTTGCCGCACATGACGCTGGCCGGCTGGGATCTGCTCGAACTCCTGATGGAGCAGCAGGCGCTGGGCTATCCCGAGCATTTCACGCTGACCCGTGATGGCGACCGCTGGCGCTGGATCAACCGCCCGCTCGGCATCGACGACACCTTCACCTTCGGCGACACCTCGACGCTGCCCTACGGCCCGATGGAATACATCACCCGGCAGAGCCAGGGCGATTTCTGCATTCTCGACCAGCGCGACGGCAATCTGTGGATGGATGCCGGCATGGTCACCACCCAGGCCGACTGGTCGCTCGATTTCGACATTGGCATGAATTTCTTCGAGTGGCATGCACCGGTGCCGCTGGCGCATGAGAAGGGCATTTTCACGCGCGCGTTGAAATTCCTCACCAACATCCAGCAAGGCAAGCCGGCACGGCGCCTGAACTGGACGATGACCATCAATCCGCGTCTCGATACGAGCCCGGAAAACTACCACAAATGGGGGCCGGATCGCGCGACGGTGACGCCCGAAAATGTCGGCGACAAGGTGCATCTGCGCGTCGAGCTGCAGAGCTTTTGGCGGCTGCCGCGCTCGAACGGCATCGTCTTCCCGATCCGCTGTTATCTGATCAAGATGGACGAACTGGTGACGCAGCCGAAATGGGCCAAGCGGCTGCACCGGGTGATCCGCGATCTGCCCGAGGAACTGGCAAACTACAAGGGTCTCACGCGCTTTCGCCCGACGCTGGTCGAGTGGCTGTCGAAGCTGGATGACGGGAGTGCGACGAGCCCGGGTTTCGGGCCGGATTGAGGGCCCCCTCATCCGGTCGCTTCGCGGCCACCTTCTCCCCGAGGGGAGAAGAGACCGCCAACACTAGCTCACCTCCCCTCGGGGAGAGGTCGGATTGCCCCGAATTGCCCTTCGCAATTCGGCCTTGGCAATTCGGGTGAGGGGCCTTCGTAGAGCTCCGCTCAACCAGCACTGTTCTGCGGATAGCAGATAATCGAGAGATAGCGCATCGGCAGCTTCGTCAGCTGTTCCGGTCCATGCGGTGCATCGGCGTCGAAGAACAGGCTGTCGCCGGGCTTCATCGGGTAGAGGTTGCTGCCGTGCCGGTAAACGACCTCACCTTCGAGCATATAGAGGAACTCCATGCCCTCGTGCTGGAAGGTCGGGAACACATCCGAATCCTCGGTCAGCGTGATCAGGTAAGGTTCGACCACGACGCCGCTGGTGTTGGAACCGATATGGCCGAGCAGATTGTACTGATGGCCGGCGCGGGTGCCCCGGCGTTCGACATCCAGGCCTTGGCCAGCCTTGACGAAGACGGCGCTGCGCTCTTCCTCGAAGCGACGGAAGAAGGCGGTGACCGGAACGCCGAGCGCCCGCGACAGCGCCTGCAAGGTGGTCAGCGACGGCGAGGTGATGCCGTTCTCGATCTTCGACAGCATGCCCAGCGAAATGTCGGTGGCAACCGCGAGATCGGCAACGGTGATGCCGAGCTTCTTGCGGAATGCCCGCACCTCGCGGCCGATCGCGACCTCCAGCACCTTTTCACGGGTGTCGCGAATGGCATGAGGATTCTGGGTCAGCGGCGTGCGTATGGTTCGGCCATCGGCTCCGGCACTTTTGGGTGCCGCTTTGGTCTTTGCGGGAGCGGCCACAGGTTTGGGATCAGTCGATTTCTTTGCCACGTCGCCCCCGAGCAGTCTGCCGATTTATTTCACCCTAGGTGAACATGTCAGGTGCCGATACAACAGCGCAACCGCGACAGCAAGCCGCTTGAGATCGCAAGCGCATGATCCAGCCGTCAGCCGTAACGGAGTTTTGCGTGAAATCCGGCGTGGCGAAACGCGGTTTCGGCGCAACGGCTGTTGACAGCATCGAAGGGGCAATTACTGTCCTGTCAGTGAAATTTGTTTCGTAGGAGCAATTCCAGGAAAAGTGTGGAACGGTTTTCCGTCCGGAATTGCGTCAAGACAAAAGTCGAAATCAGATCGGGAGGTCCGGAATGAAAAGTCGTGTTGCCGTCATTGGAGCCGGGCCGTCCGGCATGGCACAGCTCAGGGCCTTCAAGTCCGCTGCCGACAAGGGCGCCGACATTCCCGAAATTGTCTGCTTCGAAAAGCAGTCCGACTGGGGTGGCCTGTGGAACTACACCTGGCGCACGGGTCTCGACGAGCATGGCGACCCGGTGCACGGCTCCATGTACCGCTACCTCTGGTCGAACGGGCCGAAAGAATGCCTGGAATTCGCCGACTACACGTTCGAGGAACATTTCGGCCGGCCAATCGGCTCCTATCCGCCGCGCGCGGTGTTGTGGGATTACATCAAGGGCCGTGTCGAGAAGTCAGGCGTACGCCAATGGGTGCGCTTCAACAGCCCGGTGCGCATGGTCACTTTCTCCGACACGACGAAGAAGTTTACCGTCACCGCCCATGACCGCACCAACGACATCACTTATTCGGAAGAGTTCGACAATGTCGTTGTCGCTTCAGGCCACTTCTCCGTGCCGAGCGTGCCCTATTTCGAGGGCTTTTCGACCTTCAACGGCCGTATCCTGCACAGCCATGATTTCCGCGATGCCATGGAATTCAAGGGCAAGGATATCCTGATCATCGGCCGCTCCTATTCAGCCGAGGACATCGGTTCGCAATGCTACAAATACGGCGCCAGATCGATCACCTCCAGTTACCGCTCCAAGCCGATGGGTTTCAAATGGCCGGAGAATTGGAAGGAAGTGCCGCTGCTGCAGAAGGTCGTCGGCAAGACGGCGCATTTCAAGGATGGCACGACGAAGGATGTTGACGCCATCATCCTGTGCACCGGCTACCTCCATTCCTTCCCGTTCCTCACCGAGGACCTGAAGCTGAAGACCGCCAACCGCATGTGGCCGGACGGGCTCTACGAAGGCGTTGTCTGGGAGAAGAACCCGAAGATCTCCTTCATCGGCATGCAGGACCAGTTCTACACGTTCAACATGTTCGATGCGCAGGCCTGGTTTGCCCGCGACGTCATCATGGGCCGCATCAAACTGCCGTCCGCGGAGGCGATGGTGGCACACGGCGCGAAATGGCGGGCGCGTGAGGAGACGCTCGAAGACGCCGAGCAGATGATCTGGTTCCAGGGCGACTACACCAAGGAGCTGATGGACCAGACCGATTATCCCGGCTTCGATGTCGAGGCGGTCAACCAGACCTTCATGGAGTGGGAACACCACAAGGTCGACGACATCATGAGTTTCCGCGACCACGCCTACCGCTCGCTGATGACCGGCACGATGGCGCCGCTGCACCACACCCCGTGGCTGCAGGCGCTGGACGATTCCATGGAAAGCTATCTCGAGGTGAAAGGCGTCGCGGCGGAGTAGGTCATGATCCCGAAAAGTGGACCACGGTTTTCGGAGAAGGTCATGACCCAGCCAAAGGCTGCTGCTTTTCAATCCAGCGGATAGTCCGGCGCGGCATCTGTCTCCGTCACTTTGACCGAGAGGACATCGCAGTCGTTGGCCCAGTCCGGGCCATCGCCGCGCATCGCCATCATGTCGGCCATAAGCAGGAACTGCATGGTTCTGAGCGCCCAGTCGGCCGGCTCATCGGGCCACGCGAAAACGCCGCTGGCGTCGCCGCCGAACTTTACATCGTGGCAGACAAAACCGACATTGACCTTCCAGGACCGCAGCGCAGCGCCGGGCGGTGGGTAGGGAGGGTCGGGCAGTTCAAAATAGCTGGCGACGGTGATCTTCGTCGGCACGTCAGGCGTGATGCCTTTGCTGACGAAGGCAGCAGTGGCGTCGTCCCGGAACCGGTCGAGCAGGCCTTGCCCAGACAGCCTGTAGGTCGAGCGGAAAAACCCGCCGCACCAGATGGATTCGTCATTGTCGTTGGAGATAAGCAGACTGGCGCGGAACCGGCGCAGTCTTGGTGCCAGCAACTGCCAGTTGCATTCGGCAAGTGTCGATGGCGTCGCGATGAACAAGTCGAGCAGGTCGCTGCCGCGCACCGGGTTGCTCAGTACGGTGCAGTCCTCACCATGGATGGACCAGAGTTGCCTTAGCGCCGCCGCCGCAATGCCCGGCTTGCGCAGCTCCTCCACCGAGCCGCGAACCCGGGCAATCGCATAGGCAGTCGCGTCTTCGAGCGTGCCAAAACCGGAGATCTGATGCTCACCATCCGGCTCACCGGTTCTGGCCATGTCGAAAACCAGCGCGGTGAATGGCGGCTCGCCCGGATCAGACATTTGTCTCCAGCACTACCCGAGCTTCGCCCGGGCCTTCGCCGTCCAGGCATTAAACAGCCGGTCCGCCACGATGCCGATGAAGGCGATGGCCAGGCCGGCGACGATGCCCCGGCCGGAATCGGCTTTCGACAAGGCGATAAACACTTCCTGGCCGAGATCGCGGGTGCCGACCATGGCGCAGATGATGATCATTGCCAAGGCCATCAGGATGGTCTGGTTGACGCCGAGCATGATCTCGGGAAGCGCCAAAGGCAGTTGCACACGAAAGAAGGTTTGACGCGGCGTGCAGCCCGAGACTTTTGCCGCCTCGATCAGCGTCGGCTGCACCTGCCTTATGCCATGATTGGTGTAGCGGATGGCCGGCACCACGGCGAAGGCGACAGTGGCGATCATCGCCGTGACGTCGCCGACCCGAAACAGCATCACCACGGGAATGATGAAGCAGAACGAGGGCAGCACCTGCAGCGTATCGATAACAGGCGTGACGATCTTCTCGAAGCGGTCGCTGCGCGATGCCATCAAGCCGATCGGAATGCCGATCAGGCATGCGAGGAAGGCCGAGATGCCGCAGAGATAGACCGTCGCCATGGTCTTTTCCCACAGGCCGGTGACCGCGCAGAAGGCGGTCAACACTGCCACCAGGGCGGCGAGGCGCAATCCGGAAAGCTGATAGCCGGCGAGGCCGAGCAGGAACACGGCGCCGAGCCATGGAAAGCCCTCACAAAAAGCCCGCACCGGGTTCAGCACGTTAAGAATGAGCGCAACGCGGAATGCTTCGATCGTGTCGAAGAAGTTGATCGTCACCCAGTTCACCGCCGCCTTCCACAGCGGCGCGGTGGTGAAGGTGATCGCCTTCGGCACAGCCGCGAAAGCCGGGATGAAAAGGCCGAGCAGCGTCGTGACGATGAGGATCGCGATGGCGAGCGTCAGGTGTGGGTAGCGCCGCCAGAGATTCGCAGGGATTTCGCCATGGACCTGGCCTTTCGCGTGATTGCGCGCCATCGCTTGGCTCAGCCGGTCGAGCGCGATGGCCAGCGCCACGATGGCGAGCCCGGCTTCCATGGCTTCGCCAACCTTCAGCGCCCGCAGCGCCAGAAGCACGTCGTAACCCAGCCCGCCGGCGCCGATCATCGAGGCGATGATCACCATGTTCAGCGCCAGCATGATCACCTGGTTGACGCCGACCATCAGCGTCGGCCGCGCCGATGGCAAAAGCACGCGCCACAGTTTCTGCCGTGCCGTGCAGCCGGCCATTTCGCTGAAGTCGTCGATCTCGGAGGGCACCCGCGACAGGCCCAGCATCGTTGCCCGCACCATCGGCGGCGTGGCGAAGATGGCGGTGGCGATCATCGCCGAAACCGGGCTGTTGCCGAACAGAAGTAGCATCGGGATGAGATAGGCAAATGTCGGGATCGTCTGCATCAGGTCAAGGGCAGGGGAGACGATCAGCCTCTCGGCCCATGGCTTACGCCACGCCCAGATGCCGGCGAACAGCCCGGTGACGATGCAGAACGGCACGGCGATCGAGATCAGCCCGAGCGTCAGCATGGCGCTGGTCCACTGCCCGAACAGAGCGATGTAGAGGAAGCAGCCGCCGACAAGCGCGCTGAGCTTGCGGCCGCCGGCCGCGTGCCCGGCCAGGAAAGCCGCCGCACAGACACCCACCCAGGACAGGCGTGGCAAGACATAAGCCTCCGCGCCATGGCCGATCTTGAAATTCTTGGCCAGCAGGTTGAGCGCGAAATCGAGCGGCACGCCGAGCACCGCTGTAATCGAGCGTGTCAGCCAGGACAGGTTTACCTTGATCCAGGTCATCAACGCGCTGACCCAGTCAGCAACCGGTATGGTCGCCTCGGCCGGGTAGTTCACGGCCCAGGGCAGGTTGTCCTGCAGCAGAAATACCGCCAGCACGGCGCCAAGGGCCAGCGCCCAGACCAGCAGCCAGGTCTGCACCGGACGCGATCTTGCCTCGCTGACGCTTGCCGTCACCGTCATGCTCCAGCTCCTGAGCGATCGATGCCAGCGAGAAGATCGATCACCGCTTGCGGCGTCACTTCGCCGATCGGCTTGCCGGTGCCGTTGACCACGGCGAACGGTTTGCCAGCGGCAACGATGCTGGCCGAGAAGCTCGATATCTTGGCTTCCGGAGCAATCGTGCCGCCATGCTCCGCACTGTCGCAGGCGCGCATCAGGCTGCGGGCCGAAATCACCTTGGCGCGGTCGACATCGCGGGTGAACTCGGCGACATAGTCGGTCGCCGGATTGACCACCAGCTGTTCCGGCGTGCCGATCTGGATCACCTCGCCATCCTTCATGATGGCGATGCGGTCCGCCAGCCTGATCGCCTCGTCGAAATCATGGGTGATGAAGACGATGGTCTTGTGCAGCATGGTCTGCAGCCGCATCAACTCATCCTGCATCTCGCGGCGGATTAGCGGGTCGAGCGCCGAAAACGGTTCGTCGAGGAACCAGATTTCCGGCTTGGTGGCGAGGCTGCGCGCGATGCCGACACGCTGCTGCTGGCCGCCCGACAGTTCGCGCGGATAGAAATGCTCGCGGCCACGCAGGCCGACAAGCTCGATCACCTCCTGCGCCCGCTTCTCGCGCGTCGAACGGTCCTGGCCCTGAATGCTGAGCGGAAAGGCAATGTTCTCCAGCACGTTGAGATGCGGCAGCAAGGCGAAATTCTGGAACACCATGCCCATGCGGTGCCGCCTGAGCTCGATCAGCGCCGCATCCGAAATTTTCAGGAGGTCCTTGCCCTCGAACTCCACCTTGCCATGCGTCGGCTCGACCAGCCGCGACATACAGCGCACCAGCGTCGACTTGCCTGACCCCGAAAGCCCCATGATGATGAAGATCTCGCCCTGGCGGATTTCGAGGTCGACAGCGCGCACCGCACCGACCAGTCCGGCCGCCGCGATATCGGCGGTACTGGCTTTGCCGTCACGCTCGCGGATGAAAGCTGCCGCATTCGATCCAAACAGCTTCCAGACATTGCGGCAGGCGAGTTTTATCGGGCGCGTATCCATTGCTGTGCCCGCCACGCTTGGCGCTTGTTCAGTCATATCCGTCATTCAATCGTCCCTCTGGAACGTCAGAACCAGAGACCCGGCCATCAATGACCGGGTCTCGCGCTTTCCAGTCGGAGCGATTACTGCGCCCAGGCTTTCCAGTCGGCCTCGTGCGCCGCGATCCAGGCTGCGGCGACGTCTTCCGGCTTCTTGCCGTCGAGATCGATCTCGCCGCTCATTTTGTTGAGCTCGTCGGTGTCGATGGTGAAGTTCTTCGCCACCTTGTAGGCGACCGGCCATTTGTCCTTCATGCCGTTCCAGGAGTACTTCCAGATCTCGCCATGCGGCTTGCCGCAGTCATATTTGGCGTCGGGATTCACGCCCCATTTCGGGTCGTTGTAGCACTCGGGCGTGTATTCGGGGAATTGCACCCACTCGCCCTTGTATTTGGCCGGCGCCCAATGCGGCGAGTAGATCCACAGCATGATCGGCGCCTTGCGCTGATAGGCCGAATCCAGTTCGGCGAACATCGCCGCGTCGGTGCCGGCATGGATGACGGTGAAGGGCAGTTTCAACGCTACGACACGCTCGTCGTCGAAACCTTCCCAGGTCACCGGCCCGCCGAGATAGCGCCCCTTCGGAGCGGTCTCCGCTGTCGAGAAGGCCTCGGCGCATTTCGGATCCTTCAGCGCTTCCCAGTTGGGCAGGCCGGGGCATTTCTCCTTCATGTATTCGGGAAACCACCACTCTTCCTTGGCCTTCGGGCCAAGCTTGCCGAGCCGTTCGGTCTGGCCGGTCGCGTCGGAAGCCTTCATGGCTTCGCCAGCGGTCGTGTCCCAGAACTCCATGCCGACATCCAGATCGCCGTTGGTCAGGCCGGTGGTCAGGCTGGAGAGGTAATCGGCGGTCGGATATTCGACGGTATAGCCAAGTTTTTCGAGAATGCCGCCGAGGATCTTGGCGTTGAGATTGACGCTGGTCCAGTCGAACAGCGCGATCTTGATCGGGTCGTTGGATTCAGGCGCCGCGGCATTGGCGGATGGTGAGAGCAGGCCTATCGTCGCGAGCGCGAGTGCGCCCGCCGATAGTCTCGAGATGCGACTGCGAAATGACATGCTTGTTCTCCTTCAAGCTGTGGTGAAATTATCGTTGTTCCCTTCTTGCGGCTTTTCTTGATTGTGTTGGAAAGGTTCGTCGTTGCGCAAGGACGTTGACGCCGGCAGCGCGGATGAGGCCGGCGCAGGCGAAATGATGCTCAGGTCGAAGATGATGTTGTGCCGAAGGGGCCGCGTCATGGCTGCCGGGAGATTGCTGCCGAAGCAGTCATCCACGGTTCGGTTGCCAACGCTGCTGCGCTCTGAAACTTGCGAGCCATCAAGGTCCCACGATTTCGGCCAACGGTCCTTAAAAGCAGCCCGCTCAAGCCATTTTCATGAGATGAAATTATATATACCAAGGGTCATCGCGCGCAACGCCTAACGCCACGCGCGCAGCCGAATTTCAGACTGCAGGCCAAAGTCCTGACATTTGTTGCCGACTTGTGCCGGCGCGCACCACCAACGCGGTGCCTTCTGCGCTTACCAGCAGACGTAGCCACCATCGACGATCAGGTCGAGGCCGGTGACGAAGCTCGATGCGCGGCTGGCAAGGAACACCGTCGGCCCAACCATCTCCTCCGGAGCCGCCATGCGTCCCATCGGCGTGTCGCGTTTGAAGATCTTCACCTCTTCGGCCACCTCCGGCCGCTTGTTCATCGGCGTCAGCGTGTAGCCTGGGCTGACGACGTTGACGCGCAGGCCACGATCGGCCCATTCCATGGCCAGGCTCTTCGACATGTGGATGACGGCGGCTTTCGACGAGTTATAGTGCGCTTGCGTCAGCCCGCGATTGACGATCGTGCCTGACATCGAGGCGATGTTGATGATCGAACCCTTGCCGCGCGCCAGCATCTTGCGTGCCTCGGCCTGACAGGACAGGAACACGCCGGCAACATTGACCTCGTGCACCCTTTGCCATTTTTCCAGCGACAGCGTCTCGGCGGGTTCCGACCCGGCAATGCCGGCATTGTTGACGGCAATCGTCAGCGCGCCGAGTTCGGTCTCCACCCGATCGATCGCGGCTGCAAGATCCGTCTCCGATGTCACCGTGCCGGTCAGCACCAGCGCCTTGCGGCCGAGCGCCGTTATCCGCTGGGCGGTTTCGTCAAGTCCGCCCTTCGAGGTGTGGCCGAAACAGGCAACGTCGGCGCCTGCCTCGGCCAGTCCGATGGCGATCGCCTGGCCGATGCCGCTGCCGGCGCCGGTGACCAGCGCGACATCGCCGTTCAGTTTGAAAAGATCCATGGAATGCCCTCCCTGCCTCGAGAAGGTATCCCTCGCGTTACCTCCACGGCAAGCGCTCCGTGCCTCGGGCGAGGGCTCTCAGAAGTAGCCCTCGGATGCGGCGGTGGCTTCCTTGGGGATTTCGACGCCGTCGATCAGGATCTTGTCGACCAGTTCATGGTGGAAACACACCAGCCCCTTGATGCGCTCCGCTTCGTGGACTGGCTCGGGATAGTACCAGACCATGTTCTCGTGGCGCTTGGTGGCGGTGGTGACATGATAGTAGTTGGAGATGCCCTTGTAAGGGCAGCGCGAGATGTAGCGGCTGGGTGAAAACATATCGAGCCGCGTATCCGAGATCGGCAGATAGTGGCGCACCGGATGGCCGGTCTCGAACAGAAACACGCCACGGCGTGAATCCGCCACCTGCTCGCCATCAAGGATGACCTGGACGCGGCGCTGCGATGGCAGGCAGTCGACACGGCGGAATGGATCGCGCGCATGGACGAAAATCTCCTCGTCCTCTTCGTACCAGTGACCCATCTTGCTCCAGTAGAAGGACATGTAGTCGCCGATCGGCGGACAGCCCTTGACCGGATTGGCGTAGCGCCAGGCCGCGTCCTCGACCAGCGTCACGCCGGTGTTGAGCGAATAGTGCGTGGCGACGCCCTTGAACGGGCTCTCCGTCGTCGTCGTACTCGGCAACAGAAACTCTTCGCGCACGTCGTTCATCGGGAAATAGTAGACCGGCAGATGGTCGGACTCGTAGAGCACGAGCGCGTTGACCGTGTCGGCAACGGTCATCGATCCGACCTGCACGCGCAACCGCTTCAGCGTCGGCATGGTGAAGGCAACATAACCCGGTTCGAAATCATATTGGGTGATGCTGTCGAGCAGCGGAAAATGTGGCCCGCGGCCGCGCAGATGGCGCTTGCGAATGGTGGCCTCCCGTTTCTTGGTCTCGGTGATCTGGTCCACGATCAGCCTATGGATACGCGATCGAGCAGCAGCCCGGCAGCGATTGGTGGCAAGCCGCTGACATTCTTGCGCACCGGCACAAGCAAATCGGGGAAGTAGCTGAAGATCACCGGCGTTTCGTCGAGCAGCAGTTTCTGGATATCGGAGGCAGCCGTGCGCTGGGCGCCGATATCGAGTGCCTTCAAATAGCTGGCGACCATGCCGTCATAGGCGGAACTCTTGAAATGCGCCGCGTTCCAGGGGCCGTCGCTGACCAGCGGGCTTTTCAGGAAGACATTAGGCACGCTGCGGTGCGCGTAGTCGGTGATGCCGAGCGGACTGTCCAGCCAGTCCGATTGGCCGAACACCGCCTTGCCGTAATATTTGTCCTGGTCCTCGATGTTGAGCGAGATGCGGGCGCCGATTTCCTTGGCGAAATTCTGGAACAACTGTGCGTAGCCGGGAATGTCTGAATAGCGCAGCGTCGTCAGCGTGATGTCGAAGCCGCTGGCAAGGCCCGCGGCCTCGAGCAGTTGCTTGGCCTTGGCGATGTCCTGCACACGCTGCGGCACCGCCTTGTCGGTCGAGGGAAATGCCGGCGCGAAGGGGCTGTCATTGCCGGCCGCCGCCATGCCGTGGCACAGGCCATCGACCAGCTTGCCGCGATCGATGCACAGCGCCAGGGCCTGGCGCACGCGCTTGTCGGTGAACGGGCCGGTGTCGCAGCGCATATGAAGCTGACGGTGCGCGGTCGAAGCAACGCGCAGCACCGTGATATCGGGATTGTTGAGCATGACCTGGCTGACGTCGAGCGGAATGGCATCGAGAAGGTCCACTTCGCCGGCCTGCAGCGCCAGGATGCGCGGCTGCACATCGGCGTAGAACTTGAATTCGAGCCGGTCGGGCAGCGCCTTCTCGCCCCAGTAGTCCGGATTGCGGATGAAGCTCGCGCCGACCTTGGGCGTGTAGCTTTCGAGCCGGAATGGCCCGGTGCCTTCAAAGGTTTTTTCGTAGTCGCCCTTGTAGCTCGCCGGCAGGATCACGGCGTTGTAGTTGTCGATCGATACCGAATAGGGAAAGCTGCCGTTCGGCGCATCGAGATGGAAGGCGACCGTGTGGTCGTCGACCTTCCGCGTGGCGCCTTTCGACAGTAGCCCCTTGAACACCGACAGCGCGTTCGACGCGCCGTTCGTGTCGGCCAACCGATCGAATGTGGCGACCACGTCATCCGCCCCAAAGTCTTCGCCATTGTGGAACTTGACGCCCTTGCGCAGCTTGAAGGTCCAGACGCTGCCGTCTTCGTTGGGCGCCCAGCTTTCGGCCAGCACCGGCCGCAGGGTCAGATCCGGCTGGGTGACGCAGAGAAACTCGGCGGTCTGGAAAACCAGCTGATAGCTGCCGCTGTCATAGTAGGTGACGGGATCGATGGCGCCGCCTGGTGTGGCGATGCCGGCGCGAACGGTACCGCCCGGCGTGCCCTCGGCGCGCGCTTTCTGAACGCCAAGGCCAGCGGCTGCGACAAGGCTGCCGAGGAGGGGCAGGGACACGCCGAGCATGCTGCCGTGGCGCAGGAAATCGCGCCTATCGAGCCTGCCTGCCAACAATTCGTCGACAGCGGAATTTTCGATTGCTGTGAGTTTTCTGCGGACTGTATCGATCGTCCTGAAATGCTTTGGCATGCCTGCATTCCTCGCTTGTCTTGGGGTGTGCCATCTAGTTCATTGTTGACCGCAGCCGGGAAGCGATATTTTTTGATAGGAGCCATCGAAAATTTCGATGCAGGAGCCAAGACATGGACACTGAAAACCTGCGCAGTTTTCTGGAGGTCGCCGAGCATGGCAGCTTCACGGTCGCGGCTGGCCGGCTCAACTTGGCTCAGTCCACGGTCAGTGCCCGGATCCGGGGACTTGAGGAGCAGCTGGGCCGCCGCCTTTTCGTGCGTGACCGCGATGGCGTCAGCCTGACGCCTGCCGGCCGGCAGTTCCTGCCACACGCCTCCTCGATCACCCGCACCTGGGAACAA
This sequence comes from Mesorhizobium sp., assembly GCA_039916205.1. Lineage (GTDB taxonomy): Bacteria > Pseudomonadota > Alphaproteobacteria > Rhizobiales > Rhizobiaceae > Mesorhizobium. The sequence goes on along the minus strand of JBDSLV010000382.1, from coordinate 9,001 downwards.
TCGCGCCAGGATATCGCCGTTCCCGATGGCTATGAGACGCTGCTGCGGCTTACCGCGCCCGCCTATCTCTGGGACCGCATCACCTCGCCCTGGATCGCCTGGATGCGTGCCGAGAGGCCGAACGTGGCGTTGCGGCTGGAGGGCAGTTTCCCTGACCTGGCGATCGATCAGCTGGCGGAAGGCCTGCTCGACATCTGCATTCTCTATCTGCCGCGACCGCATCCCGGCATTGTCTTTGAGACACTGGCGATCGACCAGGTCGTCCTGGTCCAGCATGCGGAGCAGACACGGCCATGGAGCGAGAATTATATCCTCATGGACTGGGGGCTCGAGTTCCGCATCGAACACGACCGAGCTTTTGCGGCGATGGCGAAGCCGGCGATATCGGCGGGCTTGGTTTTCATCGGCCTGCAGCATGTTCTGTCACAAAAGGCGGCGGCCTATCTGCCGCTCAGCGCGGTGAGTGGCCATATCGAGCGCGGTGAAATGCGCCGCGTCGAGGACGCGCCGGTTTTCCAGCGGCCGATCTATCTTGCCTATCCAAGCAATCCTGCCTCGTCGGACACGCTTGACGTCGCGCTGAAAGGGCTGCGGAGGCTGGCGAAAGAGTGGTCGGCGGAGCAGGGCTTTGCCGAAGGTGACCGCGCCTTCGTCATGGCGGGTCAGATGTGACAGGCGCTGTGCCTGTCACATCGCTCGCTATGCCGGTTCTATCTCGACCGCTTTCTGCAGCCTCGCCAGTTCCGCATAAGGAATGTGGCAGCGTATCGCGTGGCCGGGTTGTGCCTCGGCCAGTGGTGGCTCCCGCTGTTCGCAGATCGGGCCGAGCTTTCGCGGGCAGCGAGTGTTGAAAACGCAGCCGCTTGGCGGATTGGCGGCACTGGGAATTTCGCCGTCCAGGCGAATGCGTGACGTCTCCGTCTGGTCGAGTTTCGGCACGGCTGACAGCAGTGCTTCCGTATAGGGGTGATGCGGGCCGGAAAACACGTCTTCCGATGGTCCCAGTTCCATGATGCGGCCGAGATAGAGCACGGCGATCTTGTCCGAGAGGTAACGCACCACGGCGAGATCATGCGAGATGAAGATGTAGCTGACGTCTTCCTTTAACTGCAGGTCGGCGAGCAGGTTGAGGATGGCCGCCTGCACCGACACGTCGAGCGCCGAGGTCGGCTCATCGCAGACGACGATGCGCGGGTCGCCGGCGAAGGCGCGTGCTATCGCGACGCGCTGCTTCAGCCCGCCCGAGAGCTGGCGTGGCTTGACGGCGAGGTGCCGGTCGGTAAGCCGGACCGAACGAACCAGGTCGGTGAGGCGCGCCTCCAGCGCCTTGCCGCTGAGCCCGGCCAGCCGCTTCAAGGCGCGACCGATCAGATGCCGGATCGAATGCGAGCGGTTCAGTGCCGAGTCCGGGTTCTGGAAGACGATCTGCATCGCCTTGATCTGGTCGGCGGTTCGGTTTTCAAGCCGTGGCGCCAACGCCTTGCCTTCGAGCTCGATGGTGCCGCCTTCGTCAGGGGGTACCAGGCCAAGCAGAAGCCGGGCGAAGGTCGTCTTGCCGCTGCCGGACTCGCCGACCAGCCCCAGCGTTTCTCCCGGCCTGAGATCGAGCGTCACATCTTTCACGGCGCGCAATGCATGGCCATGGCTTGCATAGGTCTTGTTCAGCCCGGTAACGCGCAGCACCGGCGCGGCCGTGGCCTTCGGCACGGAAGCCGCTGCATCGCTTGGCGTGGCGCGCGGTAAGGATTGCGCCTGCTCGTGGTAGTGGCAGCGCGACAGCCGCCCGCCTCCATGGCCATCGCCAAACTCGTAGAGCGGCGGCGGTTCGGTGCGGCAACGGTCGTCGGCCAGAGCACAGCGATCGGCGAAGGCACAGCCCTTGATCACAGCGCCGATGCCGGGCAGGAAGCCCGGAATGGTGTCGAGGCGGCCCTGGTCCTTGCGTTGCCCTCCGCGCGGCAGGCAACGCAGCAGCGCGACAGTGTAGGGATGGCGCGGATCGTTGAACACGACATCTGTCGGCCCTTCCTCCACCAGCATGCCGGCATAGAGAACACCGACGCGGTCGCACATGTTGGAGACGACCGCGAGGTTGTGGCTGATGAACAGGATCGAGGCCGACAGTTCCTGCCGCAGCTGCGCGATCAGGTCGAGCACCTCGGCTTCAACCGTCGCGTCGAGGCCGGTCGTCGGCTCGTCGAGGATCAGCATCGTCGGGTCGTTGGCAAGCGCCATGGCGATGGCGACACGTTGCTGCATGCCGCCCGACAGCTGGTGTGGATAGCGCTGCATGACGCTTGCCGGATCGGAAATACGCACGCGGTTCAGCATGGCGATGGCGCGGTCGGTGGCTGTCTGTCCGGTGATGCCGCCCAACTCGAAGATTTCGGTCAACTGGCGGCCGATGCGGATCGACGGGTTCAGCGCCTTGCCCGGGTCCTGGTAGACCATCGAGACACTTTTCGCCCGCGCCTGCCGCAAGGCTTCCGCATCAAGCTTCATGACGTCTCGGCCATCGAGCGAGATCGCGCCGCCAGTAATTGAGCCGTTGCGGGGGAGATAGCGGACAACGGAGAGCGCGACAGTGGACTTGCCGCAGCCGGATTCGCCGACCAGTCCATAGGCCTCGCCTTGGCGTATGGTGAGGCTGAGGTTGCGCAGCACCGCCCGGTTGCGGCCGGCAACGCGGTACGCCACCGACAGGTCATGCAGTTCGAGCGCGTTTTCTACCTTCTCGGTCAGTGCTTGGGCGGCCTCAGTCATTCAACGCCCCCTGGACACCGTCGGCCACCAGATTGACGCCGATCACCAGAGACGCGATGGCGAGTGCATCGAACAGCACTGTCCACCAGAAACCGCCGCCGATCATGCCGTAATTGCTGGAGATCGAAAGCCCCCAGTCGGGCGAGGGCGGCTGGATGCCGAAGCCCATGAAAGACAGCGTGGCGACAGCGAAGATCGCATAGCCGAGCCGAACCGTCGTCTCGACCAGGATCGGCGGGATGACGTTGGGCAGGATCTCGACGAACATCGTGTGCAGCGCACTTTCATGCCGGAGCTGCGCGGCGGCGACATAGTCGAGCTCGCGTTCGGCCAGCACGGCGGCGCGCACGGTGCGCGCAATGATCGGCGCGAAGCTGAAGCCGATGACGACGATGACCGTCGTCTTGGAGGTGCCGAGCGCGACGATCGCCAGCAGCGCGACGATCACCACCGGGATCGCCATGAACGCCTCAAGGATGCGGCTGACGATATCGTCGACCAGGCCGCGAAAATAACCGGTGAACAGGCCAAGCGTCGTGCCCATCACGGTGGCCAGCAACGTCGCCAGCGGCGCCACGGTCAGAATGTCGCGCGAACCGACGATGACGCGCGAGAAGACATCACGGCCGATCTGGTCGGTGCCAAACCAATGTTCGGCGGAAGGTGGCGCCAGCCCGTTGATGATGTCGTCGGCCAGCGGGTCATAGGGGGCGAAATGTTCACCGAACAAGGCGCAGGCGACCCAGAACAGGACGATCGCAAGACCGGTGAGGAATGTGCCGGACCGCAGCAGGGAGAAGAAAACCTCGGCGGCAGGGCTGCGACGGCGAGCGTCATCGGCCGGAGGCGGGCTGATCTGGACTTGAGTTGCGCTCATTGATCTGTCCCCAGCCGGATCCGCGGATTGAGCACGGAATAGAGAAAGTCGGCCACCAGCGTCGCCACCGCATAGACGATGCCGATGGTGAGAATGCCGGACTCCAGCATCGGGAAGTCCTTGCCGCGCGCCGCGGTGAAGATCAGCGAACCGATGCCCTGGTAGCGAAACAATGTTTCGATCACCACGAGGCCGCCAATGAGGTAGCCGGTCTGCGTCGCGATGACGGTGATGGTCGGCAGCAGCGCGTTGCGCAGCACATGCCGCCAGATCACCGTGCGCCACGGCAGGCCCTTGAGCACGGCGGTGCGGGTATAGTCGGAATCCAGCGCCTCGATCATTCCCGAGCGCGCCATGCGCGCGATATAGCCGAACAGCACCAGGAACAGCGGCAGCGAAGGCAGGATGAGGTAATAGATCTGGGTGAAGAAGCCGGCATCCTTCGGCCATGCGGCTGAAATCGGCAGCCAGCGCAGCCAGACTCCAAAGATCAGGATGAGGATGATGCCGGTGACGAACTCCGGCAGCACCGTCACCGAGAGGCCGCCGAGGCTGATGATGCGGTCAAGCGGGCGGTTGAGATTGAGCGCGGCGATGACGCCGCCGAGGATGCCGATCGGCACCACCAGCACAAAGGCGACCAGCGCCAACTTCATCGAGTTGCCCAGGGCATCAATCACGAAGGGCGCCACCGGCGAGCGGAAGATGTAGGACGTGCCCATGTCGCCTTGGACGAAATTCGAGATCCAGCTCCAGTACTGGGTCAGCAGTGGGCGATCGACACCCAGCGTGTGGTTGAGCGCATCGACAGCGCGTTGGTCGGCGAACGGGCCCAATATGGCGCGCCCGACATTTCCGGGCAGCACCTGGCCGCCCAGAAAAACCATGATGCTTAGCAGGAACAGCGTGATCAGCGACAGCGACACGCGCCGGGCAAAGAAGGAGAGAATGGCTAAGACTCCCTATGGAGCCAGCCCCCATGCGGGAGCTGGCTGTTAGAGGATTGGCTTTCCCTTTTGGCTCAGGCCTTCGATGCCTTGTCGAGAAACAGCTGCGACATCGCGGTCGGCTGCACCCCGGCGACACCTTTCGCCGTCGCCGTCAGGTAATCGTAGAAATAGCCGAAGATGACCGGCGTTTCTTCAAGCAGCAGGCTCTGAATCTTGCCTGCCGTCGCTTTCTGGGCTTCGAGGTCGAGCGCCGCGATATAGCTGGTCGCCAGCGCGTCATAGTCCTTGTTCTTGAAGTGCGCTGCGTTCCAGGTGCCCTCGCTCTTCAGCGGCGCCGCAAGGTAGACGTTAGGCACGCCGCGATGGCCATAGTCGGTAATGCCCATCACCGAATCCAGCCAGTTCGATTTGCCGAACACCGCATCGCCGTAGTAGGCGCCCTGGTCGAGAATGTTGAGCTCGAGCTCGATGCCGATCGCCTTGACCCAGTTCTGGATGAGCTGCGCGTATTCGGGGATTTCCAGATAGCGCTCGGTGGTCAGCGTGATCTTGAAGCCGCTGCCAACGCCGGCGGCTTCCATGAGCTGCTTGGCTTGCGCGATATCCTGCTTGCGCTGCGGTATGCTCGTGTCGGTCGAGGGATAGACAGCGGCGAACGGGCTGTCATTGCCCAGCGCCGAGCGTCCCTTCATCAGGCCGGCGGCGAGCTTGTCGCGATCGAGGCAAAGCGCGATGGCGCGGCGCACGCGGGCATCCTTCAATGGGCCGTCGTCGCAGCGCATATGCAACTGCTGGTGCGCCGACGACTTCAAGCTGATGATGTCAACGTTCGGATCGCTGAGCAGGGCGACGCCGGCCAGCACCGGCATCTGGTTGATGATGTCGACCTGGCCGCCTTGCAGCGCCAGGATCATTGGCTGCACATCGGTAAAGAAGGTGAATTCCGTGCGATCCGGCAACGCCTTCGGCCCCCAGTAATCCTCGTTGCGGACGAAGGAGGCGCCGACCTTGGCGGTGTATTTCTCGATCTTGAACGGCCCGGTGCCGTCGAAGCTCTTTTCGTAATCGCCCTTGTAGCTCGCCGGAACAATGACGGCGTTATAGTTGTCGGACGACACCATGTAGGGGAAGTTGCCGTTTGGCGCGTCGAGGTGGAATTCCACCGTATAATCGTCGACCTTCTTGGTGGCGCCCTTCTGCAGGATGCCGGTGAACACCGACAGCGCATTGGAAGAATTTGCCGGGTCGGCGAGCCGGTCGATGCTGGCCACCACGTCGTCGGCTTTCATCTCGCCGCCTGAGTGGAATTTCACGCCCTTGCGCAGCTTGAAGGTCCAGACAGTGCCGTTGTCGTTCGGCTTCCAGCTTTCAGCGAGTGCCGGCTGCAGCACAAGGTCCGGCCCGTCGACGCAGAGGAATTCCGCCACCTGTTGCATGACCAGAAGACCGCCCGCATCGGCAATGGTGACCGGATCGATCGTCGCGGCCGGCACGCTGCTGGCAACGCGGATGGTGGCGCCTGGCGCGCCCTGGGCGCGGGCCAGCGACGGCATCGCGCCGAAGCCCACGGCCGTGCTGATGCCGCCCAGAAGCGGCAGCGACAGGCCAAGCAGACTGCCGTGACGGATGAAGTCGCGGCGGCTGACCCGGCCATCGACAAGTCCGTCGATCAGGTGGTTTTCGAGCGGCGAGCGGCCGCGGCGGATGAGGTCAAGAATGCGATAATTGCTCATGGGTTCTACCCTTTTCCCTATGTTTTCGTGGTTCTCGTCACGTGTTTTTGTCGTTGACAATGCTTCAGGATCTCCCAATCCCGACCGTCAGCGTGATCCGTCACTGCGGACTGTAGCACGCGTTTTTTCGTGGTCCATGCACTGCTTGGTGAGGTGTTCCGGATTCTTGGGCAGGCACTCCTTTCATCCCTGCTCTGTCCGACTTGTCCGATAAGCGACCAACTGGCCAGCCTGTCAGCTCTGCATCTAGTTCAGCGGCAAACGGCGATAGGTTCCGGGCTTTGCCGGGTCATGGTATTTGTTGCACGGTCCGTTCTCGACGAAGTCGCGGTGGCAGATTTCGAGGTTTTCCCGCGACAACGTGACCCCAAGGCCTGCGCCCTCCGGCACGCGCACGACATTGTTCCTCGGCGAGAATGGCCCTTCCAGGGTGACGTCCATGGGCAGCATGCGAAACAGCGACTGGTTCGGCTCCCTGATCCAGCCCAGCGCCGCGCACAGATGCAGGTAGGCGGCGCTGCCGATGCCGCTGTCGCCACTGTAGCACCAGAAATCGATACCGGCGTGTTCGCAGGCGCCAACGAAGCGCAGCATGCGGCCGATGCCGCCATGCGTCGTCGGGTTGCCGACGAAGGCGTCGGGTACCTTGGTCTCCATGGCGCGCGCAATGTCGATATTGTGGGTCGAGAACGGGATCGAACAGTGCCGGCGCAACTCCCGCATCTCCTCAATGCTCGCCACCGGGTCTTCCCAGTTGCGTACGCCGAGCTCCTCCAGCGGCCGCGCCAGGCGTCGCGCGGTCGCCAGCGAATAGGCCTGGTTGGAATCGATGCGGATCATCGCATCGTCGCCAAGTTTCCTGCGGATCAGCTCGACGATCTTCAGCGAGATTTTCGGATCTTCGGTCGAGAACTTGCCTTCGAAGAAGGTTGTCCCATGCGTCTCGTGCATTTCGACGCAATAGTCCGCGACCTCTTCCGGCGTCGTCTCGCCTTTCACTTTTGGCCCATCGCCGCGCAGCGAGAAATAGTCGGTGAACGGGATGTCCTTGCGCACGGCGCCGCCGAGCAACTGGTAGAGCGGCTGGTTCCACGCCTTGCCGCGCAGGTCCCAGAACGCCATCTCGATGGCGCCGAAGGCCATGATGCGTGTTCGGTCGTTGATGGATTGCACACCGGTCCAGTATGGCAGGCAGGCGTTCTCCGCGCCGGCGATATCGAAAGCGTCGCGGCCGACCAGCCGTGGCGCCAGAACGTCATTGATGACAGCCGCCGCCGCCGGCGTCGGCGCTTCACCGAGGCCGATCAACCCGTCCTCGGTCTCGACCTCGACGATGGTCGGTGAAAACCCGTCGAGTTCGCCGAACACCCAGGCATAGGGAGCCTCGAGCCGCAGGTTGACCGGTGTCGCCTTGATGCAGCGAATTTTCACCGGCTGACCTCGAGGAACGGCGCGCCGAGCAGGTCGGGGACGACGTCGATGCCGAGACCAGGCCCATCCGGAATTCCCATCCGGCTACCGGTCACCGGCGGCGTGTTCGAGGCGGTGCGCACCGTCACCCATTCATGGAAGGCGATGGCGTGCAGCCGGCGCTCCTCAGGCGTCGATAGCGACAGATGTGCCATGGCCGCGGTGTCGATTTCGGCGCCGCCGGTGTCCTCGACGGTGATCATGAAACCGAGATCGACGGCGACGTCGCGGATCAGCCGGGTCTTGGTCACGCCGCCAAGCCGCGAGATTTTCAGCGTCAGCCCATCGGCCGCGCCCTTGCGGTGAATATCCAGCATGTCGTCAAGCGACTGGACGGATTCGTCGAGTACCATCGGCTTGTCGAGTGAACGCCGCACCGACATGTTCTCGTCGATCGTCGTGCAGGGCTGCTCGAACGTGTAGTCGATGGAACGCGTTGCGTCGGCGAACTGGCGTGCCTGGTAGGGTGTCCAGCCGGCATTGGCGTCACAGAAGATCACCGTGCCCTTCGGCACCGAGGCGGCGACCGCCGTGACGCGCTCGATGTCGTCATGGACATTGCCGCCGACCTTGACCTGCAGCCGGTGGAAGCCGTCCTTGACGATGCGCTTGGCAACGGCCGCCATGGCATCGACCGAGCCATGCGTCACCACCTTGTAGAGTTCCGCCGTTTCGCTCTCGCGGCCGCCCAGCATCGTCACCAAGGGAACATCGGCGGCCCGTGCGGCGAGGTCCCAGCAGGCCATGTCCAGTGCCGACTTGATGTAGGGATGGCCCTTGAACACCGTGTCCATCAGCCGGCCTATGCTGGCAAGCCCGCGTGGATCATGGCCGATGAGGTGCGGCGCGATCTCGACCACGCCGGCGCGAACGCCGGCGGCGAAGGCGGCCGAGTAGAAATTGCCGAGCGGCGCCATCTCGCCCCAGCCGGTGATCCCGCTGTCTGAGGTGATCGAGACGATGACCGCGTCGAACGCGTCGGCGACGCGGCCCTTGGACATGCGGTAGGGCCCATCCACGAAGGGCTGTACGACATTATAGGCTTTGATGGTTTGGATCTGCACTTTGCTTGTCCGTGTCTGCGAGGTTCCGGGATTATTCAGGCGCCCTTGGACGGACGCTGTTCGAGGCCGCGCGCGTAGGCAAGAAGCTCTTCGAAATCGAGGTCGATATGCTCGCGGGCATGGCGCTGGGCGGCCCGCATATCG
>JBDSLV010000381.1:0-3916 GCA_039916205.1 Mesorhizobium sp. | reverse complement strand
TCATGTGCGAGGGCAACCACTCGATGGATTGCGCGACATCCTACCCTCTTCATGTTCAATTGCTCAAAAAACCGTCGCCGGTAGAGAATGGCGGCAAGCTCCGCGGTGTGAACATTGGCAACGATGTTTGGATCGGAATGCGGGCGACCGTGTTGCCCGGCGTGAACATCGGTCACGGCGCTGTCATCGGGGCAAACGCGGTTATCAGCAAGGACGTGCCGCCCTACGCGATTGTCGTGGGCGTAGGCCGAGGAGGCGCCGCAAACTGTCGCGAATGCAAGAGCAAGGATCGCAAAGCGTTTTGTCGTCATCGGCAATATCCTTCTGGTCACCCAAAATCGCATCATACATGCAAAATCGCCAGCTGGACAAAAGTTCCAACCGGGGCAGTTTCGTCAAAGCTGGGCCTGGCCGCCCCGAGATGATCAAGCATGGCATCGCCAGACGTTTCGTCGGCCACACTTGCAGTGGCCTGCGTCTGTGCCTAAAATAAGCACAGACGCAGAGAGATACGATGACATGAATACCCGCTTCGCCGTTGCCGTCCATATCCTGACCTTTCTCGAAACCCAGGCCGGTTTGCCAGCGACATCTGAGTTGATCGCCTCGAGCGTCAACACCAACCCAACCTTGATCCGGCGCCTGCTGTCGCAATTGGCCCAGGCTGGACTGACGACGTCGCGGATGGGTTCCGGCGGCGGTGCGCTTCTTGCGCGATCGGCCGAGACAATCTCGCTTCTCGATGTCTGGCGCGCCATGGACGAGGCGCGTGAAGTGTTTGCCATGCATGAGGCGCCAAACCCGATGTGCCCGGTCGGGCGCAACATCAAGAGGACGCTCGGGCTACGGATCGCTGGAGTTCAGGCGGCAATGGATGCGGAGCTCGCCAGGACCACGATCGCCGCCATGGCGCACGATATCTCATCCGACGAACAGGCACGGATGGCAGCGGCCGTCTGAACCCAAGCCGCTTGGGCGAACAATCGGCTTGACTTCGATATGTATCCATATTAGTCACATATATGTGCAATTAAATTGGATACATATAAATGACCCAGTCAGTTTCCCGCCGCGAACTCGTCGCGCTGGCGCTAGGCACCATCACCCTCGCCTCGCTTTCAGCCGCATCCGCAACCACCGCCTTTGCTCAATCGGAGACCAAAATGTCCATTCAGAAGAAACAGGTCGTGGACCTGCTAAAAGCCATTGAAACCGGTGCCGGAGAACCCGTCGCGGTGATCAATCCCGACAAATACATTCAGCACAATCTTGGCGCCGCCGATGGCCTTGCCGGCTTTGGCGCACTGCTTGCCGCCTTGCCCCCGCATTCGGCGAAGGTAAATACCGTGCGCGTTTTCCAGGACGGCGACTTCGTCTTCGCCCACACCGAATATGACTTCTTTGGCCCTAAGATCGGCTTCGACATCTTCCGTTTCGAGAACGGCAAGATCGTCGAGCATTGGGACAATCTGCAGGAAACCGCTGGCCCGAACCCAAGCGGCCATTCGATGACCGACGGCCCGGCTGCAGCCGTCGACCTCGACAAGACGGAGCCCAACAAGAAACTGGTCACCGCCTTTGCCAACGACATTCTGGTCAATGGCCGCATGGACAAATTGGCCGGCTATTTCCAGGGCAATGGCGACAGCTACACCCAGCACAACCCGCTGATCGCCGATGGCCTGTCCGGGCTTGCCGCCGGTTTCGCGGCCCTGGCGAAAGCCGGCATCGCGATCAAATACGACCACATTCACAAGGTGCTTGGCGAAGGCAATTTCGTCTTGATCGCCAGCGAAGGTACGCTCGGCGGCAAGCCGACATCGTTCTATGACCTGTTCCGGCTTCAGGACGGCAAGATCGCGGAGCACTGGGATACGATCGAGGCCATCCCGCCGAAGTCTGAATGGAAGAACGGCAACGGCAAGTTCTGATCAGCCAAGTTCTGACCAGCCAAGGTTTGGTCGGCTAAGGTTTGGTCGGCTAAGGTTTGATCAACATGTGACAAGCAATCGCGGTTCTGGCCCGCAAGGAATCGCGATTGGACCTTGCCGAAGCTGGCGGCCACGCTCATGAGGAGCGCAGCCACAATGCCAGCTTGGGAACTCATGATGACCGATGACGGTTTTCACCTTGTCGAAGCGACAATCAAGAAGCTGCGGCAAGCGCTCGATACCGGCGCCGTCACCAGTGTCGAGCTGGTCGGCGCCTGCCTGCGCCGGATCGCGCATTACGACCGTCACGGCATCACGCTGAATGCTGTCCCTGTGCTCAACCCGGAGATGTTCGAGGAGGCCGCGGGCTCCGATCTGCGCCGCGCCAAAGGCACGACGCTCGGGCCGCTGGACGGCATCCCCTACACCGCCAAGGACAGCTACAAGGTCAAGGGCCTGACGGTTGCCGCCGGCTCGCCCGCCTTCGAACATCTCGTCGCCAATGAGGACGCCTTCACCATCGCCCGGCTGCGAGCCGGCGGCGCGGTGCTGATCGGGTTGACCAATATGCCACCGATGGCCAATGGCGGCATGCAGCGCGGCGTCTATGGCCGCGCTGAAAGCCCCTACAATGCCGACTACCTGACCGCCGCCTTCGCCTCCGGCTCGTCCAACGGCTCGGGCACCGCGACCGCCGCCAGCTTCGCCGCCTTCGGGCTTGGCGAGGAGACCTGGTCGTCAGGCCGGGCGCCGGCGACCAACAATGCGCTGGTTGCCTACACACCGTCGCGCGGCGTCATTTCCGTGCGTGGCAACTGGCCGCTGGTACCGACCATGGATGTGGTCGTGCCGCACACACGCAGCGTGCCTGACATGCTCGAACTGCTCGATGTCATCGTTACCGAAGACGCCGAGACGAGAGGCGATTTCTGGCGTGCCCAGCCCTGGGTCGTCTTGCCCGCGATTTCGCAGGTGCGCCCGTCAAGCTATGCCAACCTCCCGCTGGAGGGATCGCTGAAAGGCATGCGGCTCGGAGTGCCAAGAATGTATATCGGCCGAGATAGTGAGATCAGAACGCCGATCGAGACCCGCGCCTCGGTGCTGGCACTGTGGGAAAAGGCGGCCGCCGACCTCAGGCGGCTCGGCGCGGAAGTGGTGGAAGTCGATTTCCCCGTCGTCTCCAACTATGAGCGCGACCGGCCCGGCGCGCAATCCATGATCGATCGCGGCATGGTGCCGGCAGCTTTCGATGCCCACGAAATCTGGGATCTGTGCATTTTCGGCTGGGACGACTTTCTGCGCGCCAATGCTGACCCTGAGATGCCCGATCTCGCCTCGGTCGATGGTGCGAAAATCTTCCCGCAGCCGCCGGGCACGCTGGCCGACCGCTATCAGGGCGACTTCATCCTCGCCGAATATGTCGAGCGGGCAAGGCGCGGCGTCACCCCGCTGGCTGATATCCCCGAAATGGAACGCGGCCTGAAAGGGCTGGAAGCGACAAGGCGGATCGACTTCGAGGACTGGCTGGACCAACACCGGCTCGATGCGGTGGTGCTTCCCGCCGCCGCCGATGTCGGGCCAGCCGATGCCGACATCAACGAGGCCTCCGCCATCCTTGCCTGGCGCAATGGCACCTGGGTCGCCAACGGCAATGTGGTGTGGCGCCATCTCGGCATCCCGACCGTCACCGTGCCGATGGGCACCATGGCTGACATCGGCATGCCTGTCGGCCTGACCTTCGCCGGCAAGGCCTATAGCGACACGAAACTGCTGCAACTGGCTGGCGATTTCGAACGCTCCGCTTCACGCCGCAAAAGCCCTCCTCGCACGCCGGAACTTGCCGACGACGTCTTTGCCCCGCCATCAGCTACCAATCGGCCTGGCAAAGTTCCGCCCCTGGCCATCACGCTCTCCTGTGCGGCCATTCATACCGGCGATCAGGACGAAATCACTGTCGTGCTCGACCTGCCCACCGATGACGCTGG
>JBDSLV010000380.1:0-3497 GCA_039916205.1 Mesorhizobium sp. | reverse complement strand
ACGATCATCGCCTTGAGCGAGGTGTAGACCGAGTCGCGCAGCGTGTTTTTCGTTTCCTTGGCCAAAGATCCGCTTTCCGTTTTCCGGCGCCTGGCCGGGCATTTCCTCGTTTGTAGCCGCAGTCGGCGTAATTTGCCACGCCCGGTGACACCGTCTCTCGCAAGCTGGGCGAGCATAAATTGATGACATCGACCGGTGTTGACAAGCTCGGTCTCTCGGCTACATTCAAAATTGTATACAAAATCGCATGCCAAATCAAAAACAAATGGGAACACCGGTTGGAGAACCGAAAATGAACAGGACCAGCAGCTTTAGTGCCTTTGCGATAGCCGGCCTCATCGCATCGGTGGCAATGCCCGCCGTCGCCGCCGATACGATCACCGTCGCCTCCTGGGGCGGCACCTATCAGGAGGCGCAGGCAAAGGCGTTTTTCAAGCCGACCGCGGACGCGCTCGGCATCACCATCAAGGAAGACACAACCAACGGCCTCGACGACGTCCGCCTGCAGGTGACCGGCAATGCGGTGAAGTGGGACATAACCGAGCTCGGCGCCGACGAATGCGCGCGCGGCTCCAAGGAAGGCCTGTTCGAGAAGCTCGATTACGGCATCATCGACAAGAGCGGCATCAACCCGAAGCTTGTGCATGACGACTGGGTCGGCATTTCCTACACTTCCGTCGTGCTCATCTACCGGACCGACGTGTTCGGCGACAAAGGCCCGAAGACGTGGGCGGATTTCTGGAACGTCGAGAAGTTTCCGGGCCGGCGCGCGCTGAGCGGCAGCCAGCCTACCGAAACGCTGAGCGTCGCCGCCCTTGCCGAGGGCATACCGATCGACAAGGTCTATCCTGTCGACATCGACGGCGCGCTGAAATCGGTCGACAAGATCCGTAGCCATGTCGATGCCTGGTGGACATCGGGCGCACAAGCCATGCAGCTGTTGAAGGACGGCGAGGTCGACATGGCGAGCATCTGGAATGGCCGCGCCGGCACCTTGAAGAAGGAAGGCGCGCCGGTGAGCTTCTCGTTCGACCAGGGCGTGCTGACCGCCGACTGCATGGTCATCCCCAAGGGCGCCAAGAACAAGGACGCGGCGATGAAGGCGCTGGCGATGTTCGTCAGCCCGCAATTGCAGGCCAACCTGCCACTCTATGTCGACAATGGTCCGGTCAACGAGAAGGCGTTCGAGACCGGCAAGATCCCGCAGGAGCGGATCAAGGACATCAATTCAGCGCCCGAGAACGTCAAGAAGCAGGTGCTGCAGGATGCCGAATTCTGGCGCGACACGCTGGTCGAGGCGACGGAGAAGTTCAACAACCTGATCCAGCAATAGGCCGGAACCCTGACATGGCGGGGCGGCACGAGCGTCGCCCTGCTCCCTCAGCCTTTGCCCAGGAGAAACAATCTTGTCCATTGCGCCATCCGCGCTGCCGATCAGCATGCGCGCGATCGAGAAACGATTTGGCTCCGTATCGGTGCTGCGCGACCTGAACCTCGATGTCGCCGCCGGCGAGTTCCTGACGCTGCTTGGGCCCTCGGGATCGGGAAAGACGACCCTGCTGATGATCCTGGCCGGATTCGTTAGGGCCAATGCCGGCTCCATCAAGGTCGGGGACGAGGAGATCATCACCACACCGCCGCACAGGCGCAACATCGGCATGGTGTTCCAGAACTATGCGCTGTTCCCGCATATGGATGTCTTTCACAACATCGCCTTCCCGCTGAAACAGCGCCGCGTGCCTGCCATCGAGACGAAAGAACGTGTCGAGAAGGCGCTGGAACTGGTGAAGCTGCAAGGCCTGGGCGAGCGGCGGGTCGACCAGCTTTCCGGCGGCCAGCGCCAGCGCGTGGCGCTGGCCCGCGCCATCGTGTTCGAGCCGCGCATCCTGCTGATGGACGAGCCGCTGTCGGCACTCGACAAGGGCCTGCGCGAACACATGCAGATCGAATTGCGCGGCCTGCACCGGCGGCTTGGCATGACGACGGTCTATGTCACGCATGACCAGCGCGAGGCCATCACCATGTCGGACCGCATCGCGGTGATGAACGCCGGCTGCATCGAGCAGCTCGACCGTCCCGAAACCCTTTACGCCACGCCGAAGACAAAATTTGTAGCCGGCTTCATAGGCGAATCGAATTTCATCCCGGTCGAATGCCGCAATGGCTCTGTCTGGTACGAGGACAGGCGCATCCACACAGCAATGCCGGCGCCGGCTTCGGGCCAGCATCTGATGGTGGTGCGACCGGAAAAGCTGCGGCTGCTGGCCACGGCCGAGCCGGCCAATGGCGTCAATGTGCTGAGCGCCACGGTCGGCGACATCATCTACCAGGGCGACAGTTTTGTCTGTTACGCCTCGCTGCGCGATGGCCGCCAGCTGACCTTGCGCGACTATTGCCGCAGCGATGTGCTGGCCAGGATGCCTGCGGTGGGGCAGCCGATCACGCTTGGCCTCGATGCGCAGGACACGATCCTGGTGGCGGCGGATTGATGACCATGTTTCCCGCCCTCGCCGATGCCGCCGGTAGATCCGGCCTGAACGCGCCGGCCCTGCGCGCCGATGCGCGGCGTGAATCCTGGTGCTTGCTGGCGTTGCTGGCGCCAAGCCTGTTCCTCGTCTGCGCCATCATAATCATACCCATCGGCTGGCTGTTCTGGCTGTCGCTATACGACGAGGCCGGTGTGCTGAGCACCTCGAACTATGCCCGCTTCTTCGAGCAAGCCTCCTACATCAAGACCTTCATCACCACGTTCAAGGTGGCCTTCATCGTCACCGGCGCCTGCGTGCTGCTCGGCTATCCGCTGGCCTACATGTTGTCGCAGCTGCCGCGCCGGGCGGCGTCGATCTGCCTGATCTTCGTCATCCTGCCGTTCTGGACATCGGTGCTGGTGCGCACCTATGTCTGGCTGGTGATCCTGCAGCGCAAGGGGCTGATCAACAGCTGGCTGATCGACGTCGGCGTCATCAGCCAGCCGCTGTCGCTGGCCAACAATTTCTCCGGGGTCGTCATCGGCATGACGCATATCCTGCTGCCGTTCCTGGTGCTGCCGCTTTACGCCTCGATGAAGACGATCGACACCGACTGCCTGCGCGCCGGCATGAACCTTGGCGCCGGGCCAGCCGCCACCTTCCGGCAGATCTTCTTTCCGCTGTCGCTGCCCGGCCTTGCCTCCGGCGTGGTCATCGTCTTCGTGCTGTGCCTCGGCTTCTTCGTCACGCCGGCGCTGATGGGCGGCGGCAAGGTGATCATGTGGGCGATGCGCATGGAACAGACGACCAGCCTCTATTCCAACTGGGGTGCGGGCGCGGCACTCGGCGTCGTGCTGCTGGTCGTCACGCTGGCGCTACTCGGCCTGTTCCAGTGGCTGCTTGGCGCGCGCGCCACCGGCGTGTGGAGTTCGCGATGAACGGAAGCCTGCCGATCTCGCACTGGCAACGCCTGTGGCTCTATGCGCTGGGCGGCCTCGTGCTGTTGTTCCTGATCGCGCCGTCGGTCAT
>JBDSLV010000379.1:0-5281 GCA_039916205.1 Mesorhizobium sp. | reverse complement strand
CCTGGTGCCGCACCCGGCAAGGCCTATGTCTTTGCCGACGCGTTTCATATGGACGGGCGGCCATGGATGGCCTCGCCGCGCCATGTGCTGAGCGCCGTGCTTGATCTCTATCGCCAGCGCGGCTGGCAGGCGGTGGTGGCGCCGGAACTCGAATTCTATCTGACCGCGCCCAATCCTGATCCCGACAAGCCGCTGACCGCCCCGGTCGGCGCCAATGGTCGCACTGAAACCGTGCAGCACCCCTATGACATGGCGGCACTCGAGGAATTCGAGCCGGTGATCCGCCGCATCTACGATTATTCCGCCGCGGCCGGGTTGCCGCTCGACACCTTGATCCATGAATCGGGTACAGCGCAGCTTGAGATCAATTTCCTGCACGGCGACGCGTTGCCACTGGCTGACAAGGTGCTGTTGTTCAAGCGGCTGACGCGCCAGGCCGCGCAGCAATGCGGCATGCACGCAACTTTCATGGCCAAGCCGATCGCGGCACAGGCCGGCAGTTCGATGCATCTGCACATGTCGGTCATCGACGATGCCGGCAACACACTGTTTGCCGGTGCCGATGATGCCGACACCGAGATGTTCGGCCATTTCACCGGCGGCCTGCAGAAGTATGTTCCGGAGATCATGCCGCTGTTTGCGCCGAACGTGAACTCGTTCCGCCGCATCCGGCCGAACCACAGCGCGCCGGCGAACATCGAATGGTCGCATGACAATCGTTCCTGCGGCCTGCGCGTGCCGGCTGGTGGCCGCGCCGCGCGGCGCGTGGAGAACCGCTTGCCGGGTGCCGATTGCAACCCGTACCTGGCGATCGCCGGCTCCCTGCTGGCCGGCTATCTCGGCGTCGAGCAGAAGCTGTCGCGGTCGGCCGAAGCGTCGGGCAATGCCTACAAGATCAAGAGCACGCTGCCGAGGACCCTGGAGGAGGCGCTTGACCGTTTCGAAGCTTGCGGCCCTGTGCGGGCGTTGCTCGGCGAGGATTTCTTCCAGACCTACCTGCGGGTCAAGAGCGTCGAACTCGACCTGTTCCAGAGCGTGGTGACGAGCTGGGAACGCGACCACCTTTTGCTGAAGGTGTGATCATGGTCTCCAGTTCAACGGGTTTCAATTCGGGCCTCGATATCGACAAATCCTACTATGTCGCGACCGCCAATCCGGCGCCGGACCATCCGGCGCTTGTCGGCGATGTCGACGCGGATCTCGTGGTCGTCGGCGGCGGCTGCACCGGCCTGTCCGCCGCCCTTCATGCCGCGGAGCGCGGCCTGAAGGTGGTACTGCTGGAAGGCGGCAAGATCGGCTGGGGCGCATCGGGCCGCAATGGCGGCCAGATGATCCCCGGCCTGCGCAAGGGCGCCAAGGGGCTGGTCAAGCTCTACGGACGCGAACGGGCAAAGGTTCTGTTCGATCTAGCTTTTGAGGCGCGCGGGCTGGTGCTCGGCATCATCGAGCGCCATGCCATCGATTGCGACTTGCGGCAGAGTGGCCATCTCGTTGGCGCGGTCAACAGCTCCGATCTCAGGGACCTGGAGGAAGAGGCCGAGTGCCTGGCTACTGCGATGAAGTTCCCGCACGTGGAAATTCTCTCGGCGCAGCAAGCGCGAAGCAAGGTCGACACGCCCTATCACGGCGCAATGTATGAGCCGCTGGGCGGTCACATGCATCCGCTGAACTACACGCTCGGCCTTGCCCGCGCGGCAGTGGCGGCCGGCGTCACCCTCCACGAGAACTCGGTGGCCGTAAAACTGGAGCGGCAGCCTTCCATCCGGGTCTCGACGTCAAAGGGATCGGTGCGGGCAAAACATGTCGTGCTGGCCGGTGATGCGCTGCTCCACGGGCTGGAGCCGCGCGTCAACAGCCGCATCATGCCGGTTGGCAATTACATCGTCGCCACCGAGCCGCTGAAGGGCAAACGCAATGTCATCCCGGCCAATGTCGCGGTGTCGGATACGCGTTTCGTCGTCAATTATTACCGCATGTCGGCGGATGGGCGCCTGCTGTTTGGTGGCGGCGAGCGCTACACGCCGTCGCCGCCGACCGACATTGCGGGCTTCGTGCGGCCGCACATGGAAGCGACCTTCCCGCAGCTTAGGGGATGCCGCATCGATCATGCCTGGGGCGGGCTGGTGTCGGTGACGACATCTAGGCTGCCGCATGTCGGGCACTATGGCGAGGTCTATTTCGCGCATGGCTATTCCGGCAAGGGCGTCATCCTGTCGACGCTGTCGGGCAAGCTGCTGGCCGAGGCGATCACCGGCGACGCATCACGGCTCGATCTGTTCTCGACGCTGACCCCGATGCCGTTCCCGGGCGGCACGGCGCTGCGTGGTCCGCTCTATGTGCTGGGGATGCTGTGGTACGCGATGCGGGACAGGATCAAGCACTGAGGGCTTGGGGCGTTTGATCGCATTCACGCTGTCCCGCCGACTTTTGGAAGTCTAACAAGGCCCCTTAGACGACAAAGAAATCCTCGATGCGCTGCCTGGCCCCAAGCAGCGCGGGCAGGATTTCTCGCTCCATCTCCGCAAGCGAAAAACGCGCCGACTGGGTCGAAACATTGATTGCCGCGACCATGCTCCCCGAGCGATCACGGATTGGCACGGCGATCGAGCGTAGGCCAAGCTCCAGTTCTTCGTCGACAATGGCGAAACCGTCGGTTCTGGCTTTGCCAATGGCGTCAGCCAGCAATCGCCTGTCTGTGATCGTCCTGACGGTTCTTCTCTCGATCGTTGCGCGGCTTAGAAATGCCTCCAAGTCCTCTGGGCTGAGGCCAGCCAGCAGCATCCTCCCCATCGATGTGCAATAGGCCGGCAACCTGGTTCCGACATCGAGGGATACACTGAGAATGCGCCGGCCGGGAATGCGGGCGACATAGACGACATCCTCTCCCGACATGATTGCCGCCGAACAGGCTTCGTTCAACTCACCCGCCACCGCCCGCATGATGGGCGTGGCGAAGGTCCAGAGCGAGGCGCCGCCGAGCCAGGTGCGGGCGACGGTCAGCAGGCGCGGCGAGAGTGAAAACACCCGGGCCGATTGTGTGGCGTAGCCGGTGGCAACGAGCGTCAGCAGAAAGCGGCGGGCACCGGCACGGGTCAGGCCCGCTTGCTCGGCCATCTCGGTCAGCGTCAGGCCGGCTGGATGCCGCGCCAGGATCTCCATCACGCCAAGCCCGCGCTCCAAGGATCCGACATGGTCACGCGAAACGGTCTCGTCGTCCATGCCGCCTCCGGGAAATGGCAATGCCGCCGGATTGACTCGGCAGCAAAGCTCGCGATAAAAGTATCGCATACAAAACATATGTTCGCAATGCGAACTTTTTGATTTACGGAGCCGCTTTGATGGTCAAGTTCCTGCCGCTCAAACAGGCCGTGGATGAGAATCTGAACGACGGTGACACCGTCGCTTTCGAGGGCTTCACGCATCTGATCCCGACGGCGGCGGCGCACGAGGCGATCCGCCAGGGGTTTCGCGACCTGACCCTGATCCGCATGACACCGGACCTGATCTACGACCAGATGATCGGCATGGGCATGGCGAAGAAGATCATCTTCTCCTATGTCGGCAATCCTGGCGTCGGCCTGCTGCGGCGGGCCCGCGACGCCATCGAGAACGGTTTTCCCAGGGCGATCGAGATCGAGGAACACAGCCATGCCGGCATGGCCAACGCCTATGAGGCGGGCGCAGCCGGCCTGCCATGCGCGGTGTTTCGCGGCTATCGCGGCGCCGGGCTGGCGGATGTCAATCCGAACATCCGATCGGTCACCTGCCCGTTTACCGGCGAGGTGCTGGCGGCGGTGCCTTCGATACGGCCCGATGTCACCTTCATTCACGCGCAGAAGGCCGACCGGAAAGGCAATGTGCTGGTCGAAGGCATCATCGGCATCCAGAAGGAGGCTGTTCTTGCAGCCAAACGGGCCGTGGTGACGGTCGAGGAAGTGGTCGACAATTTCGACGATCTGCACCCCAATCTCACCGTGCTGCCGCGCTGGACCATCTCGGCGATCTCGGTCGTGCCTGGCGGGTCGCATCCATCCTACGCGCATGGCTATTATGTCAGGGACAATGCCGCCTATCTCGAGTGGGACGAGATTGCCGCCGACCGCGAGAAATTCCAGGCCTGGATGCAGGCCAATGTCATCCAGGGCACCGCTGACGACTTCGCTAGTCGCGTCGAACATCTGAGGAAAGCGGCATGAGCGAGCAGCCAGGCTTTACCGCCAACGAGATGATGACGATCGCCGCCAGCCGCGCGCTGAAGAACGATGATGTCTGCTTCGTCGGCATCGGCGCGCCGTCGGCCGCCTGCAATGTGGCACGGCTGACGCATGCGCCCGACATCACCTTGATCTACGAGAGCGGCACGATCGGCACCGCGCCCGACGTGCTGCCGCTGTCGATCGGCGATGGCGAATTGTGCGAAACGGCGGTTACCACTGTCGCGGTGCCGGAGATGTTCCGCTACTGGCTGCAAGGCGGCCGTATTTCCATTGGCTTCCTCGGCGCGGCGCAGCTCGACAAGTTCGGCAACATCAACACCACTGTTATCGGCGACTATTTCCACCCCAAGACGCGGCTGCCCGGTGGCGGTGGCGCGCCGGAGATCGCCACGTCGTCGAAGCAGATCTACATCACCATGGCGCAGACCAAGCGCGGCATGGTCGAAAAGATCGACTTCTTCACCTCCTTCGGCCATGGCGAGGGCGGCGATCATCGCCGGCGCCTCGGCATCGATACGGCTGGTCCAACGCTGCTGATCACAGACCTTGCCATCTGGAAGCCAGACCCGGTCAGCAAGGAATTCACTGTTGTCTCACTGCATTCTGGTGTCACGCGCCAGCAGGTGCAGGAGACCTGTGGCTGGGTGGTTAAGTTCGCCGAGGCGCTTGACGAAACCACGGCGCCAAGCGAACTCGAACTGAAGACATTGCGCGACCTGCAGGCCCGCACCAAGGCGGCGCATGAAGGGACCGGAAAAGGGAAAGCTGCATAGCATGGCCGAGGCCTATATCTGCGACTACATCCGCACACCCATCGGCCGCTTCGGCGGCTCGCTGTCATCGGTGCGCACCGACGATCTTGGCGCCGTGCCGCTGAAGGCTTTGCTTGAGCGCAATCCCGGCATCGACTGGCAAGCGGTTGACGACGTCGTCTATGGCTGTGCCAACCAGGCCGGCGAGGACAACCGCAACGTGGCGCGCATGGCGCTGCTGCTCGCCGGAGTTCCTGTGAGCGTTCCCGGATATACGGTGAACCGCCTCTGTGCAAGCGGGCTTCAAAGTAT
>JBDSLV010000378.1:0-3841 GCA_039916205.1 Mesorhizobium sp. | reverse complement strand
ACCTGGTCGTGGGTGACGTAGATCATCGTCGCCTTCAGCCGGCGATGCAGCTGCGCGATTTCCAACCGCGTGTTGACGCGCAGGGCGGCATCGAGATTGGACAATGGCTCATCGAAGAGGAACAGTTTGGGCTCGCGCACCACGGCGCGGCCGATGGCGACGCGCTGGCGCTGGCCGCCGGAGAGTTCGGCCGGCCGCCTCTCAAGATAGGGTTCCAGCGACAGCATCGACGAGGCGATGCCGATACGGCGGTCGATCTCGGCCGCCGGCGTGCCGGCCTGCTTGAGGCCGAGGCCCATATTGTTCTTGACGGTCAGGTGCGGGTAGAGCGCGTAGGTCTGGAACACCATGGCGATGCCGCGCTTGGCCGGCGGTATGGCGGAAACGTCCTGACCGTCGATGACCACCCTGCCCGAGGTTGAATCCTCCAACCCGGCAATGACCCTGAGCAAGGTCGACTTGCCGCAGCCGGAAGGGCCGACGAAGACAACGAACTCGCCGTCTGTCACCTCGAGGTTGATGCCCTTCAGCACTTCGACCGGCCCGAAGGCCTTCTTCACGTTCTCAATGATCAGCGAGCCCACGGCTTCGTCCCTGTTCTAGAGTTTGACGGCAGCGCCGGTGCGCACGCTCTCGTCGGCTGCAAGGCAGACGGCGAGCGATTTGACCGCATCGTCCATGTGTTTGTTGAGGTCGACATCCTCACGGATCGCCTTCAGCAGAAACGCCTGTTCGAAATCGCAGAGTTCCTGATGGCCGGGCTCGCCCTGCATCGACAGCATCTCGTCGGCCTTGACGAACTTGCCATCCGCGCCGGTCGCGGCGTTGTGCAGGCGGATGGTCGAGGTCTTGGTGTGGGTGTCGATGTCGTCGGACTTGACGCCCTCCTTCATGACGATCGAGACGCAGCCGTTGGGCGAGATGACATCCTTCACGAAGAAGGCCGTTTCGGAAATCATCGGACCCCAGCCGGCCTCGTACCAGCCGACAGAACCGTCATCGAACAACACCTGCAGATGGCCATAATTGTACATTGTCGGGGCCACCTCTTCGGTCAGCCTGACTCCCATGCCGCGCACTTCGACCGGCCTGGCGTCGGTGATCTGCAGCATGACGTCGAGATAGTGCACGCCGCAGTCGACGATCGGCGAGGTCGTCTGCATCAGCTGCTTGTGCGTCTCCCAGGTGTGACCGGAAGATTGCTGGTTCAGGTTCATGCGGAACACGTAGGGGCCGCCGAGCTTGCGTGCCTCGGCGATCAGCCTGATCCACGACGGGTGATGGCGCAGGATGTAGCCGATGACCAGTTTCTTGCCATTGGCCTTTGCTGCCGCGACAACGCGCTTGGCGTCCGCCACCGTCGTTGCCAGCGGCTTTTCGACGAAGACATGGCAACCGGCCTCGAAGGCTTTCACCGCATAGTCGGCATGGCTGTCGGAATAGGTGGCAATGCAGGCGACATCAGGCTTTTCGTCACGCAGCACCTCGTCGAAGGAGCGCCTGATCGGATAGCCGGACAATCCTTCCGGCAACGGCACGTCGGAACGATTGACGAGAGCCGCGATCTGAAAACCCGGATTGGTGTGATAGGCCAGCGCATGGCTGCGGCCCATATTGCCGAGGCCGGCGACGACAACCCTGAGAGGATTTGGGACGCGTAGAGGGGTCTGCGAACTCACTTGACTGCTCCGGAGGTGATGCCGCGGATCAGCTGCCGCGAGAAGATGACGTAGAGGATCAGCACCGGCATGATCGCCAGCGACAGCGCCGCCAGGATCGCATTCCAGTTGGTGACGAACTGGCCGAGGAACAGCTGGGCGCCGAGCGTCACGGTCTTGGTCTCTTCCGATGGCGCCAGGATCAGCGGGAACCACAGATCGTTCCAGATCGGGATCATGGTGAAGACGGCGACCGTTGCCATCGCGGGGCGCACCAGCGGCAGAACCAGACGGAAGAAAATCGTGTATTCGGACAGGCCGTCGATGCGGCCGGCATTCTTCAGGTCGTCGGAAACCTGCTTCATGAATTCCGACAGGATGAAGACGGCAAGCGGCAGACCTTGCGCGGTGTAGACCAGGATCAGCGATGTCAGCGTGTTGACCAGCCCGCTCGCCACCATCAGCTGCAGGATGGCGACAGTGCCAAGGCGGATCGGGATCATGATGCCGAGCGCCAGGTAAAGCCCCATCAGCGAGTTGCCGCGAAAGCGGTATTCCGACAGCGCGAAGGCCGCCATGGCGCCAAACAGAAGCACGAAGAACAGCGAAGCGACGGTGACGACAAGGCTGTTCTGGAAATAGTGGATGAAATCGCCCTGGCCGATCACGGTCGTGTAGCCGATCAGATCGAATGTTTTTGGGGTCGGCGGCATCAGCGGCGCGCCGAAGATGCCGGCGCGGGATTTAAACGAATTCATCACCACGATGATCACGGGAAACAATGCGATCGCCGTATAGGTCAACAGGATCGCGTGGGCGCCGATGGTGCGGGGCAGGGAGCGGGTTGCGGTGCTCATGTCGCGCCTCAGAACTGGTAGCGACGCAAGCGCGTCTGCACGAGGAACAGGTAGACGCAGACACCGCCGAGGATGATCAGGAACATCATCGTGGCGATGGCCGCACCCATGTTGGGGTCGCCGACCTGCAGCTGGAAGCCGAAGAAGGCGCGGTAGAGGAAGGTGCCGAGAATGTCGGTGGAATAGTTCGGCCCGGCGAGCGCGCCCTGCGCGGTGTAGATCAGGTCGAAGGCGTTGAAATTGCCAACGAAGGTGAGGATCGAGATGATGCCGATCGACGGCAGGATGAGCGGCAGCTTGATCTTCCAGAACTGCGACAGGCCGGTGATGCCGTCGCATTCGGCGGCCTCGATCACCTCTTCGGGGATCGACAGCAAGGCGGCGTAGATCAGCATCATCGGGATGCCGACGAACTGCCACACCGAGATCAGGCTGAGCGCGGTAAGTGCGTATTGCTCCTTGCCGAGCCAGGGCGTGAACAGTCTTTTCAGGCCGACGAGGTCGAGCAGATTTGGCGCCACGCCCCACAGCGGCGAGAGGATCAGCTTCCAGGCGAAGCCGACGATGACGAAGGACAGGATGGTCGGCACGAAGATCGCCGTGCGGTAGAAGGCCGAGAATCGCAGTCTCGGACTGGAGAGCAGCGCGGCCAGGAGGACACCGATCGGGTTCTGCACCAGCATATGGATGATGAAGAACCAGGTGTTGTTTCTCAGCGCATTCCAGAAATTAACCGACCAGTTGGGGTCGCCGAACAAGGTACGGAAATTTTCCAGCCCGACGAAGACCTGGTTCTGTTCGATGTTGCGGAACAGCGAAAGCTGCAGCGTGCCGGCCAGCGGCAGGATCATGATCGCCGTATAGACAAGCACGGCCGGCGCCAGGAAGATGCCGATATGCCAGCGGAACGGTCTTTTCGGTCGTGTATCGGCCATGAGTTCGGTCCCCGCCGTCTCTCGGTTCCAGGTTCTGTGATGCTCGAAAAATGCCTCGTCATTGCCCTGTTGTCCTTTCCGATCGGAGAGGACAGGGGCTTGCGACACGTCAGCTTCGCATTCCCCACACAGGCAGGGTAAGGCCGAGAGGCAGCGCCGACAATCGCTAACTGAGAGCCGGCCGGGCGCGTGCCCGGCCGGCTCCTGGTAGAGGTCTTACTTCGCCGGCTTGTACCAGCTGTCGAGGCCGGTCTGCAGCTTCTTGGCGGCAGCTTCCGGGGTGTCGGTGCCATTGATGACGTTGGCCGATTCAACCCAGGTCTCGTTCTCGAGGTTCGGCGTGCCGCGCGACAGGATCTGGTAGGTCGAGCGGATCGTCGACTTGCACTTG
>JBDSLV010000377.1:0-6915 GCA_039916205.1 Mesorhizobium sp. | reverse complement strand
GTGTGAAGATGCTCCTTCATGACGCCGGCCGGATAGGTCAGCGGCATGGACCAGCCGGCAAATGCGCCAAAGCGCGCACCTGCGGCCGTATGCATATCTTCGAGGGGAAGGTGTCTTGTGTCGTCGCCCGTCATGTCATCTCCAGAGTCGCACGCAATCGGCCGCGAATGGCGACCAGTCCGTGCCCCTCTGTCTGAAGCCTGAGAGACTCGCGCAGCCGGAACTCTGTCAGCGGCGCTTACACCTTCGGCGCGGGGGCAAGCCCCGACTTTCCAGAGTGTCTTTCCCGTCTACGGTTCTTTTGCCTGAGAGATTTCGGGCGATTTCCCCTTCGGCGACAGCTTTCGCTGTTCTCTCCCGCAAACAGGTAGGGCTCGCAAAAGCCCTCGACTCGTCATCCATAGCCCGTGTGCGACGGCTTGTCACCTGCCAACGACATGGTTCTGACAAGTCTTCGCTAACCACGCCGTTTGCCGGTTTCTCAAGACACTCCTGATATATGTACGGCGGGTTGCGCTTCGGGTCCGGCAACGGCCGGCGATTGACGGGGACAAAATGGGCGAATTGATCATGACCGCGCCGGTGGCGGGGCTGACTTCCAAAAACCGCATCACGGCGGATGATGTGACGATGCTGCGCCACGACGTTTTCGGCGATGGCGTGGTAACACGCGGCGAGGCCGAGGCATTGTTCGCGCTTGATGCGACAGCGAGGGACAAGTGTCCGGAATGGCCTGACTTTTTCGTCGAGGCCGTCACCGACTACATCGTCCATCAGGAAAAGCCGGCCAGCTATATCTCGCAGGACAATGCCGATTGGCTGATCCGCACCATTTCGCGCGACGGTATGGTCGACAGCCGGACAGAGCTTGAACTGCTGGTGCATGTGCTGGAAGAAGCGAAGTCATCCCCGGTCAAGCTCTGCACCTATGCGCTTGAGCAGGTCGCGCACGCCGTGATCGACGGCAAAGGGCCCTTGATGCTCGGTGGCAGCCTGGTTCCCGGACTGGTCGCGAAAGCTGAAGTCGAGCTTTTGCGCCGCATCCTCTATGCGCATGGCGGCGAGGGCAACATTGCCATCACGCGCGCCGAGGCCGAGATCCTGTTCAAGATCAACGAACGGACGGCCACCGCCAACAATGATCCGTCGTGGAACGACCTCTTCGTCAAGGCGATCGCCAATTTCGTCATGTGCTCGTCCGGCTACGAGGCGCCGACGCGCGACGTGGCGCTGCGGCGGGACGCCTTTCTCGACCATGCCAACCCGGAAATCGGCGGATTCTTTGGTCGTATGGTATCGGGCGGCCTAGCCGGCATCATCGAGGCCTATCGGTCGCCAGCCGATACCGAAGCGGAATGGGAAGCCAGGAACATGGCGGCCGAGGCGCTTGCCCGCCGCGCCGAAACGATCGATGCCGGCGAAGCCAAATGGCTGGTCGAGCATATCGGGGTCGGAAGGCCACTTTACGAGAATGAGCGCGCGCTGCTGACCCTGATCAAGCACGCATCGCCGGAGATTCATCCGGCACTGCAGCCGCTGCTCGACAAAGTGGCCTGAGCAAGCGATTGCCGGCTATGCGCCGATGTCGCGGTGGTCAGTAAGATCCCGCAGTGCGGTCGTGACCAGTCTGACAAGGTCCGATTGGCGGCGCACGCCGGTGCGGCTGTAAGCCGTCTTGAGATGATAGCGGACCGTGTTCATCGATATGCCGGTGCGGTCGGCATAGGCCTGCAGATCCTCATTCGCGGCAATGGCGGCGACAAGCTGCGCGGCGCCTTTCGGCAGGCCGAAAAGCGCGCCGATCGTCCGGGCGTCCGACTGAGCCTTGAGCAGCGGATCGTGAATGATGAACATCACGCCACGCGGCCGGGACCTTGAGCCATCCACGCCATCATCGAGGAAAAACGGCGCGACCATGATGCCGTAGGGCGGCTTGCCGGCAGCCCGGGGCGCTCGCGCAACGCCGCCGGCGCCACCTGCGCGGACGTCGTTCTCGAGCTCGGCCAGCCTGTTGTTGGCGGCTCGGTTCGCGGCAAAAAGCCGGCCGCCGCGCCCGATCGACAGGCCGTCCCCGGCTCTGGCCATTTTGCGAGCCGCGGCATTGACGAACAGGCTACGTCCATACTCGTTGAGCGCCACCACGCCAGCGGCCAAGCGGTTGCTGATTTCGGACATGGCGCCGCCTGCGCCTTCGAGTTCAAGAAAGCCGCGCCGGAGTTGCAGCGCCCGCGCCAGGTGAGGCATGAGCGCTTCGAGCCTGGCGATATCGTCGTCGTCGAAGGCTTTGCGATCCCGCGGGCGCTGTAAGCCAACCATGGCGAATCCGCCCTTGGTCGATGCGAGCGTTCCACCGAGGCATTCTTCCAGTCCCAATGGCCGGAAGAACTCGTTGAAGAAGACCCCTGGCTTGCGTGTCTCTTCCGGAAGCAGCCGGTAGGTCGGCATGGCCGTTCCGGCAGGCAATGCCATGAACGCCCTTGGCGCCGGATCCAGTGTCGCGAAATCCCGTTGATAGCGGTCCAGCACGTCGCCCTTGAACAGGCCGACCGTGGCTTGTGCCGAAATTTCCGGCCGTGCCGCGTCGAAGTCCAACAGGATGGCCGTGGCGATATCAAACAGGCCGCCGAGAAGGTCCAGCGAGGCGTCAAACCCAACCCTGTCGCGCACCCCGAGATAGAGGGCGTCGAGAAACTGCGCCTCGCGCTTCTGCACCAAGGTCAAGCCCGCCCCCGGCCTCTGGCAGTGCCGTGCCCGACAAAGCGGAGCCGGCAGCACGCCCCAATAGAAATTCTGTCTGAATACCCCAGCACATCGTCCTCGACTGAAGGCTCGATGTCAAATGGCGCCTGAGGATGGCCTGGGTCGGCCGCCAAGTGAAAAGGACCCTGCGCCTACCTGTTTGGGTAGGGTTCTCCGGTGATGAAACTGCTTTCCTGACGATCGGGACGTTCAAAACTCAGGGAGAACAACATGACAATGCTTCGTAATGTGCTTGCTCTTGCATTTGCCGCTGGCCTTGGCGCGACAACGCTGGCCTTCGCAGGTGGCATGACACCGGAAAAACAGGCCGACGCGCGCACGAAAGTGGAAACCGCCGTGGCTCTGGCCAACATCGCCAAGGCGGACAAGGATGGCGAGGCGATGCTCGTCGCGGCAAGAATGCTGGCCGAAGCCGGGCCGGTGGCGGAGCAGGGCGCCAAGATGAAGGACGGCAAACCAACGCTGATGGACACAGGCAAAATGGCCAAGATGGCCAAGGAGATGGGCGCCGATGCCAAGAAAGCCGATGCCGTTGCCTCCATGGCCACGTCGAACGGTGAGACGGCACGCAGCGATGGTTACTGGTACTACAGCTGCGATTCCTACAACAACTGCCAGTGGATTTACGCCGGCTATTGAGCGGGGCCGGGGGGCTCAATCATAGCAAGGCGTTCGTGATCGGTCCGCCACGCGGAGGCGGGCCGATCACTTGAATGAGCCGGCTAATCAGATGCCGCCGTACCAGTCATAGCCATTGTCTTCCCAATAGCCGCCACGGCCGCCGCCGACGTCGCCGAAGCCATCGACCAGCTCGATCTTGTAGAGATATTTCGGCATCTTGTAGCCGAGCTGGCGCTCGACGCGGACACGCAGAGGCGCGCCATTCTCGACCGGCAGCGGCTTCCCGTTCAGGCCATAGGCGAGGATGGTCTGCGGGTGCCGGGCGTCAATGATATCGATTGTGCCGTAATATTTGACGTCGCCCGAGAGACTGCGGTCGATCGTGTCCAGGCAATGGAACATGACATAGCGCGCCTGTGGCTTGACCACGGCCTGATCGAGAAGGAGCGACAGCGGCGTGCCGGTCCATTTTGCGATGCAGCTCCAGCCTTCGACACAGTCGTGACGTGTGATCTGGGTACGGCTCGGCATGTTCATCAACTGCTCGCGGGAGAGCGATAGCGGTTTTTCGACAAGGCCGGTCACCTCAAGCCGCCAATCGGCGAAATTGTTGGTGAGCAGGGCCTTGTAAGCGTCGTCATCTGGTGCCGTGACGCCGTTCGGCCGCATTGGCTGGCGGATATCGGCCTCGGTGAATTCCGGCGCCAGCGAACCGCCGCCGCCGAACAGCCGTTGTGCCTTGTGGGTCAGGCCATTGGCGTTCTCGAGAAAGCTGCGTAAGCCGCTGCCAATGCTGAGCTGGCTGTCGAAAGCATCGCAGCCCGACAACATGAGGCCGGAAGCGCCAAGGCTGGCGCCCGTGAGGAATTTCCGGCGGCTGATCTCGAATTTGGCCATCTCACGCACTCCTCTCGGATGCTTCGCCGTCGTGCTCCGGCGGATCGGTGCGATACCAGCCTGTGATGATCGAGCGCAGTTCGTTGATCGGGCCGGCGGCGAGGATCATCAGCATATGGACAACGAAGAAGCCGACCAGCAGCACCATGACAGTGAAATGGATGGTGCGTGCCGTTTGCCTGCCGCCCAGCAGATCGTTGAGGAAGGGCAGAACCGAGTTCATGCTTGGCGACATGGCTAGGCCGGTTATGATCATCAGCGGCAGCAACACGAACAGCACACCGCCATAGGCCATCTTTTGCAGCGTGTTGTACTCGCGGGTGTGATGGAACTTGAATTTGGCGTGGTTGATGATGTCGCGCGGCAGCCGCTTGAGGTCGTCGAGGCGTGGCGCCAGATCGCGGCGCAGATGGCCGTTGATCAGGCTGGCAACCAGCCAGACGATCAGCGTGGTGACCAGGATCCAGGCGAAGAAGAAATGTATGACGCGGGCCGTGCCAAGGTCATAATAGGAAGGAATCGTCGCCCAGGACGGAAAGCCGCGCGACGTCTCCTGACCGGCGGGGCCGGACCAGCCGAGCACACCGGTGGTGTCGAAACGATGCCCCAGGATATCGGTGTAGCCGCGCGGACCGCTCGCGGTGTTCTCGGCGCCGATGGCAAAGACGGTGTTGTCGTATCCGAAGCCGGATTGCTTGCCGATGTAGAGTTGGGGGCGGGCATTGAAGATCTGCAGGCCGCTGAGCAGCATGAAGAACAGCGATATAGCCCAAAGCCAGTGCGTCAGCCGTGTCCAGCGTGACTGTCGATAGATCAACGGCCTCTCGTTAGACGCGGGCGCCCCGGTGCCCAAGGTCGATTGGTCTATGGCAACCGCTTCCATTTTTTCGCCTTCCGGCCGCGCGATTCCGGCGTGGCCTGTTTCCTCATTGTCCTCCTGATACGTCGCTTTCCCAACGGATGTTTCATCCGATCACGGAAATATTAGGAGGCAGGCTCTACGGGGCACCCAAGCTGACGGCGAGATTGACGGCTGCCGCTACAATGACCGTGTTGAAGAAGAACGACAGGATCGAGTGGACAAGCACGACACAGCGCATATGCGTCGTCGAGATGTTGGTGTCGGCGGTCTGTGCCGTCATGCCGATAACCGTTGAAAAATATAGAAAATCCCAACCTTCCGGTCGTTTGTCGCCGGGGAACAGCAATCCGCCGACCGGAATTTTCTTCTTGGTATCGGCGTCGACCGTATCGCCGTCCATCCAGTAGACATGGGCGTAGTGGAGTGCCGCCATCGCATGGATGGTGAACCAGCCGAGCGGAATCGACAACAGCGCGAAGCCGAGCTCCATGGGGTGGCCTCTATCCTTCTGATTGATCAGCAGGAACAGTGAGACAACCGCGACACCGACGACAACAAGCGTGACAGCGAAAATGACCAGCACCGGCTGGTCGGTGGCGCGCGCATTCTTGCTCAGATACTTGCCGGTGAACTTTGGCATCTGGGAAACGACAAGAATGACGTATCCGGCGAAGAAGGCGTTGGCGCCGATCGAATAGGCGAGCGGGGCTCGCAACAGCAATGCCACGACAAGGGCCACTGCGCCGAAGCAGGCCGACACCGCGAACAGCATATGGCGCTGCATGGGTTTTTGCACTGGGATTTCGGCTGCCATGTGGTTGCGACCCTTGGATGGCGCTCGGCTTCTAGCTGGGTGTGGCGGATTTCAGGGCGCGCCGCAAGATACGGTCGAGTTCGCCGAGGAACCGTGAGCGATCCTGCGGCGCGAAGCTGGCATTGTAGCCCTTGCTTTCACCGGTCTCGCGCAAATGCTGTTTGAGATCGCGCATCGCCACCGCCATGCCGATCGTTTCCGGCGTGAACGGCCGCCCGGTCGGCCCTAGCACATGCGCGCCGAGCGCAACCGTGCGGGCGGCCAGCGGAATGTCGGCGGTCACCACGATGTCGTTGGCTTTGGCGTTCTCGACAATCCAGTCATCGGCGGCGTCGGCGCCCTTGGAGACGACGACGTTGCGGATCATCGGGTCGCGCGATGGGCGTAGGCCGCCATTGGAAACATAGGTGACGACCACGCCATGGCGTTCGGCGACCTTTTCCACCTCCGCCTTGACCGGGCAGGCATCGGCATCGACGAGAATCTGGGGCAAGCCAGTCATGCCGAGGGTCGCGCCTGTTCTTCGACCACGATCACGGCTTCGTTCTCGACCATATGTTCTCGCATCACTGTCTCAGCTTCTCGCACGGCTCGCCTCAAGTAAGCGCCTCTGACGCTGAACGTGATCTCATCGGTGCATCTGTCGATTTCGCCAATATCGATCCTGACGCGCTTGTTGTGGCGAAATGCTCGCCACAGGCCTTCGCCAAAATTATGAATACGGTGGAGATCCGATTTTTGCCAATCGTGAAATCTGATGCGTACGACAATCATTGATCGAGGCTTCCGGCGGATTTGGTATGGGCCGGGCGCATGCACCCGGCCCATAACCGTTCAGGCCGGAAGCGCGCCTGACTTTTTCGCGGTCCAGGTGGCGATATAGTCCATCAGGCCGGGGTTAAGGCAGTCATAGGGCTCGATGCCGATCGACTTCAGCTGGCCGCGAATGCCGTCCATGCGA
>JBDSLV010000376.1:0-10186 GCA_039916205.1 Mesorhizobium sp. | reverse complement strand
GAGCCGATCCAGTCGGTGGCATGGCCGTCGCATCCGATCATCGCCAGCGGCCAACATGTT
This sequence comes from Mesorhizobium sp., assembly GCA_039916205.1. Taxonomy (GTDB): domain Bacteria; phylum Pseudomonadota; class Alphaproteobacteria; order Rhizobiales; family Rhizobiaceae; genus Mesorhizobium. The sequence goes on along the minus strand of JBDSLV010000376.1, from coordinate 10,126 downwards.
GTCGTTGTCGGTGGCGGCGATACCGCATCGGACTGCGTCGGCACGGCCTTCCGGCAGGGCGCCGTGCGCGTTACTCAGCTCGACATCCGCCCGCAGCCGCCGGAAAAGGAAGACAAGCTCTCGGTCTGGCCCTACTGGGCGACCAAGATGCGCACTTCATCGTCGCAGGCCGAGGGCGCCGAGCGCGAGTTCCAGGTGGCAACGCTGGAATTCATCGGCGAAGAAGGCCAGCTGACCGGCGTCAAATGCTGTGAAGTCGATGACAAGCGCAAGCCGATCGCCGGCACAGAATTCGTCATCCGCGCCGATCTCGCCTTCATCGCCATCGGCTTTGCCGGACCGACGACAGCCGGACTGGTGGCGGAAATGGACGGCCAGATGACGATCGTCACCGACAGCCGCCGCTCCAGGAATGTCGCCGCCAATGACCGCGACTACAAGACCAGCGTCGACGGGCTCTATGCGGCAGGCGATGTGCGCCGCGGCCAGTCGCTGGTCGTGTGGGCAATCCGCGAAGGCCGGCAGGCCGCCCGCTCCATCGATGAAGCCCTGATGGGATCGAGCGTCCTGCCGAGGTGAGCGGTGGTCGACGGTGACATCTGCCTGGTGTCGCGACCGGGGGTAAGTTACTTTACCCCCGGGGTAAGTTACTTTACCTCTGGGTAAATGACTTTACCTCGGGGTAAATGACTTTACCCTCGGGGCAGGTCAATTACCCGGGGTAAATCACTTCCCTTTGGGCATCCTTCTCGGGGACAAAAGCCCAGGCCGTGTCGATTTGGCGCTCGGTGTCGAAGCGAGGGGTCCAGCCAAGCCTGTCGCGCGCCTTGCTGTTGTCGATTGCGATGCTGTGGTAGGGGGTCGCTATCTCGACGGCTCTCTTGCCGAACCGCCGCCCGATATATGAAGCAGCCTTTCCGTAGTCGAATGGCTCGTTCATTGCGATGTTGAACGTCTCGCAACCTGCCGGCTGAACAGTCAAGGCTGCCTGGACAGCGTCGACCACATCGTCGACGGCGATAATATTTCGTCTCAGCGGCTTGCCATCGATGGCCAGGGCAAGTGGCACGGTTTCGTCGGCGGCATATCGCGCCGCAAGCGAAGGCGCGACAGCCTCATGCCAGCGAGGGGAGCCGAAAACGTCCTCCGAGAAGCTGAGCGCGTAGCGAAGATCGTCGTCGGCCATGATCCAGGGCGCGCGAAGGCAGCAACCTTCGATTCCGTACTGGATGTGCGCCTGCGCGAGCATGACCTCTTCGAGAACCTTGGACAGGGAATAGCATCCCGGCGCGGCCCTGTGGGGAGTTGCCTCGGTCAATGGCGAAGCGCTCGGGTAGAAGAAATGCCCTATCGCCGCATCGCCGCCGATCAGGATGAAATAGCGGCCCTGCTGTTCACGAAACGCTTCGAGCAACCAGAACATGCCCTTGACGGTGACGTCCATGACAAGCTCAGGAATCTCTTTGCACGTCGCCATGTGCAGCACGTGCGTTACGCCCTTCATCGCGGCGTCGACAAAGCCCCGGTCCGCTATGCTGCCCTTGATGACGCGCAGCCGGCTGTAGGCCAGGTCGAGATCGCGCGAGTGTGTCATCGCGGTGATTTTCGCATCCGGCATCGTGCGCAACAGCCTGGCGACGACGCGGCGACCGAGCTTTCCGCTCGCTCCTGTAACCAGCAAGTGCATCTCACCGCTCCATATGGGCGAAGGCAGGCGTCAGTCGCCCAGGGGTAACGTGCTGTCGTAGTTGTCGGAGATCGTCAGCGTCTGCTTGATGCGCCTCAGGTTTTCCAGCACCGCGGGCCCGATAATTTCGGCGGCCTTGAAGGCAAGGCTGTCGACAAGAGCAAGCAGCGCAAACCGCGCCGAATTGGGTTTGTAGACATGCCCGTCTTCGACATAGCGGTAAGGAATGACGTATTCGGCGATGCGTGCGAGTGGCGTGTCAGCCGGCGCGACAGCGATGGTGATCGCGCCGTATTGGCGAGCGATCGACAGCGAATCCACAACCGATGCGGCGCCGCCGGACAATGAAAACCCCATGACGACCGTGCCTGGCTTGGCAAGTGCCGCGGTCATGCGCTGCAGCCGCCCGTCCACCTGGTTCACCACGTTGAGCCCAAGCCTGAAAAGCCGAAAATTCAGTTCTTGCGCGGCAAGTGACGATATGCCCCCGGTGCCGAACAACTGCACCTGGGTAGCGCTGGCGAGCAATTGGCTGATCTCCACGACAAGTTCCTCCGAAAGGACTTCCCTGAGGTCGTTGATGGCCTTCGTCGCGTGGCCGCAGATGGTGGCAACCGCCTTGCCTTCGCCGAGCGATATCGCATCGCCCTTTGCGTCGAGATAGGAGCCGCCAATCGCAACGGCCTGAGCCAGTTGCAACTTCAAATCGCGGGTGCCCTCCAGCCCTAGTGAAAGCGCAAATCGCGTTACTGTCGGTTCGCTGACGCCGGCATTCGCGGCCAGATTGGCGATGGTCGTGCGTGACGCCTCCTCGACATTCTGCAAAATGGCGCCGGCCAGCTGACGTTCGGCCGGCGTGCCGCCCTCCGATTTCTGTCGGATCAGGGTGATGATATCCATGAGCTTTGTCAGAAGCGTTGCCCCGTATTGTTGTCAAACAAGTGGATGAGATCTGGATGAACACGTGCGCGCAAGGTCTGACCGAGCTCGACCTTCGGTCTGCCACGGAATACGCAGCGCACGACTTCGCCAGCCACACGGCCATAGATCATGATTTCCGCGCCGGTCGGCTCGATCACCTCGACCACGATGTGAATCGGACCGTCGGAGTCTATCTCGAAAGCTTCGGGCCGGATACCGATCGTTACATCCTCACCGTCGGGTCGTGTCTTTGCCACCGGAACGGAGCGGTCATCTCCCAGGCGAACGCTGCCGCCGGATCCGCCTCGGACAAACCTGCCGCTCAGGAAGGACATTGATGGCGAGCCGAGGAAGCCGGCCACGAACTTGTTTACGGGCCGATCGTACAAATCCGTTGGCGTGCCAACCTGCTCTATGCGGCCGCCGTGCATTATGACGATGCGATCGGCCATGGTCATCGCCTCGACCTGATCGTGTGTGACGTAGACGATCGTGCTGCCAAGCTTCTTATGCAGCGACTTGATTTCAGCGCGCATGTCGACCCGCAGATGGGCATCGAGATTGGACAGAGGCTCGTCAAACAGAAAGACATCCGGATCGCGCACGATCGATCGTCCCATCGCCACGCGTTGACGCTGCCCGCCCGAGAGTTCACTGGGCCGGCGATGCAGGTAAGGCGTCAGGTTGAGGACCGCGGCCGCGCGCTCGACGCGTTCGCGGACACTGGCGGCGGGCTCGCCTCGTACCTGCGGCCCGAAAGCTATGTTTTCGGCGACCGTCAGGTGCGGAAACAGCGCATAGGTCTGAAACACCATGGCAATGTTGCGCTTCTGCGGCGGCAAGTCGTTGGCACGCCGGCCGCCGATCAGCAGATCGCCTCCCGAGATCGTTTCAAGCCCGGCGATCATCCGCAACAATGTGGATTTTCCGCACCCCGAAGGCCCAACAATGACGACGAACTCGCCATCGTTCATCGTCAATGAAAGGCCGGTAATGACATCGAGCGCCTTATAGCGCTTTGCTACATCGACAAGTACAACTTCCGCCACGCTCTGATAGCCTTCTCTGTGGTCTGTTTGCTGAACAACCATCCGCGGGGTGCAAGTGCTTTTCCCGCACCCGCGGATCCGGTCGCCTACATCCCGCGAAGTTTGTCGATTGCCGCCGCGGCCTCCTTGAGCCCAACCTCCGGCGTCTGCTCGCCCAGATAGATGCGCTGCAGAGCAGAACGGGTGATGTCGACGATCTCATCCCAATGCTTAACATTGGGCTGGAACTTGGCGTAGGCCAGACCATCGGCGAATGCCTTGATGTCCTTGTTCTCCTGATAGTACGGATCCGCGACGACGCTTTTCAGCACCGGCAGAAGGCCGTCCGCCTTGTTGAACTCAAGCCGGAAATCAGGCTGGTAGATGAAGTCCATGAACTTGCGGATTTCCTCCTTCGCCTCCGAACTCTTGAACACCATCACCGAATCCGTGATCGCCATCGTGCTCTTCTGCGCCTTCACCGGGAACGGCAGCACCGAATATTTGAGGCTCGGCGCCTCCTGCTTGATCTGCGGCACCAGCATCGGGAAGGTGAAGATGGTGCCGACCTTGCCTTGCTTGAACATGTTGAACACATCCTCGCGGCTGTAGGCCGTTGGTGTAGGCTCGGTGTGGCCAGCCTTGACCAAATTTGCATAGAGTTGAGCCGCGGCGATGCCTGCGGGCGAAGCGATCGCGCTCTTGCCGTCCTTGTCGAATATTTCACCGCCAAACGACCACAGGGCATAGTAGAAATATACGTCGACCTCTTCTTCCTTGCCGGGCAATCCGAAGCCGAACTTCCCGGTCTCAGCCGCGATCTTGGCCGAGGCGCTTTCCAGCTCTTCCCAGGTCTTTGGCGGCTTGACCCCCGCTTTCTCATAGAGCTCGTCGTTGACCATCATTGCTCGCGCCGAAGCGGCGATCGGCAGGCCCATCAATTTCCCATCGATGTAGGAAGGCTGCAGCATGGCCGGGATGAATTTGCCGACCAGATCCGGCGATACGACATCCTCGATCGGCTCGACCAAGCCCTGGCCGGAAAAGTCGGCGAGCCATATCGAAGCGACGACCGACATATCAGGTGCGTTGTTTCCCGAGATGTCCGTGGTCAGTGTCTGCAGATAGCTCGACCACGGGATCACTTCGATCTTGATGTGTATGTCGGGGTTCTTCGCCTCGAACGCCCTGGCGGCCTTCTCGAAGGAGGCCTTGGTGGCCGCGGAATATTCGCCGAGCGTGAAGCGGATGTCCTTGGCCTGCGCCATCGGGACGATAGCCGTCGCTGCAAGCGCGGCGAGAGCGGATCTGAACAAAAAACTGCTGCGTAGCTTCATCATCTAAATCTCCTGGTGCGCGCCTACGTCGCGACGGGCCAGCCGCCCCTCCCTTGGACAACTCCGGTAGGGAGCTGCGGATCGGGACAGTACGGCAAATATGTAAGTTAGCAACATGAATCTTTGAAATTTTAGGAATTTTGCCTATAATAATGTAATTTAGTTATCTTTCTGGCCCAAAGTTATGATATGAGATGCCCAGTTGGTTCGGCCTCGCCGCTGACGTCAGCGGCTCGGGAACTAGCAAAAATCGATAGAAACCGGCATTTCCAAGCAATTTGAAGGGATTTTTGCGAGGAAAATGAAACCAGGCCTCGTCTGTCGGCCTACCTTGATCGAGTTTTTAGCTCTGATGGGTATTGTGATTTAATTACACAAATGCAATCCATGATCCGCTTGGCAAAGCGGTCACCAGAAAGGCAGTCCATGCGGGTAAACGCAGCGTTCAATCCCTACGCCCTGATGTTGCCGGGACTTCTCGTCAGCGGCCTCATCATCTTGTGGCCGGCCGGCCAGCTGGCAATTCTTTCGCTCAGCGAGGTCAATCGCTTCGGCCAGGTGGCCGGTTTCAATGGTGGAGCAAACTACGCCCGCGTTTTCGTCGACCCGGAGCTTTATGCCTCGCTATGGCGCACGGTGATCTGGACCGTCGGTGTCGTGGGCGGCACTTTTGTCCTGGCGTTGCCGATCTCGCTGGCGCTCAACGAAGAGTTTTACGGCCGCGGCCTGGCTCGGGTCCTCGTCATGCTGCCCTGGGCAATTTCGCTGGCGATGCTGTCTATCGTCGGGCGATGGGCTTTGAACGGAGAGAGCGGTTCGCTCAACCTCATTCTCAGGACGCTTGGTGTCATCGACGTCAACATCGCATGGCTCGGCCAGGCGCATACGGCATTTCCGATGCAGATCGCCCTGGGCATCATCGCCACCTTGCCGTTCACAACGACAATCTTTCTCGGCGGCCTGTCCTCCATTCCAGCCGACATCTATGAGGCGGCAAGGATAGAGGGCGCCAACGGCCGCCAGATATTTGGACGCATTACGCTGCCGATGATGCGGCCATTCATCAACATCGCCGTCATCCTCAACACGATCTATGTGTTCAACTCCTTCCCGATCATCTGGGCGACGACACAGGGCGGTCCGGGCAATTCGACCGATATCCTGGTGACGTATCTCTACAAGCTCGCCTTCCGGTTTGGTCGGATCGGCGAGGCGGCTGTGCTGTCGCTTGTCATGTTCGCCATCCTCCTGATTTTCACGGTGATCTATGCGCGGCTTGCAACGAGACAGGATGAAGCGTGATGACAAAGCTGCGTAAATCAGTTCTCCTCTGGCTCGGCTTGTTGCCGATCTTCGCGATCACCCTGTTTCCGTTCGCGGTGATGGGGCTGACCGCGATCCGGCCGGCCGATGAGGTTTTCGCGGCCGGGTGGCTGCCCACTCGGATCCAGTGGGGCAACTTCGCCGAAATGTGGCATGCCACCGGATTTGGCCGCGCGCTCTTCAACTCGCTTCACGTCTCCATCCTTGCCACCCTCATGTCGCTCGTCATCGCCATTCCGGCGGGCTACGCACTCTCGAGATTCCGCTTCGTCGGGCGCACGAATTTTCGACGCTTCCTGCTTGTCACGCAGATGCTCTCACCGATCGTGCTGGTCCTGGGACTGTTTCGCATTCTGGTCCTGTTCAAGGCACTCGACAGCATCAACGTCGTGGCGCTGCTCTATGCGGGCTTCAACATCGCCTTTTCGGTCTGGATGCTGGAGAGCTATTTCTCGACCATTCCGCGCGATCTCGAAGAGGCCGCCTGGATGGAGGGCGCCTCACCCTGGACCGCCCTGCGGCGAGTGTTCCTGCCATTGGCAATGCCGGCGATCACGGTCACGGCCTTGTTCACCTTCGTGAATTCATGGAACGAATTCGTCATCGCCCTGACGTTCCTGCGCTCGGAGGAGAATTATACGCTGCCGATTCAGATCCTCTCCATCGTGTCCGGACGCTATTCGGTCGAGTGGCATCTCGTCATGGCCGCGGCGCTTTGCGCCACCTTGCCGGTGGCGGTTCTGTTCGCGTGGATGCAGCGATACCTGCTTCGTGGCCTGACCGCCGGGGCAGTCAAGTAAACAATGAGCACGACGGAGACAGCCATGGATAGCACCGTGCTGAGCAAATTCAGGTTGGACAACAAGCGCGCCCTTGTTACCGGCGGCGGTCGCGGGCTTGGGCGGGAGATTGCAATCGCCCTGGCCGAAGCGGGGGCCGATATTGTTCTCATCGGGCGCAGCACGGAAACTCTGGATGCGACGGCCGCCGACATCACGGCGCGCGGGAGAAAGGTTCAATCCATCCTCGCCGACATGCTGGACAGCAAACAGTGCGTGGCTGCTTGCCAGGAAGCGCTGGGCTCAGGTGCGATCGACATCCTTGTCAACAATGTTGGGGGCCGGGCGCCAAATGTCGCGATCGAGGATATGGACCTCGACCAGTGGAATGAGGGGATGGCTTTCAACCTGACGCACTATTTCCTCATCACGAAAACGATCGGCAAGGCCATGATCGAACGCGGCGCGGGCGGACGGATTATCAACCTTGGCTCGATCTCCGGTCAGATTGTCAATCGCGACGTTGCCGGTCGCCACTATGAGACGGCAAAGGCGGCCGTGATCCATTTCACGCGCGCTGTCGCGGCGGACTGGGCCCGGCATGGCATCAATGCCAACGTGATCTGCCCGGGGCTGTTCATGACCGATGCGAACCGGCGTTGGGAGCAGATAGACCGCAGGCCCATAGACAGCTTCGTGTCGGGTATCCCCATGGGCCGGACAGGCCGCCCCGAGGAAATCGGCCCGCTGGCCGTCTATCTGGCGTCCCCCGCGTCAAGCTACGTCACCGGCGCCAGCTTCGTGATCGATGGCGGGTATTCGATCTGGTAGGATAGGTCTGCGTTCTCGACACGGGTCGTGTCGCCGGCGATCGCATCGCCGTCACCTATCCGATGGCTTCCAGCACGCGATCAAGGGTTGATCGCGGCCGTCGCATTGCTGGCGGCCGCCGCCGTCGTTGCCGGCTGGACCTTGGGCGGCCAGGAGAAGTCATCGACGCGGCCGGGCGAGGCGTCCGATGCCTTGCCTTCGTTGACCAGCTTTTCACCGGGCAAGTCGAGATTGGCCTTTACCGGCGGGGCCGAGCCGAGGAGTTCGGTGCCGCCGTCGAGCGCGGGATCGCTGAGCAGCATCGGCACCGTGCGGTCGACGACGACAGGTGCGGCGGCCGGCGCCGGCGCCTCGACAGGCGCGCCCGCGGGGGCGGAGGCGATGACGACGCTTCCCGGTGCGGTCAGGCCGAGGATCTTCAGCAGCGGCTTTTCGGTGTAGAAGGCGAGCTTGCGCTTGCCGGCCTTGGAAACATTGATGCCGTCGTCGGCGCGCAGCCGCACTGGCTGGCCGTTGATGTCAGGCCCGCTGGAGACGAAGGCGCCGTTCTCGTCGACAAAGCCGTCCCAGACGTCGACGAATTCGCCGCCGTGGTTTTCCGCCGCCTGGTGGTAGATGTCGTTGAAGGCCAGCATGTCGGATGTCATCTTCGGCACCCGGAAGGCCGGCATGCCAACCCACAGGAAGGGCACCTTGGCCGTGGCAATGGCCTTGCCAAGCGCGTCGGTGCGGCGTTCATACTCCTTGGTCCAGTTCTCCGAGCGCGGCTGCTCGCGCACGTCGCCGACCTTCATCGACTGGCGATCGTTCGAGCCCAGCATGACGATCACGGCGGCGGGTTTTTCGGTCTCGATCAGCGACACGATCTGTTCGGGCCAATTGTAGAAGTCATCCCGCACGAAGCCGGATGAACCATTGCTGCGAACAACGATCTTGACGCCGGCGTTCTCGGCAAAGGTCGTATCGAGGCCTTCGGCCAGCCCGCTCGCCATGAAATCGCCGACCACCAGGACGGTGCGGGCGTCCGGCACTTTCTCGACGATCGGAACTTGCGGCTCGGCCGGCTGGCGGGGCGCGCTACGAGGCTTGCGTGCCTTTGGCTTATTCTGCTGGATTGGAGGCTCGACGCGCTCGCTGCGGCGCGGAAACAGGAGGTCGCGCAGCGACCAGCCGCGGCTCTGCTGCTGTTCCTGGGCAAGGGCGGGGCTGTGAAGAGAGGCAGTCACGCCAATGGCAAGCACTGTCATGGCCAGAATCAGGATCGGCACGCGGCGAACGATTACCCGGATACGCGCAGCCGAAACCAATCGCCTCTCCATCCCTGTGGCGCGGCACCTTCCCTGGGCGCGCGCCGGACTGGCTCTATTTCTTCCTGAGCCACTTGAGCACTTCCATGCTCGGATACCCGTCCTGGGTCAAGCCGACCTTAGCCTGATAGGCGATGATGGCGGTTTTGGAGCCATCGCCGATCTTGCCGTCAAACTTGTCGTCATAGAGGCCGTGCTGGGAAAGCCGCTTCTGCAGCTCCTGCCTTTCCTCGAAGGACAATTTGGTAAAGGGCCGCTTCCAGTCCTGCACTAGGCCGCTGCCGCCAGCAATCTCGTCGGCGAGGAGGCCGACGGCCAGTGCGTATTTATCGGCGTTGTTGTAGGCCTTGATGACGGTGAAATTCTTGATCATCAGGAAAGACGGCCCACTGCGGCCGTCCGGCACCTTCAGCGTCGCCTTGTCGGTGGCGTTATTGAACGGCTTGCCGTTGGCCCTGACAACGCCGAGCGCCTGCCATTGCGCCAGCGTCTTCGAGCCGGCAGGAAGCTTGCCGGCCGGCAAGGTAACCTCGTAGCCCCAGGTCTTGCCTGCCTGCCAGCCATTCTTCTTCAGCAGATTGGCGGCTGTCGCCAGTGCGTCGGGGATGGAATTCCAGATGTCGCGCTTGCCATTGCCGTCCATGTCGACGGCATAGTGCTGATAGCTGGTCGGGATGAACTGGGTGTGGCCCATGGCGCCGGCCCAGGATCCGCTCAGATGGCTTTCATCGATATCACCCGTCTGCAGGATCTTCAGCGCGGCGATGAGCTGGGTGCGGGCGAATTTCGCCCGCTTCGGGTCGGCATAGGCCAAGGTCGCCAGCGAACGCACGACATTGCGCATGATATCGTCGCGCTTGAGGATCTCGCCATAGTTCGATTCCATCGACCAGATGGCCAGGAGGATGTAGCG
>JBDSLV010000375.1:0-5321 GCA_039916205.1 Mesorhizobium sp. | reverse complement strand
GTCGGTTCCGGCAAGGGCGCCGATCTCGGTGGTCTCAAGGGTGCCGACGCGCACTGCGCCTCGCTGGCGGAAGCGGCCGGGGTTACCGGCAAGGAATGGCACGCCTATCTTTCGAGCGCCGATATCGACGCGCGCGACCGTATCGGCAAGGGTCCCTGGGTCAACGCCAAGGGTGAGAAGATTGCCGACGATGTCGCCTCGCTGCACAGCGACGCCAATGCCATCAGCAAGCAGACTGCCCTCGACGAAAAGGGTGAAGTAGTCAATGGTCGCGGCGACAAGCCCAACCGGCACGATGTGCTGACCGGCTCCAAGCCGGACGGCACGAAAATCGCCGATCAGACCTGCGGCGACTGGACGATGAGCGGCGCCGAAGGCGTGGCGATGATGGGTCATCACGACCGCACCGGGCTCGACGACTCGACCGCCGCCAAATCGTGGAACTCGTCGCATGCCTCGCGCGGCGGCTGCAGCCAGGAGGCGCTGAAAGGCACCGGCGGCGATGGCCTGTTCTATTGTTTTGCCATCGATTGAGCCCGGGCGACGCCAAACCGGCGATCACGCGGCTGTGATGATGGGGCGGAGCGCCGTGCGCGACGCACGCTTTCGCCGACCGCGAGGAGTTGCTAGGGTCCGCCGACTCCCACAACAACGAGGAAATCCCCATGGCTTCGACCGTAGCGTTGGTCTGGTATCTGGTAATCGCCGGCCCGCAGGGCGGCATGGTGGTGCTGCCAAGCACCTTCGACAAGCGCGAGCAGTGCACCGCCGCCATCACCGAGTATCAGAAGCAGCCGACCCCTCCCGGCTGGTCGGTCCAGTGCGTGCCGAGCGCCTCGCCGTTCACCGACGAGGGTGACGCCGAAGAGCCGGCAGCGCAGTAAGCGTCAACGAGATGGCCCGCAGCCAATGGCGGCGGGTCGTCAGCGCCGCGCCACGACCGTCAGTTCCGGCTTCTGGCTGATGGTCTGGAACACGACGCAATAGCGTTCGGTCAGCTTTATCAAGGAATCGATGCGTTCCTGTGGCTCGTCGGTGTCGAGGCCGAAACTCAGCCGGATGGCGCGAAAGCCGACCGGTGCATCCTTGGCAACGCCGAGCGTGCCGCGAAAATCCAGATCGCCTTCAGCCTCGACCGTGGCGGCGCCGAGCTTGAACTCCAGCGCCGTTGCCACGGCCTTCAGGGTCACGCCAGCGCACGCCACCAGCGCTTCGAGCAGCATATCGCCCGAACACAGTTCGAGCCCGGAGCCGCCGGTTGCCGGATGCAGCCCGGCAAGAGCAGTTGCCCTGCCTGTCTCGACCTTGCAGGCGATCGACTGATCGTCGATCGAGCCCCTGGCCCTTAACGTGATTAACGCGCGCGAGGCATCATCGCGATAGGCCTCCTTCAGCGGCGCCTGCATGGCCTTCAATCCGGTCGCGTCCATTTGCATCCTTTCGACAGTCTCTCGTATCGCCGCACGCGAACAGGCGCTTGGCAAGGGCCAGCCGAGACATCGACGTTATCACCGACCGGGCTGACCCGGCCGGCGACAGAAGGCGAAAATATTCAAGCCTTGGCCTGCGACCTCACATGGGCGATGTAGCCGCGCACGTCACCGGCCGGCTCGGCATAGGCCTTGCCGAGTTTCTTCTCCATCGCCGACATGTACTCCTTCGCCCATTTGGGCAGGGCGTAGTCGATGACAGCGAGGAATTCGAGCGTCGCCGCCAGCCGGATATCGGCGATCGACGGGCTCTTGCCACCGATGAACGGCTTGCCGTCACGGAAGAAGGAATGGAAGACCTCGAGCGGTTCGGCGATCGCGGCTACCGCCGCTTTCTGGGCCTCCGATTTCTTTTCAGGGTGGGCATCGCTGTGACCAACCTCGCCGGCATATTGCGGGAAGCCAAGCGCCGGATAGGTGGCACGGGCCACATAGGGGTAGAGTGTGCCGATCAGGTAGAACATGGCGCTGTCGATCATGGCGCGCTTGGCCGGAGCCTTGGGGTAGAATTTCTCCAGCCCATGCTTGTTGGAAAGATATTGCATGATGGCGCAGCTTTCCCACAGCACCCCGCGCGGCAGGCCCTTGTCCTCGATCATCGGCGTCAGATGGGCCGGGTTGCGCGCCATGTATTCAGGCGAGCGCGTGTGTCCCCAGGCGTCGGTCTCGGCATGGTTGAGCCCGGCGGCGCGAGCAAACACCCGAACGGTCATGTTGTTGACGCTCGGCTTCAGCATGCTGATGGTGAGCGCTGGTTTCTTCGCCGATTTCGCCTTGGCCGCGGTTTTGCTGGCGGCTGCCTTTGATGCCGTCTTGGCGGCTGGCTTGGCCGATGCTTTTACCGCCGGCTTGGCGGCTGCTTTTGCTGCCGGTCTTGCCGCGGCCTTTGGCACTGCCTTGGCCGCCGGTTTCCTAGCACTCTTCGTCACTGTCTTTGCCATATGGTCCTCCCTTGCCTGTTCAGAACGTCAATATGGATTTTTCGGCGCCCGATCGGCCGACAATGTTTCGCGCGAGCGCTCCGCCAGCGCCTGGATGGCGTCGGCCAAATGCACCTCGGCGATGTTGTAGTCGCCACGCGCCACACGGAGCTTGTGCGCCTCCATCAGCACGTCGGCATGGGTGAAGCCGGCCGGCGGCTCGAAACGGTAGGAGGCGAGTTCGATCAGGAGGCCGAGTGGATCCTCGAAATAGATCGAATCCATGAAGCCGCGATCCTTGACACCGCTGTGCTTGATGGCTCGTTCATCGAGCCGGACGACCGCTTGCAGGAAAGTGACGCGCGATACCGAAAAGGCAATGTGATGGACGCAGCCGGTATCAGTCGGCGTGCGGCGTTTCACAGGTGTACGGGTCTCATCGGTGAAGATGGTGATCAGCCGGCCGTCGCCAGGATCGAAATAGAGGTGGCTTTCGCTCGGCTTGTCGAGATTGGGCTGCTCGAAGATGAACGGCATGCCCAGCACACCTTCCCAGAAATCAATCGAGGTCTGGCGCCCGGCGCCGACCAGCGTGATATGATGGACGCCTTGCGACTGCAGTTTCTGCACTGGTTTCCCCTCCGCGATATCGGCGCCTCGCTACCGGCAGAGCCTGCCTGTCGGGCCGCAATGATGCATGCCGACGTTCGGCATCTGCTTGGGGCGTCTTTTCCGACCCTGATCCGTTCCCCGGCGTTCTGCGCGCCTGCCCAAGCCTTTGGCTCCAGCTCTGTAAGATGATGCTAAACCAATCGGCAGCGCGGCGCCAGAACCCGCAGGGCTGGATCGGCACCATGTGTCGCGCGAACCCGGCCAAGGCCATCTAGCCCTGCCCAACGCAAGCCTGCTGCTGGTGCAGCGCTGCCCCGACGTTTCGCCCGTATAGCGTAGCGACGCAAAGCCCCGGGCTCTTGCACCGTCTTTCGCCAGCATCAGTTAGGCTCGCGCCGCATGGCCGACATCGCCATTCTTGAGACACGCGAACGGGTGCTCGCCGGCATCCTGCTCACCGGCGCCGCCTATTTGCTGTTTTCAACACAGGATGCCGCGATCAAGCTTCTGGTTGCCGGCATGACCGTCTGGCAAATCATGTTCTTTCGCAGCGCCACCATTCTGACCGCCTGCGCTGCAATCGGCGGGCGGCAGCTCTTCGCCGACACAAGGCGATCGCCAGTGGTGTTGCCGATGCTGCTGCGCAGCGCCTTCACGCTCGCCGCCTGGCTCTGCTACTACAACGCCGCCCGCAGCCTGCAGCTGGCCGAGCTGACAACCGTCTATTACGCGGCGCCGATCATCGTCACAGTGCTTTCCGTGCTGTTGCTCGGTGAGAAGGTGCCGATGCTGCGTTGGCTGGCGGTGCTGATCGGCTTTGCCGGCGTGTTCGTGGCCTGCGACCCGGCGCGGCTCGGTCTGTCGGTGCCGGTGATGCTGGTGCTGGCGGCCGCGTTCTTGTGGGGCATCGCCATCGTTCTCCTGCGCAAGACAGCGCTTGCCGAGCGCTCCATGATCCAACTGCTGCTCAACAATTTCTATTTTCTACTGTTCTCGGCTGTGCCGGCACTGCTCTGGTGGCAGACGCCCAGCCTGGCTCAGCTGCTGTTGCTTGCCAGCATTGGTGCGCTCGGTGGCCTCGCCCAGTATTTTCTCTTCGAAGGCATGAAGCGAACACCGGCGTCCGTCCTCGCGCCCCTCGAATACACGTCGCTGCTGTGGGCGTTCGCGCTCGGCTACGCGATATGGGGCGACATCCCACGCCACGAGGTGTTCTTTGGCGCAGCCCTGATCATCGCCGCCGGCCTGCTGATTGTCGGCGGTGAGCACTTTCGCAAACGGCTATGACAGCTGCTGACACTACGATGTCAGGACGGAGCGGCTTAGACTGGCGGCATGACTGATATCAAGGCTACCACCGACACGCCCAACGACCGAACCCTCGGCATCATCCTGGTGTCGTCCTCGGCAGCGGTATTTGCCCTGACCGGTGTCTTGACCAAATCGATCCATGCCGATCCGCTGACCATCACCTGCTGGCGTGGTTTTGTCGGGTCTATCCTGATCAGCCTCTATGTGCTGTGGCGGCGCCATCGTTCCGGCGGGCACGAGAGCCTGCGGCTTGGCTGGCGCGGCTGGCTGCTGGCTGTCGAAGGGGCGCTGGCCAGCATCGCCTTCATCTCGGCGTTCAAGTTCACCTTCGTCGCCAATGTCGCGATCATCTATGCGACCGCGCCCTTCGTCACCGCCCTGCTGGCCTGGGTGCTGACGCGCGAACCATTCCGGCTGCAGACGATGGTTGCGGCAGCGGTCTCGCTGTGCGGCGTGGCGGTCATGGTATGGTCCGGCTTTGGCACCGGCAATCTTTTCGGCGATGGGCTGGCACTGCTGATGACCATCGGCAGCGCGCTCTACATGATCATGGTGCGTGCCTTTCGCGACACGCCTGTGGTCTGGGCCGGTGCTGTATCGGCGTTTCTCTTGTTCGTGCTCGGCTGGCTCATCACCGATCCGTTGGCGGTGTCGCCGCACGATGCAGTGCTGCTTATCACCTTCGGCTCGTGTTTCGCCTTATCCTCGATCCTGTGGACCGAAGGCGCGCGTCTCATTCCACCGGCTGAATCCGGGTTGCTCGGCTCGGCCGAAGTGCCTTTCGCCATTCTGTTTGCATTTCTGTTCCTGGCCGAGATTCCGCCAGCGGCGAGCATGCTTGGCGGGGCGATTGTGCTGTGCGCGGTGTTTGCCCATGCCGGTCGTGACTGGCTGCTGGCCCGCTCCCGGCGCATAGAACCCAATCTTTCGTGAGGAAATTCGGGCTTTCTTGAAAAAACCGGGCTTTCTTGAAAAAATCTGAGTCGTC
>JBDSLV010000374.1:0-4893 GCA_039916205.1 Mesorhizobium sp. | reverse complement strand
GATGTAGATGTGGTCGGCCGCCAGCACCACCTCATTGCGCTGGTTGATCACCTCGCAACGCTCGATCACCCGTCCTGACCCCGGCCGCTTGAGATCGTCTTCCTTGGTGGTGATGGTGGTGCGTGTGCGGATCGTGTCGCCGATGAACACCGGCTTGATGAAGCGCAGCCGGTCGTAGCCATAGGAGAAGGCGACCGGGTTGACGACTCTTGCCGTCAGTCCGATGCCGACCGAGAATACCAGTGTGCCGTGCGCGATCCGCTGGCCGAACGGCGTCGTCTTCATGTACTCGGCGTCCATGTGGTGCGGGAAGAAATCGCCGGTGTGGCCGGCATGGACGATGAAGTCGGTCTCGGTAATGGTACGGCCGCTGGTGAGACGCGAGGCGCCGATCTCATAGTCCTCGAAATACTGGATCTGTTCCATCAGGGTCTTTCCGCGATCGGCGTCGCCGGCGCTGCGCTTGACTGATAGGCGGCTTCGACAAGCGCCATGGTACTCCAGGCATCCTCGACTGAGCTGACAAGCGATGTGTCCTCGCCGGATGCAAAACGTTGCACATTGGCCATGCGGCCGACGAAGGCATCGGGAAACCATTCGCCAGCTAGGGGCACCGACACCCAGTCCGTTCCGCCTTTCGGATAGATCTCCAGCACATCCGGTTCGCCGCTGGGGTAGTCGAGGTTGAGCCCGAGCTTGAGATAGGCCGCGCCCTCGGTGCCGCCGATGCGGAACTCGCAGGCCTGGTGCCGGCGTCCGAACTTGTGGTCGTGGTTGATCGACAGCGCGCAGCGTACCGTGTCGCCATAGTCGAGAATGGCGCTGGTGCGCGTCTGCGCCACCGCATGATTGGGATGG
Organism: Mesorhizobium sp.; assembly: GCA_039916205.1. Lineage (GTDB taxonomy): Bacteria > Pseudomonadota > Alphaproteobacteria > Rhizobiales > Rhizobiaceae > Mesorhizobium. The sequence continues at coordinate 4,035 of JBDSLV010000374.1, read as the reverse complement.
CCGAGCGTCTTGGCGTGTACGCCTCTGGGGTCGCCGAGCAACTGCCTGACGAGGTCGAGATAGTGGATCGAATGCATGGCGATCTCGACACGCGGCGCCTTGAGCAGGAATTCCCAGAGTTCCCAAGGTGTCGCCAGCGCCAGCCAGGCGTCGAAGTCGACGATGTCGCCGAGCAAGCCCTTGGCGATCGCGTCCTTCAGTGCCAGCATCATTGGTGCGAAGCGGAGCTGGAAATTCACCGCCGCGCGGAGCTTCTTGGCGCGGCAGATTTCGAGAATTGTCGTCGCCTCGGCAAGGTTGCCGCCCATCGGCTTCTGGATCAGCGCCACCGCGCCGTCAGGCAAAGCCTTCAGCACGTCGGCATGGCGAGAGGGCGGCGTTGCGAGATCGAAAATCGCACCCTTAACGGAAGCGGCTTCCTCGACCGAACGGAAGGCCGCGACACCCCATTGCTCCGCCAGCTTTTCAGCTCTGGCGACGTCGGGATCATAGAGACCTGCAACCATAAAGCCGGCCTTCCGGTAGGCAGGAAAATGCGCGTCGCCGACGATCGACCCGGCACCGAAGGTGACAATTGGCCTCGGATTGGAGGGTTTGGGCCAGGATTGAACAAGGGAGGCGGGGTCGAAACCCCTAGTCATGATGGAAGACCTCGTCCATCGCTGCCCACCATTCGCCTTCCCGACGCGTCGCCAGCGGTTCCTGGCAAGGTATGCAGACGGCCCACCACTCCTGGGTCTTCGGGTCAGCCGCCATCTTGGCCATGTCGGCGGCGTAGTCGGTGCCGTGGTATTCAAAATAGGAAAACAGCAGGTTCTCCGGCCGCTTCAGGTAGATCGAATAATTCTTGATGTTGCAGGCTGAGATCATGGTCAGCACATCCGGCCAGACGGCGGCATGGAGGCGGACATATTCCTCGACCTTCTCCGGCTTCAGCCCCAGCACCATCCCCATCCGCTGCATATCAGTCTCCTATTTCGTGATCGCCGTGGTGAATTCGGCGATGCTCATGGCCTTGACCGCGTCCCAGTCCCAGTCGATGCCGATACCCGGCTCATCGGGCGCCAGCGCTTGCCCATCCTCGATGCGCATACGCTTGCCGGTCAACTGGTCGAGCTGCGGAATGTACTCGACATAGCGGCCATTCTGAACAGCGCAGGTCAGGCTGACATGCAATTCCATCAAAAAATGCGGGCAGACCGGAATGTCGAAAGCCTCCGCCGCATGGGCGATCTTGAGCCAGGGTGTGATCCCTCCGATGCGGCCGACATCGACCTGCACGATCGAGCAGGCGCCTTTCTGCATGTATTCGCGGAAATGGCGCATGGAATAGAGCGATTCGCCGATGGCGATCGGCGTCGGTGTCGAGTTCGACAGCCGCACGTGGCCGTCGATGTCGTCGGCCGGCAAAGGCTCCTCGATCCAGGCGAGGTCAAGCTCGCGCAACCTGGCGGCGCGGCGGATCGCCTCGTCGATCGAAAAGCCCTGGTTGGCGTCTGTCATGATCTCGTAGCCGTCGCCAACCGCCTTGCGAACCGCCGAGAGCCGCGCGAGATCTTCTGACCCGTGCGGCCTGCCGATCTTCACCTTCGAGCCACGAAACCCCTTGGCCTTGGCGGCCAGCGCATCGTCGACCAAAGCCTGTGTCTCGATATGCAGCCAGCCGCCTTCGGTCGTGTAGAGCGGACAGCGGTCCTTGGCGCCGCCGGCGAGCTTCCACAGCGGCAGGTTTTGCTTCTTTGCCCTCAGGTCCCAAAGTGCTGTATCGATCGCCGCGATCGCGATTGCGGTGATCGCGCCGATCGTGGTCGCATGGGTGGCGAATTCGAGATCGTGCCAGATCGCCTCGATCATGTCGGGGTCACGGCCGATCAGGCGTGGCGCCAGATGGTCGGACAAGAGCCGCATCACCGAGGAGCCGCCGGTGCCGATCGTATAGCTGTAGCCGGTGCCGACCGCGCCGTCGGAATCGGTGATCGTCACGAGTGGGGTTTCCTGGCTGACGAAGCTCTGGATCGCAGCGGTGCGCTTGACCTTGGGCACAAGGTCGACCATCCGCAGTTCGACTTTTTCGATCTTGGGCATGTCCGTCAGCTCCGCAATGTCTTGCCGGTGTCGGTGGCAAACAGATGCGCCTGCGACATGTCGAGGCTCATGGCGATCCGCTCGCCCGACTTCAGCGATCTCGGATTCAGCATGCGCGACACCCAGTCCGTGCCATTGAACTCGACGAAGACAAGGGTCTCGTTGCCGAGCGGTTCGGTGACCGTTATCGGCAGTTCGATCTGATGCACATCGGCGACGCCACCGGAGCTGATGCCATGGCCGGTCGGATAGATGTCGTCGGGCCTCAGCCCGAAAACGACCTTGGCGCCGGTGGCGACATTGGCCTTGAACTGGCCGGGCAGGGGCAGTTTTTCGCCGCTGGCGAAAACCAGTTGCCCATCATCGACGGTGGCTTCGTGCAGGTTCATCGGGGGTGAACCGATAAAGCCGGCAACGAAGCGTGTCGCCGGCCGCCGAAAAACCTCGTCGGGCGTGCCGACCTGTTCGATATAGCCGTCGCGCATGATGACGATACGGTCAGCAAGCGTCATCGCCTCGACCTGGTCATGGGTGACGTAGATCACCGTCGACTGCACCTTGGCATGCAGCTTCTTGATCTCCGTGCGCATCTGCGTGCGCAGCTTGGCGTCCAAGTTGGAAAGCGGCTCGTCGAACAGGAAGACATCGGGGTCGCGCACGATCGCGCGGCCCATGGCGACGCGCTGGCGCTGGCCGCCGGAGAGTTGCGACGGGCGGCGGTCCAGCAACGTGTCGAGGCCGAGAATGGCTGATGCTTCGGCGACGCGGCGGTCCATGTCGTCCTTGGCGGCCCCAGCGATCTTCAAGGAGAAGCCGAGGTTTTCGCGCACCGTCATGTGCGGGTAGAGCGCATAGGACTGGAACACCATCGAGATGTTGCGCGAGCGCGGCGGCAGGTCGTTGACGACGCGCCCGCCGATCTCGATCGAGCCGGCGCTGATTTCTTCCAGCCCGGCGATCATGCGCAGCGTTGTCGACTTGCCGCAGCCGGAGGGGCCGACCAGCGCGATGAATTCGCGATCAGCAATGTCAAGATCGATGCCATGCACGATCCCGATATTGCCGTAGCGCTTGGTCAGCTTGGTGAGGGAGACGGTTGCCATGAGGTCAGCCTTTCACCGCGCCGGAGGTCAAGCCGCCGACAAGGTGTTTCTGGACGATGTAGGTGAGGGTGAGCGCAGGTATGATCATCACCACGGCCAGCGCGCACATGCCTCGCCAGTCGATGGTGAACTCGGCGGTGTAGTCGAGCAGGCCGACCGGCAGCGTCTTGGCGCTCACCGAACGGGTCAGCTGCGAGGCCAGCGCGAACTCATTCCAGCAAGTCAGGAAGGCGAAGATCGCGGCCGACGCAATGCCGGGTCCGGCGAGGGGAAACTCGACTTGCCAGAACGCCTGCCAACGCGTGCAGCCGTCGATCTGCGCTGCCTCCGCCAGATCCTTGGGCACTTGGCGGAAGAAGCCGTCGATCAGCCAGATGGTGAAGGGAACATTGAGCGCGACATAGGCGAGGATCAGCCCGAAATGCGTGTCGATGATGCCGAGCCGCACATAGAGGAAGAACAGCGGCAGCGACAGTGCGATGCCCGGCACCGTGCGCGTCAGCATCAGGCCGAGGAACACGCCGGATTTGCCTCGGAAACGGTAGCGCGCGAAGGCGTAGCCGCCGGCCATGCCGATAGCGACCGCGATCGCCGTCGAGGTCACCGAAATGATCAGCGAGTTGCGGAAATACTCGATGACAGGGATGCCGCCTTTGCCGATGCCGCTGAACATCGCGACATACGCGTCGAACGAAATCTCCTGCGGGATCCATACCGGCGGCTTGGCCATGATCTCGACCGTTGGCCGTAGAGACGACAGCACGATCCATAGGCCCGGCATGCAGATCGTCAGCATCGCCAGGAACAGCCCGATGCGATAGGCGATGCCAAGCAGCCGGCGCTTCAG
>JBDSLV010000373.1:0-4449 GCA_039916205.1 Mesorhizobium sp. | reverse complement strand
TCGGACCTCCCAGTGGGCGAGGATTGCCCGCATGCAACGATAGCCTCACGGCGCCATGTTGGCGACGAAGTCGCTGGCGGCGATGTCCTGCGTCAACATGCCGGCGCGCTTCATGGCGTCGAGCAGTATCTGAACATCGGCTTCCGTGACGGTGAGCTCCGGCTTGACGATTGGCAGGTTGAAGTCCTTGGCAGCTTCCGGTGTCAGCTGGAGAAATTCCACCGCCGCTGCTTCGAGCTCCGCACGATTGGCCAGAAGCGCGTTGCGGGTTTCAAAAATCACCTTGCCGAAGGCCTTGATGCTGTTGGCATTGGCGGCGATGTAGTCGTCGCCGGCGAAGATCACATCATTGAGCGTGGGTTTGCTCTCGTCCGCCAGCACGCCCGACGCCATCACCTGGGCCCCGATGGCCGTGTTCTTCGACATCGAGGCAAAGAACGGATTGACGGTGCAGGTCGCATCGATGGCGCCTTGCTCCAATGCTGCTTCCTGTTGCGGGAAGGGCAAGATGACAACCTGGACATCGTCCATGCTCAAGCCGGCCTTGGCCATGTGGTCGCGCCATGCCAGTTCGCAAAGCGAGCCATTGGCATTGAAGGCAATCTTCTTGCCCTTGAGGCCCGCAAGGTCCTTGGCGCCGGAAGCTTTGGATGCCACGAGCCAGAGGAATTTCTTGTCAGGATCGACCTCATGGCCAAGCGCCAGGACCATCTTGACCATGACGCCGTTGAGGCGGGCATTGATCGGCGGCACCGGTGCCGCGTAGCCGACATCCGCCGAGCCCGAGGCAATGGCCGCGACGACCGCCGGGCCGCCCTGCACTTCGGTGAGTTCGACATCGAGGCCCGCGGCCTGGAAAGCGCCGTTCTTCTGGGCGACGAAGATCGGCAGGTCGGAATCCGCGAGAAGGTAGGCAAATCGCAGTTTGGTGTTTTCCGCCGCAGCGCCATCAGCCCAGGCCAGCAGCGCCAGGCTGGAGAGAAGGGCGGCGGCAACGCCGCGGCCCAAACGACGTTTCAAAACCTTCAGCATTTCAGTCTCCTCCAACCTGTGGCTTGCCCGGATGCTCATTTCGTGGCACCCATTGTTTGACACTATCAAGGAATTGCCTGACAATGTCAATCAATAAGGCGTCACCCTACCGCGATGCTCTGAACCCGACACCGCCGCCTTGGGAGAGCCCGCATGACATTCGTGACCTGTTTTCCTATCGCCTCGCCTTGCTGACGCGGGTGAACGACCGGCAGGCACAGAATGTCCTGGTCAGCACCTATGGCATCACGCTCGGCGAATGGCGGACGCTGGCTGTGGTCAAGTATCTCGGCCAACCCTCTGTTCGCGCCGTGGCCCGCGCCACGCAGCAGGATGAGGGGCAGCTCAGCCGCTATGTCAGCGGGCTGATCGAGCGCGGCCTCCTGGTCAAGGCGGTCAGCAGCGAGGACCGCCGAGTCAACGATCTGGCGCTGACGGGGGAGGGCGATAAGCTCTATGCCGAGGTGATGGAGTTCGCCTGGAACCTCAATCGGGAGATGTTCGTCGACCTGTCGCGTGACGAGCAGCAACAATTGGTCGGGCTGCTCGACAAGCTCTTCAGGGCGCTGACGCGGGAGTGACTACACTCCCGCTGAAGTCTGTCAGAACGGATAATGCTGGTTCGGATCCTCGATCGTCACCCAGCGCAGGTCGGTGAACTCGGCGATCGATGCCTTGCCGCCGAAGCGGCCATAGCCTGAACCCTTGACGCCGCCGAACGGCATCTGTGCCTCGTCGCCGACGGTCGGGCCATTGATGTGGCAGATGCCGGCTTCGATGCGGGCGGCGACCGCCATGGCGCGCTTGATGTCGCGGCTGAAGACAGCCGAGGACAAACCATACTCGGTGTCGTTGGCGACACGCACCGCCTCGTCCTCGCCCTTCACCCGGATGACCGGCTTGACCGGTCCGAAGGATTCTTCCGCGTAGACGCGCATCGCCGGCGTCACATGGTCGAGCAATGTCGCCTCTACCACCGTGCCGGTGCGCTTGCCGCCGGCCACCAGCTTGGCACCCTTGGCGACGGCATCGGCGACCAGCTCTTCCATCTTGTCGGCGGCCTGGCTGCTGATCAGTGAGCCCAGCACGACATGGCCGCGCGGATCGCCCGCCGGCAGTTGCGAGGCACGGGCGGCGAGCTTGGCAACGAATGCATCGGCGATCTTCTCATCGACGATCAGCCGCTCGGTCGACATGCAGATCTGGCCCTGATGCATGAAGGCGCCAAACGTCGCGGCGTTCACCGCCGCATCGATATCCGCATCATCCAGCACCAAAAGCGGCGCCTTGCCGCCAAGCTCCAGCAAGGCCGGCTTCAGATGCCGGCCGGCGAGCTCGGCGATGATCCGGCCGACCTTGGTCGAGCCGGTGAAATTGACGCGCTTGACCGCCGGATGCGCAACCAGTGTCTCGACAATATCAGCCGCGTCCTTTGGATCGTTGGTGACGACATTGATGACCCCCTTGGGCAGGCCGGCTTCGACCAGCACCTGTCCGATAAGACGGTGCGTGCCGGGGCACAGTTCGGAGGCCTTCAGCACCACCGTGTTGCCGCAAGCGATCGCCATGGCCACGGCACGGGTGCCGAGAATGACCGGCGCATTCCACGGCGCGATGCCGAGGCACACACCAGCCGGCTGACGGATCGCCATGGCGATCGTGCCCGGCTTGTCCGACGGAATGATTTCGCCTGAAATCTGGGTCGTCATAGCGCCGGCCTCGCGCAGCATGTTGGCCGCCAGCATCACGTTGAAGCCGGCCCAGGGGCCGGTCGCCCCGGTCTCCTCCATCATCAGCTTGGTGAATTCGCCGACCTTCGAAGCCATGACGTCGGCGGCCTTCATCAGCAAGGTGCGGCGTTCGCCCGGGCCTGTCTTGGACCAGGCCGGAAACGCCGCCGCCGCCGCTTCGACGGCGGCATTGGCGTCGGCGACGCTGGCTGCGGCAGCGCGTGTCGCCAGCTTGCCGGTGAACGGGTCCATGCGCTCGAAGGCAGCACCGCCCGATGCATCCCTTTTGTCGCCGTCGATCAAAAGCCCAATGTCCATGACAGTCTCCCTCGCTCCCATGGAGCGCCTTCGAATAAGTTAGAAGCCGAGCACTTCGGCGTTGATCGATGCCTCAAGGCCGCCGTCGACCGGCACATTTGCGCCATTGACCCAGCGCGCGCCATCCGAGCACAGGAACAGCACAACCGGCGCGATGTCACCCGATGTCCCGGCGCGGCCGACACGGGCAATATCGCTGTCGACGCGGGCGTCGCCAAGCACGGTGCGGAACTGTTTGAGGATCGGCGTCTCGACCGGTCCTGGGCTCACCGCATTGACGCGGATGCCACGGCTCTTGAACAGCTCCTGGTGCGCCGCACGCAACGTCCACAGCAACAGCAATTCCTTGGAGACCGGATAGCCTTCCTCATTCTTCACCTCGTGATCGGCGACCACCTTGGCGACGTCGGGAAAGCCTTCGATGCCGACCATGGATGCGGCGCGATTGAGATTGGCACGCCAGCCATAGCCGGCGATCGAGGCGACATTGACGATGGCGCCGCCCTCGCGAAGCCTTGGCGCGACCGCTTCGGAGAGCGCGCGCAGGCCAAAGAAATTGACGGCGAGCGTCGACACGGCGCCCGTGTTGCCCGACAGCCCGGCGACATTGCACAGCGCGTCGATGCGTGGCGGCAAGCGCGCCACGAGATCGTCGACGCCGGCCTTGGACGAGATGTCGGCCTTGACGAAATTGCCTTGGTGTCCAACCGGTTCGCGGACATCGGCGCCGATCACATCGGCGCCGAGCTGGCCCGCCAGTTCGGCCGTGCGGGCGCCGATGCCGGAGGCGACACCGGTGATGAGGATCGTCTTGCCGAACAGCATGGTCATGCCTTCTCCCGGTGGGGTGTCGTTTGCCGCGGTTGTGCGTCTTCGCCTGATGGAGCCGACACGTTCGGAGCAAGCCGCACGCGATAGCCGACGGGCAGCAGGCGCAGGCCGAAACGCTCCTCGATTGTTCCCCACAGGCCACGCGGCAGGAACAGCGAGAACAGCACGGCGGTGGCGCCGAGCCCGATCAGGTACCAGACGCCGGTGCCGCCGAACCATGTCTCGATGAGGAAGAACAGCAGTGCGCCGAGAATGGCGCCCTCGAAAGTTCCGATGCCGCCGACCAGCACCATGAAGATCATGTAGGCGGTCCATTGCACGTTGAAATAGGTTTTCGGCTGGAAGGTGATGGAGGTTGCCAGCCACAGCGCGCCGGCAATGCCGATGCCGAAGGCAGCCAGCACGAACAGTAGCCGCTTGGTGCCGGTGACGCGCACGCCGACCGAGGCTGCCGCATCCTCATTGTCGCGGATGGCGCGGATCGCGGCACCCGTGCTGCCGCGCAGCAGGCCGAACAGGATGGCGAGCAGGGCGGTCA
>JBDSLV010000372.1:0-3920 GCA_039916205.1 Mesorhizobium sp. | reverse complement strand
ACGCGCGTGCTCTCCTACCAGATCGTTGGTGCCGTACGATCAAGAGCACTCAGCCCCGTTTTGCAGGCCTTCGAACCGGAGCCATGGCCCGTCAACCTCGTCCATGCCGGCCAGGGCCGGCTACCGGTCAAACTGCGCGCATTCCTCGATTTCGCGGCCCCACGCCTGAGGGAGCGGCTCGCGCAAGCGACGTGGCAGGGCTAGCCATCACGCCGTTTCCTTTTTGCACGCGCTTGGTGTAACCAACCCCACGCTTCCTCACCGGGCCTGCCAAATGCTCTATATCCGATCGCTGACGTTCAACTTCGTCTTCTACGTCAACCTGATCGTCCAGATGATCCTCTGGACCCCGTACTATTTTCTCTCACCGCGCCACCGTGCCTGGTTCGTGCCGAAATTCTGGTCGCGCACCTCGATGTGGCTCTACGACAAGATCGCCGGCACGAAGAGCGAGATCACCGGGCAGGAAAACCTGCCGCAAGGCTCCTTCATCCTGGCGCCGAAGCATCAGTCGTTCTGGGACGCCATTGCCTTCTTTCCCTTCCTGCAGGACCCGCTCTACATCCTCAAGCGCGAGCTGACCTGGATCCCGTTCTTCGGCTGGTACATCCTGAAGATGCGCATGATCCCGGTTCATCGCGGCAGCCGTTCAAAGGCGCTGAAGGCGGTGCTTGCCGCCACCAAAGAGGAAATGGCGCGCAACCCGCGCCAGCTCATCATCTACCCGGAAGGAACGCGGCGCGCGCCCGGCGACGAACCGGCCTACAAATACGGCATCGTCGAAATCTATTCGCAGCTTGGCGTTCCTGTGGTGCCGGTGGCCCATGTCGCCGGCCTCTACTGGCCGCGCCGGAAATTCCTGCGCTATCCCGGAACGATCAAGGCGCGTTTCCTGCCGCCCATTCCACCTGGCCTTGGCAAGGACGAATTCATGGCGCGGCTGATCGGCGAGACCGAGGCTGACTGCGACCAGTTTCTCATCGACGTGGCGCGCGGGCCGAACCCGCCAGCCTTGCCGCCGACAGCGGTGAAAAGACTGCAAGAACTGGACGCCGCGGCAAAAGCCAAAGCCTGAGCCGTCAGCCAAACACGGCCAGTGCCGTGGTCACCACCAGCGTCGCGGCAAAGACCAGGTTGATGATCCGTGAGGCCAGGGGCCTGCGCAGGAAGCGTGCGAACGCCGCGCCGGCCAGAAGCCAAAGCACGTGGATCACAACGATCATCGCGGCGAGCACAGCCAGCTTCTGCCAAAGGCCGAGTTCGACGGCACCTTGCTTTGAAGCGCTGCCGGCGAACACGGCGGCGATCGCTACGTAGGCTTTCGGGTTGGCGACAGCCAGCAGGAACCCGCCAAGCCATGTTGGACGCGCGGCGTCACCGCCGCGCGTCGCCAGCGGCGGAGCGGTCGCGATCTTAAAGGCGAGGTAGAGGATATAGGCAGCGGATGCGGCCACAAGCAGCGGCGTCAACTTCGGTGCCGAGGCAAGCACCGCCATGACCCCGGTGGCCACGACAAGCAGAACGGCAATCGTGCCCAGAATGACGCCGCTTGTGTATCGCAATGAGCCCTGCAGCCCGAAGGCGGCGCCAATGGCGGTGACACTGATCGTCGCCGGCCCCGGACTGCCCATGACGACCGCCGACGCCAATACCAGCGCCAGCAATTGCCGCCATGCGTCAGGATCGGAAAGTTCGGCCATTGGAAGTCCCTGTCTTGCCCTGTGCGAGAGACGCTAGGGCAAGACAGGCGAGGTGGTCTTGGACGATTGTGCGCGGCGTGAACTGTGCCGACTGGCGGAGCGTCAGGCGCTGGCTCTTTTGAGGTCTGCTATGTCATCGGCGCTCAGCTTCAGCGACGCCGCCTTGATCAGGCTGTCCATCTGCGCGGGCTTGGTGGCGCTGGCGATCGGCGCCGTAACACCTGTCCGCGCGATCACCCATGCAAGCGCCACTTCCGCCTGCTTCGCCGAATGCCTGGCAGACACCGCATCGAGTGCCGCGAGGATGCGCATGCCGCGCTCGTTCAGATAGCCGCCAATATCTTCGCCGCGTTCGCTTTGGCCGAGATCGGTCTTGCCGCGATACTTGCCGCTCAAGAACCCCTTGGCCAGGCTGAAATAGGTGATGACGCCGATATCCTCGGCCATGCACAGGTCCCGCAATGGCCCATCAAAGGACGAACGGTCGTAGAGATTGTATTCCGGCTGCAGCACCTCGTAGCGCGGCAGGCTGCGCAGGCTCGCCACATCGAGCGCCGCGCGCAATTGCCCGGCATCGAGGTTCGAGCAGCCGGCATAGCGGATCTTGCCCTTGGCGAGCAGCTTCTCATAGGCGCCGAGCGTCTCTTCGTAAGGTGTGGATGGATCTGGCCAATGCGACAGGTAGAGGTCGATGGCATCGATCCGTAGCCGTTTCAGCGAGGCATCGACCGCCTTCTCGATATAGGCGGCGGAAAGATCCTTGTGGCCTTGCCCCATGTCGGAGCCGACCTTGGTGATCACCACCACCTTGTCGCGATTGCCGCGGCTTTTCATCCAGTTGCCAATGATGGTTTCCGATTCGCCGCCCTTGTGGCCGGGCACCCAGCGCGAATAGGCATCCGCCGTGTCGATGGCGTTGAGGCCGCCGTCGACAAAACGGTCGAGCAGGTCGAACGAGGTTTTTTCGTCGGCGGTCCAGCCGAAGACGTTGCCGCCCAGGACCAGCGGCGCAATGGAAAGGTCGGTGCGACCGAGACGGCGTTTCTGCAAGACGGATCTCCGTGACAGGGGATGGGCGCATGCCGCCCGATAGGGTTCGCAACCTAACGTAGGTCTTGCCGCGACGAGGTCAAAGGGCTGGCCGTCATTTCCGCCTGATTGGCACAAGGCCACTATTTCGGCGCGGCAGCGTCAAGCTCCCGTTTCATCCAGCTTGAGTCGCCCCAGGTCGAAAGCCAGATCATTGCGCCTGTCAGCGATCCAATGACGAAAATGCCAGCGTCATGAAGCCAGTCCCGGGAATCCTAGCGATTTTTCGCCTCTGTCAGATGCGCCAGCTCTTCTTCCCGAATGGAAAAAATGAGCTGATGAAGCTCGTCGTCACGGGTCTCGAGAAACCACAACTGGTCATTCAAATGTTCGTGCACGGTACTTTCCACGGCTTCCGTGCAAATCCACACCATGCGCTCCCCCATCAGCGCCGTGACCGCGCCGAGTACATAGCCGCCTAGACTCCAAAGCGACATCACCCGGCACGGCCTTGTTTGGCGCGCCGGCATGGCATCCCTGAAAATCCGGCAGTGGTTGATCTCGTCCAGCCGCATCTTGGCGAGATCAGGCACGATATGCGGGAACAGCCGCTTTGCGACCGCGATCTGGGCGGCGTAGATCTTGATAGCGCCGGTTTCGCCGGCATGATTGACTTTGACGATACGCTGAATGGTGACCCTGTCCTGCCGCCCCGGCACCAACATCGAATTGTCTCTCTTGCGCGTCGACGCCATTGTTTCTGGAGGCGGAGACTACAGATTTGCGACCTGCCGCGCCACATCCTCCAGCCAGTGATCACGAATCCCAAGTGCCTCAAGGTGTTTCAGTGTGCTGAGCACATAGTCCTCGTTGTTTCCGGACTTGCCGACCGCACCGCGTATGACAGCCGCCGCATCGCCGGCGTCGAGCGCACCGGCATATTGCTCATGCTTGTGGTCGACGATGTAGGCCACCGCCTCGACCGTTTCGCCGCTATCAAGGTGGATCCTGAGTGTGCGCTCAAGATAGACATCCGTGACCAGCTCGCGCCCTCGCAGATAGGCGATGACCTCGTCACGCAGATCGCCGGGAACGCGGAACGCCAACCCGACGCAGGAGCCGCCATGGTCGAGGCCGAGCACCAGTCCCGGCCGCTGGCGGGTGCCGCGATGCACGAAGGAATAGACGCAA
>JBDSLV010000371.1:0-7379 GCA_039916205.1 Mesorhizobium sp. | reverse complement strand
ACCTTGTTCGCGGAACTGATGCTGTCCTGGGAGCTACGCTCCTGGCATTCGGCGCGCGAACACACCGGGCCGGTCTTCTTCGATCGCGGTGTGCCGGATACGCTCGGCTATCTCAGGCTGAGCGGCCTGTCCGTGCCCCGGCATGTCAGCGCCGCGGCGAACTGCTTTCGCTACAACCCACGCGTCTTCATCGCGCCGCCCTGGCCGGAAATCTTTGCCCAGGACGAGGAGCGGAAGCAGACGCTCGACGAGGCCGAGCGCACCTATCATGTACTGGTCAGCACCTACACCGAACTCGGCTATGAACTCGTGCCATTGCCCCTGGTCCCGGTCGAGACGCGGCTGCGTTTCGTGCTGGCCGAGACAGGATTGACCTCAACATAGAAAAGGCCGGGCGAACCCGGCCTTTTCTACATATTGGTTTTGCGATGTTGACTATTCCGCCGGCGCTTCAACCGCTTCCCGCGAACGGCCAAGCGTCACCTTCGCCAGCGTGAAGGAAATCACCGCGCAGAGCGTGATGCCTGCGACCATCGGCAATGGCGTGCCGTCGAAGAACAGGCCGGCGACACCCATGGCGAGTGCGCCGATGGCGAAATGCAGCGTGCCCATCAGCGCCGAGGCCGTGCCGGCGATCTCACCATGCTCTTCCATGGCCAGTACCGAGGTGGTCGGAATGACCAGGCCGAGGAAGCCGTAGCCGATGAACAGCAGCGCCGCCAAAACGTCGAGCCGGTCGACACCTGTCGCCATGATCGCGAACAGCGCCACCATCGTCGTCGCGTAGCCGGTCACCGCCACCCACACCACGCGCTTCAACCCGAAGCGCCCGGCAAGCAGGCCGGTCAGCTGCGACATGCCGATGAACGCCACAGCATTGATTGAGAAGAACACGCTGTAGACCGAAGGCGACAGCCCATAGTGGTCGATCAGGATAAAGGACGAGCTCGAGAGATAGACGAAGAAGCTGGCAATACCGAAGCCGGCGATTGCCACAAGGCCAAGGAAGTTGCGGTCACCCATCAGGAAACGGTAGCCGGCAAGCGCCGTGCCGAAGGAGGAACCAACGCGCTCTTCCGCCGGCCGCGTCTCCTTGAGCGAGGTCGCGAGCAGGATGGTCGCCAATGCGGCGGCACCCGTCACCGTCCAGAACACGGCGCGCCAGCCGAAATTCTCGATGATCTGGCTGCCGGTCAGCGGCGCAAGGATCGGCGACACCGAAAACACCAGCATCAGCAAGGACATCAGCTTGGCGGCTTCATTGCCGGTGTGCAGGTCGCGCACGATGGCGCGCGGCACCGCCATGCCGGCGCTGGCGCCAAGGCCCTGCAGGAAGCGGAAAGCGATCAGCCATTCGATGCTGGGCGCCAGCGCCGAGCCGACGCCGCCGGCCATGAACAGCGCAAGGCCGCCGTAGAGCGGCAGCTTGCGGCCAACCATGTCGGAGATCGGCCCGACGACGATCTGCCCGAAGCCCATGGAAAGGAAGAAAATCAACAGGCTCATCTGCACGGCGGAGGTGCCTGCGTGCAGATCCGCGCCGATCGACGGCAATGCGGGAAGATACATGTCGATGGCGAACGGGCCGATGGCGGACAACAAGCCGAGCACGACCGCGATGCGGAGGAATTTGGGACTCATGATAAAGGCTTCTTTCGAATCTGGTTGCCGCCGCTGACCGGCGGGTAACCCAAGGACGTTCCATCCCCTGAAATTCCGACTCCGGAAGCGAATTCCTTCTCGCTTTCCGGGGAAATCTCTTTGCTCTATGTCCACAAAATTAGACAGTCTTGTCTAATTCGTCAATCACCTCTATATAGATTTTCATGAAGCTCGGCGTTTCTCCTGACACTTTCCCGCCACGCGGCCACGAGGCCAAGCGTATCTCCATTGTCGACGCCGCTGCCTCGGTGTTCTGCCGCGAGGGCTTCGCCGGCGCCAACATCGACCTCATCGCTGTCGAGGCGGGCGTTTCGCGCCAGACCGTCTACAATCATCATGGCGACAAGGAAAAACTCTTCGTTGCCGTGGTCCGCGACCTGACCGAACGCTGCAACACCGGCATCTTCGCCACCATTTCCACCTTCCCCGACCAGCCCAGGGATCTCGAAGCCGATCTCATCGGCTTTGCCGTGCGCATGAACCGCAACTGCATCTGCAATCGCGATGGAAAGTTCCTGCGCAAGCTGATCCAGACCGAGAGTGAGCGCTATCCGGAATTGTTCGCCGAGTGGCGCGAGCGGGGACCGGGCCAAACCTGGCCGGCACTGGCAGCCCGTTTCGCCCGCCTCGCCTATGGCGGCTACCTCGCGATCGATGATCCCGACGTGGCGGCGCGCCAGTTCCTTGGCCTCGTCAACGCCGAACTGCAGACTACCTTCATGCTTGGCGGCACGCCACAGGACGAAGAAGTGCTGCAATCCGCGACCAACGGCGTGCGCACATTCCTGCGCGCCTTCGGCAAGCGCAAGGCGGCCGCCACCATGGAAAAGCAGAGCATGCTGGCCAACGCCTGACGCGTTTGCGGTGCGCCTGGCAGATCAAATCGACGGCAAGTGCCCTCGCCTCGGCATGGTACCCCGCTATATCAGGTTTACGCGGCCCTCAAGCTTGATTACAGCTATGCGGACGATTCAACGGAACCCGACCACCACATGGCCGACGACCACATCCGCTACGACATTCTGGCCCAGGAGGCGTTGCGCGGCGTCATGCGCAAGGTCTTGGCCGAGGTCGCGCGCACCGGCCTCCCCGGCAACCATCATTTCTTCATCACCTTCCTGACCGGCGCGCCAGGCGTGCGCGTGTCTTCCAGGCTGCGTGAACGCTATCCCGAACAGATGACAATCGTCGTACAGTTCCAGTATTGGGACCTGAAAGTGACGGACACCGGCTTCGAGGTTGGACTGTCCTTCTCCGACGTGCCGGAGAAACTCGAAATCCCGTTCTCGGCCGTGCGCGGCTTCTACGATCCGTCGGTCAATTTCGAGCTTGAGTTCGATGTCAAGACGGATGGCGTGGCAGTCGAGGAGCCCACCGACAAACCTGCTGTCGAGCCGCTGGCCATCGTCTCCGAGAAGAAGCCGAAGGCCGAGAAAAAAGCCGCCGCCGAGGCGGAGAAGAAACCTGCTGCCGCCGCCGATGCCGCCACCAAGGGCGCCGAAGTGGTTTCGCTCGACGCCTTCCGCAAGAAGTAGCTGGACGGGCCTGAGCGATGGCCGAGATCATCAATCTTCGTCAGGCCCGCAAGCTGAAGGCCCGCAGCGAGAAAGAAAGCGCCGCCAGCCGGAACCGCACCCTGCATGGCCGTTCGAAGGCCGAAAAGGAACGCGACCGCCTGCTCGCCGACAAGGCCGAGACTTTCATCGCCGGCCATCGCCGTGAGCCCGCGGGCGACAAATCCAGTGACTAAGGCAAAATGAGCATCTCGACGTGAGCGCGGTCGAAAAACGCTCGGTCACCATTCGCGGCCACCGCACCAGCTATTCGCTCGAAAAGCCGTTTTATGACGACCTCGTCGCCATTGCCGCCGAACGCAAGCTGACGCTCGCCGGCCTCGTCGCCGAAATCGACGGGACAAGGCCGCGCGACACCAACCTGTCCTCCGCGCTCAGGCTTCATGTGCTGGATTGGGCAAAGCGCGGCGCGGCACTCTAGGACGAAACAGCACCTTCGCGTTTCCGGCGGCGGGTGCCGAAGCCCAGCAACGCCGAGCGGTCATGCTCCTCCGCCTGTTTCCTGGCCCGCACGCGCATCATGTCCTTCCAGCCGATATAGCCGACCAGCCGGTCATCTTCACGCGCAACGACCGGAAGATGCGAGACATTGGCCATCAGCAGCTTGTCGGACAGGCCTTCGAGATATTCGTCGGGATAGGCCAGCGTCACCTTGCTCCCGGCCAGCAATTCGCCAAGCGTCGTGGTGCGGTGCTTGCCAGCACGCCGCCAGCGCAGGATCGCCGGCGGATCGATCAGGCCAAGCACATGCCCTTCCGCATTGACCACGGGGAAACTCGGATGCCGCGTCTGAGGCGCCGTCAGGAATGCCGCCGCGCCATGCAGCGTCATCGTCGCAGGCACGCTTTCGACAGCCGATGTCATGACCTCGCGCACCCGGGTCAAGGCGAAAGGATCGACGCGATATTCGCGCACCAGGTGGTGCCCTCGCCGCGCGACCTTTTCGGTCAGGATGGAGCGCTTCATCAACAGCACGGTCACCGCATGGGCTGTGGCGCAGGCGGCGATCAGCGGCACCAGCACATGGGTGTCGCCAGTCAGCTCGACGGCGAAGAAGGTGGCGGTGAGCGGCGCGCGCATCGTGCCGCCCATCGTCGCGGCCATCGCCAGCAGCGCCCAGAAGCCGGGATCCGCGGCGGGTAAAATGCCGGCAAGCGCCGCGCCCATCGCGCCGCCCATGATCAGCAATGGCGCCAGCACGCCTCCCGATGTCCCCGATCCCAAGGCGACCGACCAGATGATCGCCTTCACCACCAGCAGCGTCAGCGCGGCGGCGGCCAGCGTTCGGCCGTCGAGCATGTTGGCGATGTTGTCATAGCCGACACCCAGCGCCTGCGGCTCGATCAGCCCGCCGATGCCAACCACCAGGCCGCCGAGCATCGGCCACCACATCCAGTGGATCGGTAGTTTCTGGAAGCCATCCTCGCAGGCATAGACCATCTGCGTCAGCAGTCCCGACAGGAGACCCGCCGCAATGCCGATCAGCACCCAGCCGCCGAGACCGACAAAGGAAACCTCCATGCCGCCGTGAAACGGAAAGATCGGCCCGGGAAGGTGCAGCATGGTGCGCTCCACCTCGGCGATGATGGCCGCGACCGCCACCGGAATGAAGCTGCGCGGCGTCCATTCGAAGAGCAGCAGTTCCACCGCCAGCATGATGGCGGCGATTGGCGTTCCAAACACGGTGGTCATGCCCGCCGCCGCACCAGCGACCAGCAGCGTCTTGCGCTCATTGTCGCTGACCGGCAACATCTGCGCGATCAGCGAGCCAATGGCGCCACCGGTCATGATGATCGGCCCTTCGGCGCCAAAGGGTCCACCCGAGCCGATCGAGATCGCTGACGACAGCGGCTTCAGGATCGCCACCTTGGCATCCAGGCGCGACCGCCCGAGCAGGATCGCCTCAATGGCCTCGGGAATGCCATGGCCGCGAATCTTCTCGCTGCCGAAGCGCGCCATCACGCCGATGATCAGCGCGCCGATCACCGGAACGATCACCGCGGCATAGCCGAGCGGCGTGTCCTGGAGTCTTAGATCGGCGAGCGTGAACTGGCCGAAATAGGCGATGTTGGTTGCGAGCCGGATCAGCTTCAACAGCGCGATGCCGGCGAACAGCCCGGCCGTGGCGACGACGACGGCGATGGCTGCGATCAGCAACACCCTCGCGTCGGTGGTGAAATCCCTGAGATGACCGGGATTGGGGTGATGAGGCTTCATGGCGGACTTTGCTTCCTGGCGTCGAGCCGTATCGGTTTGGTCGGCACGGTCGAAGCGGCCAGCCGGCATATCGCGCGGCTATGTATCGTAATACGATATAAATATTCAAGCCGGTTCTGCTTGAAAACCGTTTGAGCTTTTTCACGAATGGAACAAATGTCTGGCATGACGCATCCGCAGAAACCCCGCACCGCCATCAGCCAAGCCGACTATCAGCGGCTTTCCGAGTTCCGCTACCTGATCCGCCGCTTCCTCGAATTCAGCCAGCTACAGGCGGAAGACGCCGGCCTGACCGCGCGCCAGCACCAGGCGCTGCTGGCGATCAAGGGATTTCCGGGAGGCGGACCGGTGACGATCGGCGACCTGGCGGAGCGCCTGCGCATCCGCCATCACAGCGCCGTGGAATTGGTCAACCGCCTTGGCGAAGCCGGGCTCGTCGCCAGGGATCAGGACAAGGACGACCATCGCCGCGTCTTGCTGCAACTGACCGAGCGCGCCGACGATTGTCTGGCCGAGCTGTCGGCTGCCCATCTCGATGAGCTGTCCCGCATCGAACCGATGCTGAGACGATTGCTCGACGGAAAGAACCCGTGACCGCACGATTGCGGAAAGCGAGCGGTTCGAACCGCTCCGCGCGATAACCTCAGCCGCCGCTCAGCGACTTCAACAGATTGTCGATTGTGAACGGGTTGGCTTTTGGTTTAGCAGGCGCGGGATTGGCATTGGCCGGCGCCCGCTCCACCTTGGGTGCCTGTTCGGCGGCCTTGCGCTCCGCCTCCAGCTTTGCCTTTTCCTCGGAGGCAAGCCGCATCGCCTGCTCCGCCTTCTGGCGTTCCTGCTCTTCGGCCTGTGCCTTGGCCGCCTCGTCCGCCGCCTTCTGCTCAGCCTTTGCGTCGGCATCCGCCTTGGCCTTCGCGTCGGCATCCGCCTTGGCTTTCGCATCAGCGTCCGCTTTGGCCTTCGCATCAGCGTCAGCCTTTGCCTGAGCTTCTGCCTCGGCTTGTGCCTTGGCGTCGGCTTCAGCCTTTGCCTTGGCATCGGCCTCGGCTTTCAGCCGCGCCACTTCTTCCTGCCTGCGCAGTTCCTCGGCCGCCTTGTCGCGCTCATCCTGCAGGGCCGCGTAGTAGCGCACCTCGCGCCTCAGCCGCTGCTTTTCCAGCAGGGCCGCCTGCATCGCCTCGACACGCTGCTGTTCCTTTTCCAGCGCACGCTGGGTCAGGAACTGCGCCAGCGGTTCACTGTCCAAAGTCCGTTTGAGGGCGCCGAATGGTCCATCGACGCTGAAATTCACCGCTGGCTCCGAGCCCACCAGAGCCTCGTCACCAGGCTTGTAAGTAATCGCTCCATTGGTCGCGACCGTGCCGGCGTTGAAGTCGGCGGTGATATCGGCGGAAAGCGCCGCTGCTGGATTTTCCAGACTGACCGGCGGAGCCCGCAGCGTGCCGCCGGCAATCGTGAAGGCTATGTCGGTGTCGCCAGCTGGAAAACTGCCATCAGCCGCGATCTGTGGCGCGAAGCCAGCGGTCTTGGCCACATCGATATCGCGCCCGATGGCGTCGGCCTTGCTGATGAAAGCGCCGAAAGCATCCGGATTGACGCCGGCGATCGTCAGCCCCTTCAACGCCGCCGTGCCGGACCCCGACAATGCCGCCACCATGGCGTCGACCGATTTGCCACTGGTTGATAGCGCGGTCGAGAAATCGCCCTTGCCGCTGATACCAGTGTCCGGCAGCACGGCGGGCAGATCGGCACCGGCAAGCTTTACCTGGCCAGAGAACAGCCCGGTGCCGTCATTGTTTTTCAGCTCGAACAGGCCGGTCAGCGCGCCACCGAGGAATTTTGCCTTGAGGTCCGAGATACGGATGCCTTCCTTGTCTAGCTTCAACGAAAAGGCGGCGTCATAGGCCGTCGCGAAAGGCCCGGCGG
>JBDSLV010000370.1:0-4026 GCA_039916205.1 Mesorhizobium sp. | reverse complement strand
AGCATCCACATCACCAGCCTGCGGTCCATGCGCCTGGTGATGATGGCCATGGTCGGCGCGGCAATGGCGCCGACGATCGCGGTCGCCGTCACCGCCTGCCCCGCCACGCCTTCGGTCACGCCGAGATCACGCGCCATCGGTGTCAGCAGGCTGGCCGGAAGAAATTCGGCGGTCACCAATCCGAACACGCCAAGCGCGAGAGAAATCACGGCGCCCCATGCCGGATCGGTACGTTCGTCAGAATCTGCAGGGTTTAGAAGTGAGGCGTCGATAACGCCTGTCGCGGGGTCGGCCATGGTCAGTCTCCAGTTCCTCAGCAGCGCCAGATAGAGAGTGACCGGCAGGGGCTCCACCCGTTACATGCTTGACCGGAACGGGGGATGCCATGGGTCAGTCTCTGGTTTGGTTGCGATGCAACATCTGGCTGCAGTGCAACAAATAGGAAGTGACTACCTGGAGTTTCCATGCTAGAAACCCCATCATGCTTGACCATTCGTCCAAAATTCCGGTGACTGGCGATCCACTCACCGACATCTTGCGCGGCCTGCGTCTCGACGGTGTCGAGTATGGCCGCTGCGAAATGAAGGAGCCCTGGGGCATCCAGTTCCCAGCTCATCCGGGGGCACGGTTTCACTTCATTGGCCGCAAAGGCTGCTGGTTGAAGCAGCCGTCCGGCGAATGGGTGCAGCTTAATGCAGGCGATGCGGTGCTTTTGCCGCGAGGGGCTGCCCATGTGCTCGCCAGCGAACCTGGCGCGCAGGCTTGGCCGATCCATGGCTACCAGCTCGAGGAAGTCTGCAAGGATGTCTTCTGCACGTCGAACGCGGAGATGTGCAACACCGACTGCCAGCCGGGAACGCTGCTGTTCAGCGCCAGCATGTATTTCAACCTCGATGGAATGCACCCGCTGCTCGGCATGATGCCGGACGTGATGCGCACACATGGGATCGAGGCTTATGAGCCGGGCGTCCCGCATCTGCTCGAATCGATGGCGCGCGAAGTCACCATGGAACGCGTCGGCTCCGGCGGTATTCTGGCCCGGCTTGCCGATGTGCTTGCCGCCACCGTCATCCGCTCATGGGTCGAGCGCGGCTGCGGCGATTCCACCGGATGGATCGCCGCGGTCAGGGATCGTGAGATCGGCCGCGTGCTGGCCGCCATTCATCTCGAACCCAATCACGACTGGACGGTGGAGAGCCTCGCCAAAATGATGGGCGCCTCGCGCTCGGGCTTTGCCGAACGCTTCGCCACCATCGTCGGAGAGACACCGGCGAAATACGTCACGCAGGTCAGGATGCACCAGGCCAGGCAATGGCTGGTTCGCGACCGGATGAAGATTTCCGTCGTCGCCACACGACTTGGCTACGAATCGGACGCCGCCTTCAGCCGCGCCTTCAAGCGCGTCATCGGCTCTGCGCCCAGCCACCTTCGCGCCGAAGAGCACGGCGAAATCCGGAAGGTCAATTAGACTGGCGCCCCAGCCTACCCGGCGTGGCGCAGGTTGATGCCGCTGCCCTTGTCGAACAGCACGACCTTGTCCGGGTTCCAGGCAAAGCGAACCGATTGCTCGATCGCGACATCGGTTCGCGCCGGCACGGTGGCACGCAGCGTGGTGTCGCCGACTCGCAGCGTCAGGATCTTCTCGACGCCATGGTTCTCGACGTCGTGGACCCGTGCCTCCACTGGTGCGCCGCCCTCGAGATAGACGTCCTCGGGACGGATACCGAAGACGAGCGGGCGACCGTCGGTCGCGCCACTCGTCTTGGCTCCCCCAACGAAGGGCAGTTCGAACTTCAGCGGCGCCATCACCGCGCGGCCATTCACCAGCTTGCCGTCGATGAGGTTCATCGGCGGCGAACCGACAAAGCTCGCCACATAGGTGTCGCGCGGGTTGTTGTAGATTTCATGCGGCGTACCGGTCTGGACGATGCGGCCATGGTTGAGCACGCCAACCTTGTCGCCCATCGACATCGCCTCGATCTGGTCATGCGTGACGAACAGGAACGTCGCGCCGAGCTGTATCTGCAGGTTCTTCAGTTCGGTGCGCAGTGCCTCGCGCAATTTGGCGTCGAGCGCCGACAAGGGCTCGTCCATGAGGAACACACGCGGCTTGCGCACGATGGCGCGGCCGATCGAGACGCGCTGCATCTCGCCGCCGGACAGCCGATCGGTCTTGCGCTCGAGCAGATGCTCGATACGCAGGGTCCTCGCGACACGATCGACGCGATCCTTGATCTCGGCATCAGGCAGCCGGCGGATCTTCGGCTTCAGCGGGAATTCGAGATTCTGCCGCACCGTGTAGCGCGGATAGAGCGAGTATTGCTGCAGCACCAGCGCCACGTCGCGCTCGGCCGCACCCCAGTCGGCAACGTCGACGCCGTCGATGAAGACCTGGCCCTCGGTCGGCTTTTCCAGCCCGGCGACCAGCCGCAGCGTCGTCGTCTTGCCGGCGCCCGTCTCGCCCAGCAGGACGAAGAATTCGCCGTCGGCGATGTCGAGATCGAGCCCGGTCAGCGCGGTGTGGTTGCCGAATGTCTTGGAGATGTTCTTGAGCTGGATATGCGCCATCAGAGCCTCACCTCAAGCGACTTGCCGCTCACTGTATCGAAAAAATGCGCCTGGGACGGGTCGATCCGGGCAAACACCTTCTCGCCAGGCCCGCCAACGAAGCCGCTCTTGGTGCGTGCCCGCAGCATCTTGGAGCCGACCTTCAGATCGACGATGTCGAAAGAGCCAAGCGGCTCGACAATCTGCGTCTCGACCGGCAAGAATCCTTCGGCCGCATCGCGGCGGATAAGGACGCCTTCCGGCCGAATCCCGAGGGCCAGCTGTCCGCCGGCATGACCATTGAGCTTCGACAGCAGCGCACGCGGAAATTCGAAACCGGCAGCCGCTCCACCGACCGTTACCGAAGCCGACGAAGCCGTCTCGGCAACCGACGCGTCGGCGACATTCATCACCGGGCTGCCGACGAACTGTGCGACGAACAGATTGGCCGGTCGCGAATAGACCTCGTCCGGCGAGCCAACCTGCTGCAGCACGCCTTCGTGCATGATGACGATGCGGTCGGCCAGGCTCATCGCCTCGATCTGGTCGTGCGTGACATAGATGGTGGTCGAGCCCTGCTTGATGTGCAGGCGCTTGATCTCGGCCCGCATCTCTTCGCGCAGCTTGGCGTCGAGCGCGCCGATCGGCTCGTCCATCAGCATGGCCTTCGGCCGCCGCACCAATGCTCGGCCGATGGCCACACGCTGCATGTCGCCACCCGAAAGCGCCGACGGCTTCCTGTCGAGCAATTCGCTGATCTGCAGGGTCTTGGCGACCGAACGCACTTCCTGGTCGATCTCGGCCTTGCTCTTGCGCGTCGCCCGCAGCGGAAAGGCTATGTTCTCGTAAACGCTCATATGCGGGTAGAGCGAGAACGACTGGAAGACCATGGCGATGTCGCGGTCCGCGGCCTTCAAATGCTGGATGGGCTTGCCGTCGATAAGAATATCGCCCTCGTCGATCGTCTCCAGCCCGGCGATGGCACGCAAGGTCGTCGTCTTGCCGCAGCCCGACTGACCGAGCAGCACGATGAACTCGTTGTCTGATATCTTGAGGTTGAGGTCCTTGATGACCTGGACAGCGCCAAAGAATTTCTGGACGCCGCGAAGCTCGATCTGGGTCAATGCTGCGCTCCTGGATTTCGCGCGTCGCCCGTCTGGCCGGTACCGGCCTTCTCCTCTGGTGCGATCTTCGACGTAATGTTGAAGCCGATCAGGCCGATCAGAATGATGGTCAGGCCGTAGGTGTGCAGCAGCATATTCCAGGGCTGGCAGAGCGCCACGATGCCAAGCACCATGAGTATCTGCGAACCCGGCTCCAGATATTTCTGATTGATGGCGCGAAAACTCATTTGCGGATCGCTCCGAAGGACATGCCGCGCAACAGATGATTGCGAAGCAGGAAGGTGAAGATCGCGACCGGCAGCAGGAACAGGAAGGTTCCGGCGGCAATCACCGTCCAGTCCGGCAGGCCGGAGCC
>JBDSLV010000369.1:0-4892 GCA_039916205.1 Mesorhizobium sp. | reverse complement strand
GCTTCGCGCTGCGGCAGCACCGGACCATCTTCCGACACGATCGATGTGATCAGCGTCGCGGCCGCCACCACGGGATCGTCGATCGCCGTCAGCGGCGACAGCGCCGCCTGCTTGCGCAGCTTCTTGCGCCGCACGGAGCCCTGGACCCGGCCGATAACATCGGCAACGTCCCGCGCGGCTTCGTTCATGGCCTTCATCCGGTACCACCAGAACGCCGCCGCTCCCAACAGACCGAAGATAGCAATCAGGAATGGCATACGAAATCCCCTGGAACCGGGGCGACGATAGGGGAACTACGGCCTTGCTTCAACACGCAAGAGTTGCGCACGGCCAGGAAACCTTGTGCCTGGCCGTACGCCGGGCGCGGCGCCTATGAACCCGGTATGTCGTAGATCGCCCGCACCTCTATGGCGCCCATCTCGGCCAGCGGAATCCCGGCGGCAATGTCGAGCGCCTCATTCAGATCCTTCGCTTCGACCATGACAAAGCCCAGCAGCTGCTCCTTGGTCTCGGCGAAGGGCCCGTCGGTGACCATGCTTTTGCCCTTGCGCCGGCGCAAGGTCTTCGATGTCCGCACCGATTGCAGGGCCTGAGCCATGATCAGGTGGCCGCTGTCCTGCAAGGACCGGTCATAGGCCAGTGAATCGGCGTCGAGCTTGGCTCCCCCTTCAGGGGTCAGCGCATGGAGGTCTTTCTCCTCGCCATAGACCAGGCAGATATATTGCATTTCTATCTCCTCTCGAGGGTTGAACCATAAGACGAAGCGATGGAGACGCCAGCCTGGCTTCTGCCTGCCGCGACATGGTCGAGTAGGCTGAAGCCGGCGGCAATGATGGCGAGGGCCAACAGCAGCCGTCCAAAGCCGGATGGCTGTACCCGCGCCCAGTCCGTTTCCTGTTCGAACAGCCTTTTGCGTGTTGAAGACAACAGATCCATGTGACGCTCCATGCGGCCACGAATGGCGTGGCCACACGCAGGACGGCTGGCGCTGCGGCGGCCCGACATTTTTGCACGCGGCTTTTTTTAAAAACTCTCTATCGCTTGCCGATGTGAAAGCGCGGTGGCCTTCGAAGCCGCGCGCGCTATAGTTGACCGGACGCTGATCGACAGCTCACCCACGACAACCCAGGAGGAATTCCATGGACCGCACCGCAAACGCCGTCTGGAAAGGCAATTTGAAAGAGGGCAAGGGCACGCTCGATACCCAGAGCGGCACGCTGAAAGGCACGCCCTATTCGTTCAAGGCGCGCTTCGAGGATGAGAGCGGCAAATCCGGCACCAACCCGGAAGAGCTGATCGCCGCCGCCCATGCCGGCTGCTTTGCCATGCAGTTTTCGCATTTCCTCGCCGAGAATGGCACACCCGCGGCCGAACTCAACGCCAAGGCCGTGGTGACACTGGTTCCCGGCACCGGCATCACCGGCAGCGCGCTGACCGTGGTCGGCAATGTGCCGGGCATCGACGCGGCGAAATTCCAGGAATTGGCCGAGAAGGCCAAGGCCGGATGCCCGGTCTCGCAGGCGCTCGGCGCCATCAATGTGTCACTCGACGCCAAGCTGGCCTGACGCCACATCCCTGTGAAGACCCCTGGTGCGTAATCGATCACGCGCCGGGGCCTATGCCAAGCAAAGCTGGACCCGCTCTAAGCGCCTAGCGCGTCAAGCCGGGCGCGAAGTGCGGCAACTTCCTGCTCCAGCGCCTCTAGCCTCGCTTCCAGGTCTGAAGCAGGCATGGCCGGCGCACTCCGTTGCGCCGAAAGGGCGGCGATATCCACCGGACCCGTGAGAAGCTGCACGTAGCGGTCCTCGCGCTGGCCTGGCCCGCGCGGAATTTCCTCAATGAGCGGCGGCCGGCGGCCAATCAGCATGTCCAGTTCGGTGCGCAAATCCTCGATCGATGCGAACCGCGCCATGCGCTCAGCCCGCGCCAACAGTTCATGCGCCGTCTGCGGCCCGCGCAGCAGAAGCAGGCCGAGCAAGGCGGTCTGCGGCGTGGTCAGCGAGAAGCGCTGCGCCATCTGATGCTCGTAGCGCTCGACACGCGAGCCGAACATCTGCCGCACCAGACCCTTCTGCTCGAGCAGCTTCAGCGCCCGGTGCACCTCCACCTGCTCCAGCGCCATCACCGGCTCGCGCGCCGTCTTCTGGTTGGCGGCGGCAAGTGCCGCATTGAGCGTCAGCGGGTAGACGTCGGGCGTCAGCTCCTTCTTCTCGATCAGGCAGCCGAGCACACGGGCTTCGGCAGGGGACAGGATGGGAAGTTCGTCGCTCATGGATTGGCTATCCTTTCGGGGCTGGAGAGGCGCGAAGGATCGCTACATATGAAGTCGAGCGCCCTCAGACCCTGCGCTCCACCATCATCTTCTTGATCTCGGCGATCGCCTTGGCCGGGTTGAGGCCCTTGGGGCAGGTCTGCGCGCAGTTCATGATGGTGTGGCAGCGATAGAGCCGGAACGGATCCTCGAGATTGTCGAGCCGTTCGCCCTTGGCCTCGTCGCGGCTGTCTATCAGCCAGCGATAGGCCTGCAGGAGCGTTGCCGGGCCGAGATATCGGTCGCCGTTCCACCAGTAGCTCGGGCACGAGGTCGAGCAGCAGGCGCACAGGATGCACTCGTAAAGCCCATCGAGCTTTTCACGGTCCTCGTGGCTCTGCAGCCATTCCTTGGCCGGCGTCGGCGACACCGTCTTCAGCCACGGCTCGATCGACGCATGCTGGGCGTAGAAATTGGTGAGATCGGGCACCAGGTCCTTGACCACTTGCATGTGCGGCAGCGGATAGACTTTTACCGCGCCGGAAATGTCGTCGCAGCCCTTGGTGCAGGCCAGCGTATTGGAACCGTCGATGTTCATGGCGCAGGAGCCGCAGATGCCTTCGCGGCAGGAGCGGCGCAAGGTCAGCGTCGGGTCGATCTTGTTCTTGATGTAGAGCAGCGCGTCGAGCACCATCGGCCCGCAATCGTCCATGTCGACGAAATAGGTATCGATGCTCGGGTTCTCATCATCGTCCGGCGACCAGCGGTAGACGCGGTATTCCCGCAGATTTGTGGCACCCTCCGGCTTCGGCCAGGTTTTGCCTGCCTTGATCTGCGAATTCTTGGGGAGCGTCAGTTCGACCATTACCTCAGGTCCTTTCGGATGACGAGCTTCAGCCCGGACCAGATCTCATTCACGGCGGCGACCTTGATGTCGACAAGGTCGAGTTTCAGCGCTTCGGCGCGGACGATATGTTCGGTGACGTCGGTCGGCACTTTCGACGCTTTCTTCGGCCACGACACCCAGACCATGCCGTCCCGCTTGATCGCCATCTCGACATCACCGAGACAGTCTTCGATCTCCGCGCGCTGCCGGGTGAAGGCATGGACGGCATCATACTTCTGGCGCACGCCGGAAATCCCAGACCAGTCGGCGAGCCGGTCGAGACCGGCGAAGTCGACAGCGTCAGTGAGATCATCGAGCTCCGCCGGCAAGGCGATGAAGGCAGCGACCATGCCGTCCTTCAGGCCGAGCTTGGCCGGAAGGGGCGTGCCGGAATATCCCGCTGCCGCCGGTGCCATGATCAATACACCCGTGCCTTGGGCGCGATCTTGGCCAGGCTGATGCCGCCGTCTTCTTCCTTCAGCTGCGGCTCGGTATGAACCGGGCGATAGCTGAGCGTCACCTTGCCGTCTTCGCTGAGCCGCGCCAGCGTATGCTTGCGCCACACCTTGTCGTCGCGGGCGGCGAAGTCTTCCCGCGCATGCGCGCCCCGGCTCTCCTTGCGCGCCTCGGCGCCATAGACCGTGGTGATGGCGTTGGCCATCAGGTTCTCCAGCTCCAGCGTCTCGACCAGGTCTGAGTTCCAGATCATCGAGCGGTCGAACACTTTCACGTCCTTCAGCTCGGTCCAGATCTGCGAAATGCGCTTGCAGCCGTTCTCCAGCGATTCCTGCGTGCGGAACACCGCCGCGTCTTCCTGCATCGCCTTCTGCATCTTCTCGCGCAGCACCGCTGTCGGCGTCGAGCCGTTGGCGTGGCGCAGCCGGTCGAAGCGATCCATGATCTTTTCGACCGAGGCTTCGTTGGGCGCCGGGATCGAGGCCTTGCGGTCGATCACCTGGCCGGCCCGGATCGCCGCCGCGCGGCCGAACACCACAAGGTCGATCAGCGAGTTGGAGCCCAAGCGGTTGGCGCCGTGCACCGAAGCGCAGCCGGCCTCGCCCACCGCCATCAGGCCGGGCGACACCTTGTCGGGGCTTCTGGTGGTCGGGTTCAGCACCTCGCCCCAGTAGTTGGTCGGCACGCCGCCCATGTTGTAGTGCACGGTCGGAAGCACCGGGATCGGATCCTTGGTGAGGTCGACGCCGGCGAAGATCTTCGCCGATTCCGAAATGCCGGGCAGCCGCTCATGCAGCACCGCCGGATCGAGATGATCGAGGTGCAGGAAGATGTGGTCCTTGTTCTTGCCGACGCCCCGGCCTTCGCGGATTTCCAGCGTCATGCAGCGCGAGACGACGTCGCGCGAGGCCAGGTCCTTGGCCGACGGCGCGTAACGCTCCATGAAGCGCTCGCCCTCGGAGTTGACGAGATAGCCGCCCTCGCCGCGCGCGCCCTCGGTGATCAGGCAGCCGGCGCCATAGATGCCGGTCGGATGGAACTGGACAAACTCCATGTCCTGCAGCGGGAACCCAGCGCGTGCCGCCATGCCGCCGCCATCGCCGGTGCAAGTATGCGCCGAGGTCGCGGAAAAATAGGCGCGTCCGTAGCCGCCGGTCGCCAGCACCACCATCTTGGCCGAGAAGCGGTGGATGGTGCCGTCATCGAGGTTCCAGGCAACGACGCCGGTGCAGGTGCCGTCCGGCTCCATGATCAGGTCGAGCGCGAAATACTCGATGAAGAACTGCGCGTTGTTCTTCA
>JBDSLV010000368.1:0-16052 GCA_039916205.1 Mesorhizobium sp. | reverse complement strand
GCGCACATCGCTCATGATTGCGTTGTCGGCAACAACGCCACCTTCGCCAATGGGGCGACGCTGGGTGGCCACTGCGAGGTCGGCAACAATGTCTATATTGGCGGGCTGACGGCCGTTCATCAGTTCGTTCGCATCGGCGACAATGCTTTTCTGGGCGGGTGCTCGGCAATCGTCGGTGACGTCATGCCATATGCCATTGCCGTCGGGAATCGCGCCAGCCTGCGCGGCCTCAACATCATCGGGCTCAAGCGCTCTGGGCTGCCGCGTTCCGAAATCCAACTGTTGCGCAAAGCCTACAAGACGATCTTCGACCGTTCGCGCACCGTCGGTGAGAATATCGAGTTCGCCAAGGCTGAATTCGCCTCGTCACCCACTGCGATGAAGATCATCGACTTCTTCACCAGCCGGGGCAAGCGGCACTATGCGGTGCCGTCGCTCAAGGGGAGCGATGGCGACGATGGCGATGACGAAGACTGAGGCGGCGGCAGCGGATTTCGTTCTGTCGCCAGGAGCCAAGGTTGGCATCGTTGCCGGTGGCGGCAGCCTACCGGTCGAGGTCGCACAAGGCCTTGATAAGCACGGCTATCCGCCGTTTGTCCTCTTGATGGAAGGCGAGGCCGATCGCCAGCAGGATCTGCGCCGGTACGAGCACGGCAGTCTTGCCCTTGAGCAGATCGGTTCGTTGATACCAACGCTGAAGCGTCACGGTGTCACCCACCTGGTCCTTGCCGGCGAAATCAAACGCAGGCCGCGGCTGACCAGGATTCGTCCGAGCCTTGGCTTGCTGGCGATCGTGCCGACGGTGATCATGGCGCTGGCGCGTGGTGATGATGGTCTTCTGAAGATCGTGACCCGCGGCCTTGAAAAGCGGGGTATCAAGGTGATCGGCGCGCATGAGGTTGTTCCCGAACTCGCCGCCGGCGAAGGCACGCTGACAGCAACAGGGCCAAAGCAAGCGGATTGGCGCGACATCGAAGCGGCCAGACAGGCAGCCAAGGCCATCGGTGCGCTTGATATCGGCCAGGCCGCCATCGCGATCGGTGGTCGGGCCATCGCGCTCGAAGGCATCGAAGGCACCCAAGGCTTGCTCGAAAGAACGCGGGAGCTGCGTGGTCACGGCAGGTTAGCCGGCAAAGCGCGTGGCGTGCTGGTCAAATGCGCTAAACCTGGCCAGGAGCTGCGAGCCGATCTGCCGTCTATCGGCCCCCAGACGGTCGAATCGGCACATGCGGCCGGGCTTGCCGGCATAGCGGTCGAGGCTGGGCGCTCGCTGATCCTGGAGGGGCCGGCGACCATCGCGCGTGCGAACGCGCTCGGGCTGTTCATCGTCGGCCTGCCAGCAGCGGAGCCCGTGCATGGCTGACAAGGTGCTGAAGATCGCCATCGTTGCCAGTGAGGAATCAGGCGATTTGCTGGGCGCCGATATCGTGCGCGCGCTGAAAGCATCGACAGGCCGGGAGGTGCGGCTTGTCGGCCTTGGCGGCCGCCACCTTCAGGCGCTCGGACTGGTTTCGCCATTCGACGCCGGGGATGTCGCGCTCATGGGCTTCAGTGCGGTTCTGCGCGACCTGCCGCGCTTGATAAGACGGATCGGCCAGATGGCCAAGATAGTCGCGGATGCCCAGCCGGACTGCCTCATCACCATCGACAGCCCCGACTTTTCGTTGCGCGTCGCCAGGAAGGTGCGTGCGGCCAACCCATCGATCCCGATCATCCATTATGTCTGCCCGAGTGTCTGGGCATGGCGGCCGGGCAGGGCGGTGGCGATGAAACCCTATGTCGACCACATCCTCTGCATCCTGCCGTTCGAGGTCAAGGAACTGGGCAGGCTTGGCGGCCCACCCGGCACCTATGTCGGGCATCGTCTCACGCATGACGCAGGCGTGCTTTCGGCGGCCAAGGCGCAGGCCCAACCGCGTGACCTTGCGCCGGACCGCGTGAAGACGCTGCTTGTCTTGCCTGGCTCACGAGGTGGCGAGGTGCGCCGACTGCTTGAGCCATTTGGAGAAACCGTATCGATGCTGCGGGCGCGCGGGCATCGCCTGCGGCTGATGCTGCCAACCGTGCCGCATGTCGCGGACACTGTTCGGTCCGCTGTCACCAGATGGGATGAGAAACCCGAGATCATTCTTGACCCGGAACGGAAGTGGCAGGCCTTCGGTAAGGCCGACGCGGCGCTGATCGCGTCGGGAACAGTCTCCCTGGAACTGGCGCTCGCAGGCGTGCCGACTGTTTCCTGCTACAGGCTCGACCCTGTCGCCCGCGTCGTTGCGCCTTATCTTGTTTCCGTCTGGTCGGCGCTGCTGCCGAACCTGATCTCGGACCGGGCGTTGATCCCGGAATTCTACAACGAATACGTCAAGCCGAACAATCTGGCCCGCCAGTTGGAAGCGCTGTTCGCCGACACCGGCATGCGCGCCTGGCAGAAGGACGGGTTTGCCGAGATCGCGCGGCGCATGGCCACCGGCAAGCCATCAGGCGAGATCGCTGCTGGCGTCGTGCTTCAACACATAAAAAAAGCGCCTTGAACGGCGCCTTTTTTTGCGGAACCTTCGTCGATCAGCGCTTGGCGATCGGCACGTAGTCGCGTTCCGGTGCGCCGGTATAGAGCTGGCGCGGGCGGCCGATCTTCTGGCGCGGATCCTCGATCATTTCCTTCCACTGCGCGATCCAGCCGACAGTGCGGGCGACCGCGAACAGCACGGTGAACATGGTGGTGGGGAAGCCCAGTGCCTTCAGCGTGATGCCGGAATAGAAGTCGACGTTCGGGTAGAGCTTCTTCTCGATGAAATAGGGATCGGTGAGCGCGATTTTTTCCAATTCCATGGCGATGTCGAGCAGCGGATCATCCTTGATGCCGAGTTCGCCCAGAACCTCGTGCGCGGTCTTCTGCATGATCTTGGCGCGCGGATCGTAGTTCTTGTAGACGCGGTGACCGAAGCCCATCAGCCGGAACGGGTCGTTCTTGTCCTTGGCGCGGGCGATGAATTCCGGGATGTGGTCGACATGACCGATCTCGCCCAGCATATTGAGCGCCGCTTCGTTGGCGCCGCCATGAGCCGGGCCCCACAGGCAGGCAATGCCGGCTGCAATGCAAGCGAAGGGATTTGCGCCCGATGAGCCGGCGAGACGAACGGTCGAGGTCGAAGCGTTCTGCTCATGATCGGCGTGCAGGATGAAGATGCGCTCCATGGCGCGCGCCAGCACCGGATTGATCTTGTATTCCTCGCACGGCACCGCAAAGCACATATGCAGGAAGTTGGCGGCGAAATTCAGCTCGTTTTTCGGGTAAATGAAGGGCTGGCCGATGTGATATTTGTAGGCCATGGCCGCGATCGTTGGCATCTTGGCGATCAGCCGCATCGACGCAACCATGCGCTGGTAGGGGTCGGAGATGTCGGTCGAGTCGTGGTAGAAGGCCGACAGCGCGCCAACCACGCCGCACATCACCGCCATCGGATGCGCGTCACGGCGGAAGCCGGTGAAGAAGCGAGACATCTGCTCATGCACCATGGTGTGGCGTGTCACGCGGTAGTCGAAATCGTCCTTCTGTGCCTTGGTCGGCAATTCGCCGTAGAGCAGGAGGTAGCAGACTTCGAGGAAGTCGCCATGTTCGGCCAACTGGTCGATAGGGTAGCCGCGATGCAGCAGGATGCCGGCGTCACCGTCGATGAAGGTGATCTCCGACTCGCAGCTGGCGGTCGAGGTGAAGCCCGGGTCGTAAGTGAAGGCGCCAGTGGTGCTGTAGAGCGCGGCGATGTCGATGACATCGGGTCCGACCGAGCCACTTCGCACCTTGAATTCGTGCGTCTTGCCGGCGAATTCCAGCGTTGCCGTGGCCTCCTGGGTCTTGCCGCCCAACTCCAGTTTTGTCGCAGCTTCGGTCATTGCAAACTCCTTCTTCTTTCCTCATGCCGGCAAAGGCAAATTCTGCAAAGCGACACGTCGAAATCACCGGAATGCGCGTATTCGCGACCGCATTTTAGGGGGTGCGTGCCAGATTGGGCCAAGGCCTAATGTTGCACTGCGAAACGCGCCTTTCAATGCCAATCTTCTTGGGCCAGATTGCTCCTAATCGATTTGATCGGCAATGCGTGCCAGGCTCTCGTCGCGGCCCAGCACAGCCAGCACATCGAACACGCCCGGTGACGTGGTTTTGCCGGTCAAGGCAGCGCGCAACGGCTGCGCAACCCCCCCAAGTTTGTGCCCGCCCGCCAGTGCATAGTCGCGGATCGCGGCCTCCGCCGATGCTGCTGTCCAGTCGCCTGAAACAGCGTTCAATGCCGCATGCGCACCGCGCAAGATGTTGCGCGCATCGTCATTGAGCACCAGCGCTGCCTTCTCGTCGATCGGCAATGGCCGCGTGGCAAACAGGAAGGCGGCACCATCGACCAGTTCGACCAGCGTCTTGGCGCGCTCCTTGAGACCCGGCAAGGCAGCCAGCAACTGTGCCCGGGTTTTGTCGTCGAGGCGCGCGGCGAGTGCCGGCCCGCCTTCGAGATGGGGCAGCGTGGAGATGAAGATGTCGAACAGCTCGGTGTCATCCATGCGACGCATATGCACGCCGTTCAGGGCCTCGAGCTTGGCGAAGTCGAAGCGCGCGGCACCCTTGTTGACGTCGCCAATGTCGAACCACGCAATCATGTCCTTGATCGACATGATCTCGTCATCGCCATGGCTCCAGCCAAGCCGCGCCAGATAGTTGAGCAGCGCCTCGGGCAAATAGCCCATGGCGCGATAGGCCTCGACGCCGAGCGCGCCATGCCGCTTGGACAGCTTGGCGCCGTCAGCACCGTGGATCAGCGGGATGTGCGACATGGACGGCACATCCCAGCCCATGGCGTCATAGATGACAGTCTGGCGTGCGGCATTGGTCAGATGGTCGTCGCCACGGATGATGTGGGTGACGCCCATGTCGTGGTCGTCGACGACAACAGCGTGCATGTAGGTCGGATTGCCGTCCGAGCGCAGGATGATGAAATCGTCGAGATCCTTGTTGGGAAAGCGAACGTCACCCTGCACACGGTCCCGCACAACCGTCTCGCCCTCTGACGGCGCCTTGATGCGAATCGCACCCTTGACGCCGGGAGGCGCCTCGGACGCGTCACGATCACGCCAGTGGCCGTTATAGCGTGGCGGCAGGCCCTTGGCCCGCGCTGCCTCGCGCATCGCGTCGAGTTCAGCAGGCGTTTCATAGCTGTAGTAGGCCTTGCCCAGGCGCACGAGGTCCTCGGCCACTTCGCGATGGCGCGGCGCGCGCTCGAATTGCGATACCGCGTCACCGTCCCATGACAGGCCAAGCCAGGTCAGTCCGTCGAGGATGGCCGCCGTCGCCGCGTCGCTGGAACGCTCGCGATCCGTGTCCTCGATACGCAGCAGCATCGTGCCTTGCGTATGCTTGGCGTAGAGCCAGTTGAACAGCGCCGTGCGCGCGCCACCGATATGCAGGTAGCCGGTGGGCGAGGGAGCAAAACGGGTAACGACCTTGTCGGACATGGCACTCTCGGGAAGCGTCTGAAGCGGGGTATGGGGCGCGGACTTTCGCGCGTTGCGCGTTCATGTAGCATAGGAGGTCAAGGGCGCAAGGGGCAGACCCGATGGCCGGACGAAGCCGGGGTGCGGAGGAGGGCGAGGATACCGTCATCGGTGTCAGCGAACGATCATTGTTTGCCATGCCGTCGGCCGCCATGGCGGTTGCCGTTCCGCTGCCTGCAAACCCTCTTGACCATCCACCTGCCAATGTCCAGGCGCCAAGTCCGGTTCGCCAGGCCGGTCCGGTCACGCGTCTGCGTTCGCCGTTGCGCCGCGTTTCCCTGCCTGGCGTCCGCAACAGTGTGTCTCTTGCGGCTGGGCTGGAGCTTGACCGCGGCATCGCGTTCCTGCTCGTGCCGGTGTTTCTGGCATGCGGAGCGATCGGCTATTTTTCACTGGCGGCGGAGCCGGATTTTCCAAAGCCAATCGCCGCCGCCGTCTTGATGGCGGTCTGCGCATTCGCGTCGCGTTCCTGGCACAGAACCAATCTGTGTTTCGTGGCGGCGCTGTTGTGCGCGCTCGGCATGCTTGCCGCCAAGGTCGAGACATGGCGGGCGGGCACGCGGATGCTTGGTTCGGAAATCTCGACGCAACTAACCGGTCGTGTCGTCTCGATAGACCGCATGGCAAACGGCCGTATTCGACTGACCCTCGACGTGATTTCGACCGCGCGGCCGAAGCTGCGCTACATGCCGGAACGGGTTCGCCTGTCGGCGCGGAAAATACCGGCTGAGACGGTCGCCGGCTCCCAGGTTATCGGCTATGCCAAGCTGCTGCCGGCAACCGGCCCGGTGCGGCCGGAGAGCTATGACTTCTCCTTCGACAGCTATTTTTCCGGCATCGGCGGCAGCGGCTTTTTCCTTGGCAATCCGCAGCCTGTTCCGTCTCAAGGCATGCCGTTCACCGCCAGGCTTTCCGCGGCGATCGAGAATGCGCGTGAGACGATCGCCGATCACATTCGCGGCACCGTTAGCGGTGCTGAAGGCGAAATTGCCGCCGCATTGATCGTCGGCGTACGCGCCGGCATTCCCGAAGAGATCAATGAGTCGATGCGGCGCACCGGCATCTATCACATCATCTCGATCTCAGGCCTGCATATGGCGCTGGTCGCCGGCACCATCATGGCGATGCTGCGTGGCGCCTTCGCCCTGTTTCCGGATTTTTCTTCGCGCCGCCCGGTCAAGAAATACGCGGCGGCGGCGGCACTTCTCTCGATCGCCGCATATCTTATCGTTTCCGGCGTCGTGGTGGCGGCTGAACGCAGCTTCATCATGCTGGCAGTGATGCTGATCGCAGTCCTGTTTGACCGCGCGGCGCTGACCATGCGCAATCTGGCGATCTCGGCCATCGCCGTCATCGCGATATCGCCGCACGAAGTGGTTGGTCCCAGCTTCCAGATGTCGTTCGCGGCAACCGCTGCCCTGGTTGGCGCCTATGCCGGCTGGTCGGACTATCGCGCGGGAAAAACCAGGACGCCGCCGCCACGGCGCTCCTTACCCGGCTTTCTGACGCGAAAGTTCCTGCTGATGATGGGCGGTCTGGCGATGACCTCGATCATCGCCGGCAGCGCCACGGCGCTGTTTGCCATCTGGCATTTTCAGCGCGTGTCGCCGCTCAGCCTATTTGCCAATCTGGCCATCATGCCAATCGTGTCCGTCGTGATGTTCCTGGCCGTCGCCAGCGCGCTGCTGATGCCATTCGGGCTCGATGGGCCAGCCCTTTACCTGATGGGCAAGGGGCTGACCGCGATGATCGCCGTATCCGGCTGGATTTCCGAGCGCTCGCCGGTCGATGCCGTCGGTCTGATTTCGCAGCGGTCGGTCCTGCTGGCAACGATTGCCTTGGTCATCGCGACAATGGCGACGACCTGGCTGCGGCTTGCAGCCGTTCCCTTCGCGCTGGCCAGCCTGTTGACGGTCTCCGGCGCCGAAACGCCCGACGTGCTGGTCTCCGAGGATGCGCGGCTGGTCGCACTGCCGATCGGCGGCGGCGAACTTGCCGTCAACCGGCCGCGCCCGAACGAATTCACCGTCGACAACTGGAAACGCGCACTGCGATCCGAAACCATCGTCTTGCCGGAGGTGTTCAGCAAGGAAGACGCGCAGTTCGACATCGACCCTGCCGATCTGCCATCAGGCGCGCCGTTCTACTGCACGGCCGGTGTGTGCGTTGCCCGGCATCCGTCCGGCGCGATCATCGCGCATGTCGAGGACCGCAAGGATGCCTGGAGAGCCTGTGCGTTTGCCGACCTGATCATCATCAACGACGCCACGGCCTACGATCCGTGTCACAATCCGCTGGTCCTCATTTTGACCAAGCGACAACTGGCCCGCAGCGGCAGTGCCGCGATCTTCTTCGATCGACAATCGGCAACGATGCCCGCTCGGATCAGCTTCGCCGTCGACAGGCCTTACCGGCCCTGGCACGAGCAGCGAAAATTCTCACGTGAGGCGCGAGGCTTGCCGCCATACGTCAAGCCGGAGAAACAGGCCGCGCCTCCGGCTCAATAACGCCGGATCAATCCCACGAGCTTGCCTTGCACATTGACCCGGTCTGGCCCGAAGATGCGGGTCTCATAGGCAGGATTGGCGGCTTCGAGCGCAATCGAGGCACCCTTGCGGCGAAACCGCTTTAGCGTTGCCTCTTCTTCGTCCACCAGTGCCACGATGATTTCACCCGGGCTTGCCGTGTCGGCGTTGCGGATGATGACCGTGTCGCCGTCGAAAATACCGGCTTCGATCATCGAGTCGCCCTTGACCTCCAGCGCATAATGCTCACCGCCCATGATCATGTCCGGCGGTACCGAGATCGAGTGCGTCTGGTGTTGGATGGCGTCAATCGGCACACCGGCGGCGATACGGCCCATCACCGGTATGGACACTGCGGAGACCGCGTCGTCATCATTGCCAGCCGAAGGCATGCGTGAGGAGGCTGGTTTGATCTGCCGGCCGAGGCTGCCCTGACCACCGCCACCTTGAATAACGCTGGGCGAAAACTTGCGCGCCGCATTGAGGCCGGGCGCGATCGAGTCGGGCAGGCGCAGCACTTCCAAAGCACGGGCCCGATTGGGAAGCCGGCGAATGAAGCCGCGTTCCTCCAGCGCCGTGATCAGCCGGTGAATGCCGGACTTGGAGGCAAGATCGAGCGCCTCCTTCATCTCATCGAAGGAAGGGGGGATGCCGCTTTCCTTCAGGCGTTCATGGATGAACATCAGCAGTTCATGTTGCTTGCGCGTCAGCATGGCAGCCCCCAGGAGTTCTGAAACCAGAATCGGAAAAACAAACCCAGAACAAACCCTATATGTTCCAGTTGTGTTCCGCAACTGTTTAAAGTTTAATGAATTTGTTAAGACGGCTGAAATTATTGCCGGCACTGTACGGCTTCGCCGCCGGCCATTTCTCGTCGCTGGTGCATGCTTTCCAGCGTTGAAATCGTTATGGTTAATGCCGTGTGGCCCAGCCCATTGTGAGCCTTGGCCTCAGTCACCGGCAGGCGTTCAAAACAGGGGTTTTAACCCATGCTGACTCGGCATTTGCCGTGAACGAAACGAAGCCAAAATGCCAACCGCGGGTGGGTTCGCGACAAGCCGCCAGGTCATGCCGGTGGGATCGCCCCGGCCAGAACCTGCGCATAGGCGCCGGCATCGATGTTGCCGCCGGAAATGACACAAACGATGTTGCCGGTCGCCTGATCGCTGCGGAGAGCAGCCGCCAGAGACGCGGCCCCGGCACCTTCGGCCACTAGCTTCGCCTTCGAAAACAGCAGCCGCATTGCTTCCGTCACCTGCTGAAGGCTGACGGTGATAGCGCCGTCGATAAGCTGGTTTGCCAAAGGCCATAGTTCAGGCACCAGCGACGGCCCACCGATGCTCTTGATGAAGGAGGGGCGTGTCTCGATCTCGACGATGCGCCCGGCCGCCAGGGCGGCGGTGACCGGCGCCGCGTTTTCGTCTTCGACCGCGAAGACTTTCGCGTCGCGCCGCAATGCCTTGACCGCGCTGGCGACCCCGGTTGTCATGCTGCCGCCGCCGTAGGGTGTCAGCACGCAATCGACTTCCGGCAGGTCTTCGACGATCTCCAGGCCGATGGTGCCATTTCCCGCCAGTACCGCCTGATCGGTGACGGGATTTATCAGGAGTTCAGCGATATCCGGACGCTCAATTCCGGTGATGTATCGCCACCAGGTCTCGTGCGAAATGAAACGCACCTCGCCACCAAGGCGGCGGACTCCATCGATCTTGGTCTGGGGTGCGTCCGCATACATGTAGGCGGCCATTGGAACGCCAAGCGCCCTTGCGGCCCAGGCCATTCCATAGGCCATGTTGCCTGAACTGATGGTGGCGACGCCATGCCGTAATGCATCGGCATCTCGGGACAGCAAGGCATTCAGCGCCGGCCTGATCTTGAAGGCGCCTATGGGCGATAGAGTCTCGAGCTTGAGGAATATCCGCTGGTCGGCCCGGCCAACATCGACACGCAGCAGCGGTGTTCGTGGCAACGACGCGGCCAGCCGGTCGCGAGCCGCGCCAATCTCCTCGAGTGTCGGGCGGCGCGGGAGCGTTGACGTCATTTGCCGACCGTCTTCAAGCTGCCGGCACGCGCGGTGTATTTGCTCGCGTTGTTGTCTTCGCTGTGGACATAGACATGCAGCGTGTAGCCGATGTGGGCCACCATCAACGCCTTTGCCCGCTCGACATCACGGTCCAGCGCCGCTTCCATGATCGCGGTGTGATGCTCGATCGCAATCGCTTCACGCAATGCGTCCATGGCTTCTTCATAGCCATCCTTGAGCCCGGCCGCGGCCCGCAATGTCGGCGCCAGGCCGAGAAAACGATGATGCCGGCGCAACTGGTCGGCGATTGTCGAGCGGAATCGCAACAGCCAGTTGGAGGTCGACGCACTCAGCAGCGCCGCATGGAAAGCCTCGTGGCTCTCGTCCCATTTGTCGACGGCCTCGTCCGAAGGATCGTCAACCGCGGTCTTGCAGCGGGAGAGCCGGTAATGGGCGGTGACGACGGCATCTTCCCATGCCTTGCCGCCTTTCTCGATCGATTCCAGGAACAGGGGGATCTCGACAACCATCCTCGCGCGCGCCAGATCCTCGAGTTCGGCTCTCGATACGGGCGCGACGGCAAAGCCGCGATTGCTGATCGCGGTGACCAGGCGCTCGGCTTCCAGCCGCGACAATGCCTCGCGCAGAGGCGTCCATCCGACGCCGTAGGTGCCGCGCAGCGCGCTCAGTTTGAGAGGCGCGCCCGGCATGAGGCGGGTGGTGAGGATATCGCGCCGCAGCAGCTGATAAGCCGCCTCGGTCTTCGTCGAGCTCTTCTGATCCTGCATGCGCTCTCGTCCATCAGCTGACCTGGGAAGAATTATATATCATGTGAAGGTGTGGCAAGAATTATATATAATGTTTGACAGGCATGGATGGACTGATCATGATTGCCACAGTTGCCGCACCGTAGGCGGCACCAATCAAATCTGGGAGGAAATGATGATGAAGTTGAAATCCGCTTGGCTGCCGGGATTGGCCCTGGCTGGCGTCCTGATGGCGAATATCGGCGCTTCGGCCGCTGATCAGATCCGCATCGGCATCGCCAATTTTGGCGAACATCCGCAGTTGAATGCCGCCGTCGCCGGTTTCAAGAAAGCGCTTGCCGCGAACGGGTTCAATGAAGGCAAGGAAGTCGTCTACACGGAGAGCCATACCAATTTCGATGCGTCGCTGGTTCCGCAGATGATTGCCAAGCTTCAGGCCGACCAGCCCAAGCTGATGTACACCGTCACCACACCGGTCTCGCAGATCGCCAAGAAGGCATTGGCCGGTTCGGGAATTCCAATCGTCTTCGCGGCCGTGACCGATCCGGTCGCCGCCAAGCTAGTTCCGTCGTGGGACGCCGGAGACGAAGGCATGACCGGCGCGAGCGACCTTCAGGATGTCGCGGCGGTGATGGCTTTCACCAAGAAACTGCTGCCGAACGCCAAGCGCTTTGGCGTGCCTTACAATCCGGGCGAAGCGAACGACGTCGCGCTCCTGGAAAAGATCAAGGAAGCAGCACCGGCTGCCGGGTTCGAAGTCGTCGAGGTTGGCATCGACAACGTCAATGACATCCAGCAGCGCATCGCCTCACTGGCAGGCAAGGCCGACGTTATCTACGGGCCGACTTCCAACCTCATCCAGCCGGCGATCGCGGCTGTCTCGGCGGCAGCGCGTCAGGCCGGTATCCCGGTCGTCAACGCCGACGACAATGCCGTGCGCGGCGGCGTCGTGCCGGCGAGCTTCGCGGTCAACTACGAGCAGGTCGGCGTCAACGCCGGCAACATCGCGGCGGAAATCCTGAAAGGCAAGGATCCCAAGACGATCGCGCCTTCGCGGCCTGCCTACAAGGACCACTCGGCGCTGATTTCCAAGAAGGCGATGGCCGCCTTTGGCATCGAAATCCCGGCTTCGCTGGCCGATTGCGGCTGCATCGTCGACTGACATCGAGCTTCGTCAACAAGTGGCGGCGTCCCTGACGCCGTCACTTTTTCCGGGAGGGACGGATGCTCGAAATCCGATCTGCACGCAAGGTATTCTACAAGGGGCAGGCCGACGAAAAGATCGCGCTGGATGGTCTCAGCCTGTCGCTCGCCACGGGCGAATTCGCGGTCGTCATCGGCTCCAACGGGGCCGGCAAGAGCAGCATGCTCAACGCGATTTCAGGGTCTCTGGTGCTTGATTCCGGCCAGATCCTGATCAACGGCGCTGACGTCACCAATCTGCCGGTGCACATGCGCGCCATGCGGCTTGCGCGCGTTTTCCAGGACCCGATGCGCGGCACCGCCGCCTCCATGACGGTCGCGGAAAACATGCTGCTGGCTGATCTGCGCAGCAAGAAGCGTACCTTGCGTCAGGGATTGAACCCCACCCGCATCGCGGCCTACCGCGAGCGCCTGGCCATGCTCGGCCTTGGTCTGGAGAACCGGCTCGATACCCGCGTCGATCTTCTCTCGGGCGGGCAACGGCAATCGCTGTCGCTGATCATGGCCGTGGGAGGCTCACCAGATCTGCTGCTGCTCGATGAACATACCGCCGCTCTCGATCCGCGCACCGCCGACATTGTCATGAAGGCAACGGTTCGCGCGGTCGAGGCGCTCAAGCTCACGACCTTGATGGTGACCCACAACATGCAGCACGCGGTGGAATATGGCAGCAGCGTTGTCATGCTCGACGCAGGGCGGGTTCGCCTTGAAGTCACTGGAGCGGAAAAGGCGACGGTCACCGTTGCCGACCTGATCGGCCACTTCTCCGTCAAGACCGACCGCATGCTGTTGGCGAGCTGATCATCATGGACTTTATCCAGACAGTTCTGACCAGCTTCATCGCCATCATTCCCGTCACGTTGGCGCAAAGCCTGATCCTGGCTTTTGTCGTCCTCGGCATCATGATCCCGTTCCGCATGCTGAATTTCCCCGACCTCACCAGCGAAGGGGCGTTTCCGCTTGGCGGCTGCGTCTGCGGGGTTCTGCTTGCTGGCGGCGCATCGCCGCTGACCGCCATCGCCGCCGCGTTGATCGCGGGCTTCGCTGCCGGTTGCTGCACCGCGTTCATCCATCTGCGTTTCCGCATCCACACGCTGCTTGCCGGCATTTTGATGATGACGATGCTCTACAGCATCAACCTGCGCATCATGGGCAAGTCGAACCTTTCGGTCTTTGGTACTCCTGCTGTGTTCGACTGGGCGCCGTTCATGCGCCCCGGTTTTCCGGCAAGCAAGATCGCCGTCGCCGGACTGATCGGCCTCGTTGTCTTCCTGCTGCTCAACATGTTCTTCAAGACCGAGAAAGGCACCGCTGTGCGTGCCGTCGGTGCCAATCCCGACATGGCGGAAGCCCAGGGCATCAATGTCTGGGCGGCGACCATTGGCGGCGTCGGCCTGGCCAGCGCGTTTTCGGCAACCAGCGGCGCGCTGATGGTTCAGTCACAAGGCTTCGCCGACGTCAATATGGGCCTCGGCATTCTGATCAACGGACTTGCCGCGCTGATGATCGGCGAGGCCATTATCGGCAAGCAGACAGTGCGCCGCCAGTTGCTGGCGCCCTTCGTCGGAGCAGTCGTCTACTACCAGCTGGTGTCGCTATGTCTCGCAGCCGGCATGCCGCCTCCCGACCTGAAGCTTGCTACCGGCCTGTTCGTGCTCGCCATGCTGGCCCTTCCAAGCCTGAAGCGCAGCCGCGGCCCAGCGCCCGCGCGCGAAACCATCCGCGAATAACCAAGGACTGATCGTATCATGAATATTCCAGATCTCGCGGCAATCGAGGCCATGGATGCCACCGACCCGCTACGTGACATGCGCAACCGCTTCATTCTGCCGAAAGGGGTGATCTATCTCGACGGCAATTCGCTCGGGGCGGCATCCCACGCCGTATTCGATGAGCTGCGGACGGCATCGACGCAGGAATGGGCCGAGGACCTCATCCGGGCCTGGAACACGGCGGGCTGGTTCGACATGCCGACCACGCTCGGTGACCAGCTCGGCCGCCTGATCGGTGCCGCGGCCGGCCAGACGGTTGTCTGCGACACGACATCGACCAACATCTACAAGGTGCTTCACGCGGCACTGGAGATGCGGCCGGACCGCTCCGTCATCATCGCCGAGGGCGACAGTTTCCCGACCGATCTCTACATGGCCGAAGGCGTTGCCTCGACCCGTCCGGGCGTAGTGCTTCGGCTCGAAGGTGTCGACGCAACTGACATCGAGGACCTGATCGACGAGCGCGTCGCCGTCATTCTGGTCAACCACGTGAACTACAAGTCGGGCGAATTGCGCGATATGGCTGCACTGACACGCAAGGCGCATGCGGCCGGCGCGCTGATCATCTGGGATCTGTGCCACACCGCCGGCGCCATGCCGGTCGAGCTGGACCAGGCGAAAGCCGATTTCGCCGTCGGCTGCACCTACAAATACCTCAATGGCGGCCCCGGCGCTCCGGCTTTCATCTACGCGGCCGAGAGGCACCTTGCGGATGTCCGCCAGCCGCTCAGTGGCTGGTGGGGCCATGCGCGGCCCTTTGCCTTCGAGCGTGGTTATGTCGCCGGTACCGGCATCCGCCGGTTCCTGTGCGGCACGCAACCGATCCTGTCGATGCGGGCGCTGAAAGGCGCGCTAAATATCTGGAACGACGTCGACATGGCGGCCGTGCGCAAAAAGAGCTCCGCGCTGACGGAGCTCTTCATCCAGCTCGTCGAAGCAAGGTGCGGTGCTTTTGGTCTCACTTTGGAGAGCACACGCGACGGGGCCAAGCGCGGCAGCCAGGTGTCGTTCCTTCACGACCACGGCTATCAGGTCATGCGCGCCCTGATCGATCGCGGGGTGATCGGCGATTTCCGCGCGCCCTCGACCATCCGTTTCGGCTTCACGCCGCTCTATGTCAGCTACACCGATGTGTGGCAGGCGGTCGACGTGCTGGAAGATATCCTGCGCACGGAGGCCTGGAAGGACCAGCGCTTCGCGGTCAAGGAAGCCGTCACCTGAGGAAACTGGCCGGGGCGTTTTTGTCGCTGAGTGCTGAGGCTTGGCCCATCAAAAAAGGCTCGTTCGTACGAACGGGCCTTTTCACGTCAAAGTCGGGTACGGACTGTCCAGAGTTCCGGGAACAGCACCACTTCGAGCATCTTCTTGAGATAGGACGCGCCCGAGGTGCCACCGGTGCCGCGCTTCAGGCCGATGATGCGCTCGACCGTGGTGACGTGGTTGAAGCGCCAGCGGCGGAAATAGTCCTCGAAATCGACCAGCTTCTCGGCCAGCTCGTAGAACATCCAATAGCGCTGCGGGTCGCGATAGACGGTCTGCCAGGCGACCAGCACCTCTTCGTTCTCGGTGCGCGTCTCGCGCCAGTCGGTGCGCCTGGCGTCGGCGCCGATGTCGAAGCCGTTGCGCGCCAAGAGCAGCAGCGCTTCGTCGTAGAGCGACGGCTCGGCCAGGACCGCCTCAAGTTTCCCGCTAAGCTCCGGCCGGTGCTTGTGCGGGCCGAGCATGGCGAGGTTGCGGTTGCCGGCCATGAATTCGATGGCGCGATACTGCCAGGACTGAAAACCCGAGGACTGGCCGAGCGCGTCGCGGAACTCGGTGTATTCGCTGGGCGTCATCGTCCGCAGCACATCCCAGGCGTTGTTCAACTGCTCGAAGATGCGGGCGACGCGCGACAGCATCTTGAAGCTCGGTTCGAGGCGGTCGGCGCGGATCGAGCGGATCGCGGCACCGATCTCGTGCAGAGCTAGCTTCATCCAGAGCTCGGAGGTCTG
Source organism: Mesorhizobium sp. (assembly GCA_039916205.1). Lineage (GTDB taxonomy): Bacteria > Pseudomonadota > Alphaproteobacteria > Rhizobiales > Rhizobiaceae > Mesorhizobium. The sequence goes on along the minus strand of JBDSLV010000368.1, from coordinate 236 downwards.
GTGCTGGATGATGAAGAGCAGTTCGTCATGCGCGTCCGACAGCGGCGCCTGGGCGTCGAGCACGCGGTCGAGGCGCAGATAGTCGCCATAGGACATGCGGTCGCGGAATTCGAGCTGCACGCCCTGTGCGGGATGATCGCCCGGCAAAGCGTCGGCAGCGGGCTGGTCGGGATGTGACATGGAGCTGGTCTCCGTCGGCGGCGCCGGCCACGTGACTGTGCAGGCAGGATCGCAGA